>JAEZCD010000032.1 GCA_023430145.1 Pseudomonadota bacterium
GCCGCGACCCCCTCGGCGCCGAGGTACCAGCGCCTGAGGATGTGCAGCTGGATATCGCTGAGCCGCCGGCCGTCGCTCTCGACGGCGACGAGATCGAGCCGGCCGCCGGCGAGCCCCTCGCCGGCGAAGCCGCAGCCGATCTCGCCCGAATGCCGCCCGCCGTCGGCCCGCACCGCGCGATAGGCGATGCGGACCTGCAGGTCGCGCGCGCCCGGCGCCCGGCGGAAAATCTCGATCGCCGTCCCCTCCGGCTCGACGGCGGCGGGCAGCAGCGCGCAGATGCGCGCCTGCTCGGGGTCGAGGTCGGCAGCGCAGCCAGCGAGCAGAAGGAAGAGACCGAGGACTCCGGCGGCACCGCGCATGGCCGAAGGCTAGCACGGCCGGACGCCCCGTTCGGAGCCCTCGACGCGCCGTTTCCGACAGGGAATCGGGCCCTCGCGGCTGCGAGCCGAACCCGGACCTGGGCGCCGTCGGAAACCTATCCTTTCGTCGAGACGTTCATCCCCGAGATCGAACGATGCGAGGACGCACCGATGAAGCTCCCGGTCCATCATCTCCTGGCCGCCGTCCTCCTCGCCGGGCCGGCGGTGGCGCAGTCGACGCCGGACGCCGGCCGGCCGGTCGTGCCCGACAGCGCGCCGCTGCTCGCGCCCGACAAGCAGGCGCGCATCCGCGACCAGGTGGCGCGGTCGAAGCTCGAATCGGCGATGCTGCCGCGACCGGCCGAGGTCGGCATGACGGTGCCCGCATCCGTTGCGCTGCACGCCCTGCCCGAGGACTCCGTGACCGAGCTGCCGACCGTGACCGCCTATCACTTCTTCGTCGCCGGCGAGCGAATCGCGATCGTCGACCCGTCCACCCGCCGCGTCGTCCAACTCATCGACAAATGAGGGCGCTCCCTGCGGGACGGGGGTGGCGCGGGCGGCGCGCTTCGCGCCTGCGCGCACCCCTCCCGCTTCGGCAAGGCGCGGCTCGGCGGCGCCTCCCGATCGCCGCCGAGCCGCTCGAGGAGCCGCTGGACGACGGAGAAGCCGACATCGTCGGCGCGGTCGGCCGATGCGGGTCCCGTGGAACCTGGCTCGGGCGCCGATGGCGCCTGCCCCTCGGCCGAGCGGCCGCTCCCTCCGCCGGACGTGAGGGGGGCGGCGGGGCAGGATCGGTCAGCGAGGAAGGGCGAGGCGACGGGTGGTGAGGGAAGGCGAGTCGGAAAGCGGTGGGGGATGGGGAGGAAGCGAGTGAGGAAGGGGCTGATGCAGCCGGAGCCGGCGCCGGCGTCGAGGCACCCGCAGGACGCGACGAAGCCGGGGCTTCTCGCCGCGCCGGGAGTTGTTGCATTGCCGGCGCGATTGGGGCATTAGGGTGCGTCCGCGCCGGCCACCGTCGTGCGCGGCACTGGAATGCGGGTGTAGCTCAGGGGTAGAGCACAACCTTGCCAAGGTTGGGGTCGAGGGTTCGAATCCCTTCGCCCGCTCCAGATTTCTCCTAGGAAGGTCAGGATCTTAGCGCCGATCACCTTTGCCGGCACGATTCGGTTCAGGTTCTTCGGTCATCACCAAGAACCAGCGTCGTGCAGGCCGCCTCGCCGGGGTCCGCGACTACCGCGATGGGACTGGCCCGCTTTCGGCGCATCAACGATCGGCCTCGGGCGGCCGATGTCGACTGTCTCTTGGAGAGGGATGCGCAATCCGATCGTGGACTCAATCCGGTCGACTCAGGCGAGCGCTTTCTCGAGTTTCGCCTTGCGGCTCATCCAGTCCGGCATTTTGCTATGGAGAAGGTCGACGAATTCGGGGCCGTGGTTCGGGTAGCGAACATGGCAGAGCTCATGGACGATGACATAGTCGATCCATGGCAGGGGGGCCTCGACGAGCCGCGTGTTGAGGACGAGGCTCGTTCCGTCGCGCGACATACTGCCCCACCGTCGCGTAAGGCTTCGTAAGGTCAGCTTCGGCGCCACGAGATGCTCGGCGGCGAAGAGGGGCAGACACGCCGTCAGCCGATCGGCGAAGATCGCTCGGGCCATGCGGCGATACCAGCCCTGAACGGAGCGCTTGATGCCGTCGGTGTCCGAGGAGTCGGTTCCCCCGACGATCAGGAAGCCGCCTTCCAGATTCACTCCGCGTCGGGCATCGGGCCGGACGGAAAGTCGAAGCTGTCGCCCGAGATATCGGTGCGTCTCGCCGCTCACAAAGCGACGCGGCGTCATGCGCGGTCGAAACGCCTCGAACTCGCGGCGCACTCGCAGAATCCATCCCCCTCGCCGACGAACGCGGGCCTCGATCTCCTCGAGGCTTGCGTTTTCGGGGGCCGATACGGTGATGGCTCCGTCCGGAAGCACGGTGATGCCGAGCGTTCTCTGATTCGAGCGGTGGAGGGTGAAGGCAACGACCTCGACGCCGAGGCGGATGTCATGCTGCGTCGTCATCTCACGCAGCCGCCTGCCTCCGGGCGATGGCGAGAGCGGTATCGATCACTCGGTCCATCGTCACCGTGTCCAGTGCATATAGCCCGTGCTTGCGCTTGATCTCGTCGCAGAGGAAGTCGTCCATCGCGTTGCGGATGTCGTTCTGCGCGTCGGGGCCGGTCTGCCAGCCGATCTTGCGATGGCGGCGGACGATGATCGCGAAGGCCGAAGCCGTCGCTTCGGCGATCGAGCCCGCCTCACCGTCGGCGACTTCCTTCAGGATCGGTTCCGTGTTGCGGTAGAAGGCGCTCGCGAGTTCGTCGCCACGCATCGCTTCGGGCACGCCGTCGTCCACCCCCGAGCGGCTCACAACCTGATTGCGGATCGCGACGATCTTCTCGAGGTAGCCCTTCTCCGACAAGCGTCCGGCCCGGAACTCCTCGATCGTCGCGCGGACGAGGTCCGAGAAGCGCTTGTAGAAGACCGGGTCCTCTTCCATTCGCTCGGTCACCGTCCGGGCGGTAGCGCTGGCGATCGCGTCCGCCTTGGACGCCGTGCTCCCTGTCTCCTCGGCGACCGTCCTGCTGAAGGCCCCATCGTCGAAGATGTTCACCGGAGCGACGATCGGCACGACATCGATCGCCGAGATGTGCCGATCGAGCAGCTTGCGGATGCGCGCGACGTGCTCCCTGAAGTCGACAACGTCGGCAAATCACCTAGGCCGTGTGGACGGATTTGACCAAGATGAAGGCGGCGGCGAGAGCGACGATGGAGCCGAAATTGCGCTTGGTCTTCTCGCAGCGGAGCGCGAGGCGCTTGAAGCGCTTGAGCTTGCCGACGG
>JAEZCD010000050.1 GCA_023430145.1 Pseudomonadota bacterium
GGCTTCCTTCGCCTTGTCGGCCGGAACCTATAGCCACCGGTGGCGAGGGTGATCTAAGGACGTCCCCTGTTGAACCGGGAGTATGGGCTCCGGGCTCGATGCCCCGGAATGACGCGGGAGGGAGCTCCGGCCTACGCCCGCCGCGCGAGCAGCGCGGCCAGCGCCGGGTCGAGCCCGACCGTCTCGCGTTCCGACGGCGCGACGAGGCTCCCGCGGCGCGGCGCCAGCGTGCCGAGTCGCACGAGCATCTCGCACAGCGGCACGCCGGCGGCGATGCCGTCGACCAGCGGCACCGGCACGTCGCCCTTGAGCTTCGCCGCCATGCCGGCCATCGCCGCCCCGCACAGCACGACCGCTTCGGCGCGATCCTCGTCCACGAGCCTGTTCGCCGCCGCGACGACCCGCTCGGCGACCGCCTGCGGCCTGGCGTAAGCGTCGGTCGCCGCCGTCTCGACCGAGACGAGGCCGGCGAGGCGGCTTTCGAAGCCGCGCTCGCGGATCAGCTCGCGATAGACGTCCGGCGTGCCGAAGGTGACGACACCGAAGCGCGCGCCGAGCAGCAGCGCCGCGATCATCCCGGCCTCGGTCATGCCGACGACGGGAATGCTCAGCAGCTCGCGCGCGGCCAGAAGGCCGGTGTCGTAGGAGACGGCGAGCAGGACGGCGTCGGCGCCCGCGGCGTTCCTGGCGAGCAGGGTCAGCAGCGCATGCTGGGCGATGGCGTTCTCGGCCCGCGAGCTGATGATTCGCGCACCGAACTCGCCCGTCAGGGCAACGATCTCGGTGCCGGGCGCGGCGATCGATCGGGCGACCTCGGCGCAGGCCGCCGTGACGGCGGCCGTGGTGTTCGGGTTGACGACGAGAAGGCGCATCGGAGGTCTCGCGTGGCGATGCCGACATGCAATAGCCGAGCCGCGGAGACACCGCGAGAGGCGTCGATACGCCCTGGGAATCTTGACCTCACCGCATCCCCGGGGCCTACTTGCTTCGGGGCCTGACATCGGAGAGAATTCATGCTCGGCGGCGCCGTCTCCAGCATCCCGTACACGGTTTCGGCCGTCCTTCTCGCGAGTCTTTTCCTCGTCCCGTCCGCGGAGGCCGCCGGCAAGGTCGTCCACCGGCAGACGAAGGTGAAGGGCGTCCTCGTCGACCAGTATGCGTGGCCGGACTCCAAGGGCCTGAAACGCACCGTGTCGCTGAAGCGCGAGGGCGGCGGCAATCCGGGGCATGGCGGCTATGCCGTGCAGATGACCTACGAGGTGCGCGAGGGCGGCAAGACGCGCACCGTTGTCGCCGATGCCGGCAAGGGGAACGACGGCGGCTTCGGCTATTTCGTCAGCCACGAGCGCTACCGCGACTTTACCGACGGCCGCTACGGGACGATCGCGCAGACGATCTTCAAGACCGACGATTCGCCGCTTGGCAACAAGTTCCCGGTCAAAGGGAAAAGCAAGATCGGCCCGAAGAGCCGCTCCGCGACGCACACCTTCCGGCTCGACTATCCGCGCTACGGAACCATCGCGCCGATCGCCTGGAATGCCAATGGCCAGCAGGTCTCCGACACGCCGGTCGACCAGGGGCAGCTGAAGCGCTACACGCTGCGCGTCACGATGGTCTGGATCTTCGAGGCCGGGACCGATTTTCCGCGCATCGACACGAGCGTCGACATGGCCGACGTCGGCCAGGCCGACCGGGTGAATTTCGATCTGCGCGCGCCCTATGGGGTGCTCGTCTTCGACGACAATGCCGACAAGGTCGTCCGCAAGGTCATGTGGGGCGACCGCTTCCACTTCGAGACCACGGATTCGCCGCCGACGCGCGCCAGCGGCTTCGTCTGGAACAAGCCGAACAAGGGCTCGCGCTATACCGCCCTGATCGCCGGCACCTACGAGATGGGCATCTACGAGCCGAAGCCCTTCAAGAAGAGCGACACGGCCGACGGCTATTCGGACGCGCGCGGCAAGACCTCGGCCGCCTATGCCTGCGGCGACCTCGCCGGCCAGGTGCTGCCCTGCGACTGGGAGTGGCCCTACCAGTCGCTGCAGTACAGCCTGCCCTATGACGATGTGAACCAGCCGACGGACGGCAAGAAGATCGCCTGGGGCTCGGCGGCCTATTACGGCGCCGGCGACTCGCTGACCCGATCCTACGACACGCCGAACAGCTTTCAGGACATCGTCGGCTTTCCGGGCTCGAAGACGATCCGCTACAGCACCTGCATCGTGCTCGGCAAGACCATCAAGGGCGGCCTGACCCGGGCGGCGGCGGCCAAGAACAGCGACTACAGCTGCGCGGGCGCCTGAGGGGCGCGGCCGTACACGCCGTCGCTCCCAGCGCATTCTCGTCGTCCTCAGCGTAATTCCCTCGTCGTCCTCCGCGAAGGCGGAGGACCCAGCTTTTTACTTCTCGAATTTATGAGGATGGTTCCCCAGAAGACTGGATCCTCCGCCTTCGCGGAGGATGACGAGCGGAGATGCTTGGTGGAGGATGACGAGCGGAGAAGCATTTTGCGACGATGACTGGGGGTGCAGGAGCTCCCCTGCCCTGCAGCGATTGCGCCTCACCCCCTTGCCGCCAGCACCTGCTCCGCCGCCGCGATGCCGGTGCGGTAGGCGCCGTGCGCGGTCGAATAGTCCGCGCGCGAGCAGGCTTCTCCCGCGAAGAACAGCTTTTCCGCCACGGACGCCGCGAGGATGTCGCGGCATCGCGCCATGCCGGGCAGCGCATAGGAATAGGAGCCGCGAGCGAAGGGGTCGGCGCGCCAGGCGTGCGAGGCGATGGGCTTGATGCGCCTGGCGAAATCCGCGCCGAGGACCCCCGTCAGCTCTTCGGCCGCGAAGGCGAAGAAGGCGGCCTCGCCGCCCTTCTCCAGCTCGGCCGCGCAGGGCCCGGCGAAATAGGCTTCGATCAGCGGCGCGCCATAGGGCCGGAAATGATAATTCCCGGTAGCCGCCCGGTCGATGCGGCCGAACAGGCGGCCGTCCGGCTCGAACTCCTCGGCATCCTCCAGCGACAGAAAGAGCTTGTCGGCGAGGCCGAGCGGCAGGCCGGCGGCGGCCTCCTGTTTCTCGGGCAGCGCCGGCGAGAAGGTGATCGCCCGTTCCGCGATGAGGTCGCTCGGGACGGTGACGATCGCCTGCTCGGCGCGGAGTTTTCCACGCGGCGTGTCGAGGAGAACTCCCCTCCCGCCATGCTCGATCCGCGTCACCGGGCAGTCGAGCGCGACCGGCAGCCCGGCGCCATGGCCGGCGATCACCGTGCCGTAGCCGGCCGGGATGCGCCAGTTGACGCCGGTGTCGGCATAGGCCTCCAGATCCTGCGCGGACACCCGCGAAAGCTCGGCGCCGCTGATATAGGTGCCGATGGCGATCATCATCGGGTTCCAGCGGTTGCCCGGCTCGAGCGCGTCCGATGCCGGCGCGTCGACGGGGCGCCGAGCGAGCACCTCCAGGCGCTCGTAATAGGCGTTCCGCGCGCGCTGAAAATCGGCCTGCTCGGCGAGCGGAAAGTTCGGCCCAACGGAGCGGCGGACCCAGGGCGCGATGCTGTGATCGACGCTGTGGCCCGCGCCTTCCGCGATCTCCGTCCAGGGATTTTCGTCGCCCGAATGCAGCCACTCGCAGCCGAGATCGAGCGCGGCGCCGCCCGGCCCCGGGATCGTCCAGGCGCGGCCGCCGAGCCGCGGGCGGGCCTCCACGAGGAGGCAGTTCACGCCGGCGGAATGCAGCCGGCGGGCGGCCGCGATACCCGCCGCGCCGCCGCCGATGACGGCGACCTCGATGTCCATGTCGGTCCGGGCCGAGCCCCTTATTCGCCGCGCCAGCCGGCGGGGCGCTTGGCGAGGAACGCCGCGACGCCCGCGCGGAAATCGGCGCTGCCGTAGCACATGCGCACGAGATCGTCGTCGCCCGCCACCGGATCGGTCGCGAGACGCCGCAACCCCTCCTTCGCCGCGCGCATGGTCAGCGGCGCGTGGCCGGTGAGCTTTTGGCACATCGCCTCGAGACGTTCCTCCATCGCTTCCGGGGGGACGACGGCGGCGACGTAGCCCGTGGGGGCCAGCTCCTCGGCGGTCGGCATCTCGGCGAGCAACAGCATGCGCTTCACCCAGGCCTCGCCGAGCGTCGCGGCGAGCCGGCGCAGATTGGCGGCCGACAGGCAGTTGCCGAGCGTGGAGGCGATCGGCACGCCGAAGCGCGCACCGAGGGTCGCGAGGCGCACGTCGCAGGCGTTGGCGATCAGGAAGCCGCCGCCGACGGCCCAGCCTTCCACCACCGCCACCGTCGGCAGCGGCAGCTTCTCGAGCGCGGCGACATAGGTCTCGATGCGCGCCTCGTAGGCGATGCCGTCCTCGCCCGAGGAGAAGTCGAGGAATTGCTGGATGTCTGTGCCGGCGACGAAGGCTTTTCCGCCGGCGCCGCGCAGCACGACCACCCGCAGCGCCGGATCGCCGGCGATCTTTTGGCACGCCTCCGCCAGCTCCTCGTACATGCGCCAGGTCATGGCGTTGCGCGCGGACGGCCGGTCGAAGGTGATCTGCGCCACGGCGCCGTTCACCGTCAGATGCGTGCGGCCCTCGTCGCTCACGCCTCGAAGGCTCCGGCGGCGCGCATCTCGTCCAGCGCTGCGGCATCTACGCCGGCCTCGCGCAGCACTTCGTCAGTGTGCTCGCCGAGCAGCGGCGGATGGTGGCGAACGCGCTGCGGCGTGCCGCTCAGTTTCACGGGGAAGCCGATGTTCGGCACCGTGCCCTCGATCGGGTGCTCGATCTCGATCCGCATCTGCCGATGCTTTCCGTGCGGGCTGTCGAAGGCGTCCGGATAGGTCCCCATGCGGCCGGCCGGGATGCCGGCGGCGAGGAGGGTGTCGACCCACTCCTCCGAGGTGCGGGTGACGAAGGTCTTTTCCAGCTCGGCGATCAGCTCCTCGCGGTTCGCCAGCCGCTGCGGGTTGGTGGCGAAGCGCGGATCGTCGAAAAGCTCGGGGCGGCCGAGCGTGTCGCAGAGCAGGCGCCAGAGCTTTTGGTTGTTGGCGCCGACGACGAACCAGCCGTCCTTGGAGCGCACCGCCTGGTAGGGGGCGCTCATCTTGTTGGAGGTGCCGACCGGCCCCGGCACCTTGCCGGTGCCCCAGTACTCGGACGTGTCCCAGATCGAGAAGGCGAGCGCCGCCTCGAACAGCGAGGCGTCGATGTGCTGGCCCTCGCCCGAAGCGCCGCGGCCGATGACGGCGGCGAGGATGGCGTAGGTGGCGAACAGCGCGCAGCCGATGTCGGCGACCGGCACGCCGGCCTTCACGGGCGGCATGCCGGGATGGCCGGTGACGCTCATGATGCCGCTCATCGCCTGCGCCATGAGGTCGAAACCGGGCCGGTCGGCCCAGGGCCCGGTCTGGCCGAAGCCGGAGATGCTGGCATAGATCAGCCGCGGGTTCTTCTCGCGCAGCGTCGGATAGTCGATGCCGAGCTTCTTCACGACACCGGGCCGATAATTCTCGACCAGGATGTCGGCGGTCTCGACGAGCTTGTAGAAGGCGGCGCGGCCGGCCGGGCTCTTGAGGTTCAGGGCGACGCTGCGCTTGTTGCGGTTCATGTTGAGGAACCCCATGCTGTCGGGGCCCTTCATCTTGAATCCCATCGAGCCGCGGGTCTGGTCGCCGGTGCCGGGCGGCTCGATCTTGATCACGTCGGCGCCGAGATCGCCGAGCAGCATGGTGCAGACCGGCCCGGCCATGACCTGGCTGACGTCGAGCACGCGCAGCCCCTCGAGCGGCAGTTTTCGCGCCGCGGGTGCCCCGTCGACCATCGTCGCTTCCGTCATGCTGTTCCTCGCCGGTCAGCCGTCGCCGTAGAACCAGCGCGTCGGCGCCAGCGCCAGCCACGGCACATAGGTGCAGATCATCAAGACGACGAGCAGCACGAGGATGTAGCCGAGATTGGCCTTCGTGGTCTCCCAGATGTCGGATTTTGCGATCGCGCAGGCGGCGATCAGCACCGAGGCGACGGGCGGCGTCTGCTGGCCGATGGCCAGATTCAGCGTCAGGACGAGGCCGAAATGCACCGGGTCGATGCCGACCTGCTGGATCAGCGGCAGCACGATCGGCACGGTGAGGATGATCGCCGCCGCCGAGTGCAGGAACATGCCGAGCACGAGGAAGAAGACGTTCAGCAGCAGCAGCACGAGATAGGGGTTGCGGGTGATGTCGAGGATCGAGGCGGCGAGCGCCTGCGGCACCTGCGCCTCGGTGAGGAAGACGCCGATCAGCGCCGAGGCGGCGACGAGCAGCATGACGACGGCGGTCTGCAGCGCCGCGTCGACGAGCGCCTTGTAGAGCTCGCGCAGGCTCAGCTCGCGATAGATCACCATGGAGATGAAGAGCGCCGCCACGACCGCGACGGCGGCGCCCTCGGTGGCGGTGACGAAGCCGCCAAAAATGCCGCCGAGAATGATCACCGGCAGCATCAGCGCCCACAGCGCCTCGCGGAAGGCAGTGCCGAGCCGGGAGAGGCTGAAGCGCTGCTCGACCGGGAACTTGTTCTTGAGCGCGTAGAAATAGCTCGCCAGCGCGAGGCCGAAGCCGCCGAGCAGCCCCGGCAGCAGGCCGGAGATGAACATCTTCACCACCGACACCTGCGCCATCACGGCGTAAAGAATCATCGGGATCGACGGCGGCAGGATGATCGCCAGGCTCGCCGAGGAGGAGGAGACCGCGGCGGCGAACTCCTTGGAGTAGCCGCGGCTCTTCATGGCCGGGATCAGCATGGTGCCGAGGGCGGCGACGCCGGCGACCGCGGAGCCCGAGATCTCGGCGAAGAACATCGACGCGCCGACCGTCACCATGGCGAGGCCGCCGCGGATGAAGCCGAGCAGCGCCGAGGCGAGGGCCACGAGCCGGCGCGAGATCGACGAGGAGTTCATGATCCCGCCGGCGAAGATGAACAGCGGGATGGCGAGCAGCGGAAAGCTCGTGGCGCCGTCGTACATCACGAGGGCGACGTTCGGCAGCATGCCGCTGCCCTGCACGATCCAGATCGCCGCGACCGCGACGACGGCGAGCGCCACCGCGATCGGCACGTTGATCAGCACCATCGCGAACAGGCCGACGAGCATGTAGCCGAGGATGCCGCTCATTTCGCCCGTCCCGTGTCGAGCTCGGTGGCGTCGATGCCCTCGAGCGCTTCCTTCAGCTCGTGGTCCTCGAACCCGCGCCCGCGCGCGGCGGCGATCACCTCCGGCAGTCGCAGGAGCTCCGAGACGATGAACAGCACCGAGGCGATCGGAATGACCGACTGCGTCAGCTGCTGCGAGACGCCGGGCAGCGAGACCAGCGTGCTGCCCTGGAGAATGTCCACCACCTCCCAGCCGTAGAAGGCGAGGAGGGCGAAGAAGCCGATGACGATCGCCTCGGCGAGAAGCGCCGTGGCGAGCCTGAGCCCGGGCGGGAGCGCGTTGACGATGCCCGGAAAGCCGATGTGCGCACCGCGCAGCGCCGCCAGCGCGCTGCCGTAATAGGTGAGCCAGGCGAGGCCGATCGAGGCGATCTCGTCGTACCAGACGAGCGAGATGCCGAGGAACCGGTAGACGAAGCCCATCACGAGGATGATCGACAGGCCGGCCATCAGGGCGGCTGCGATCGCCTCTAGGAAGCGGTCGTACCAGACACGAACCGTCTGCATTCCGGCGGCTCTCCGATGCGACCGCGCCGACACGAAGAAGGCCGTGCGCGGACTTTCCGCCCGGCTCACGGCCTCTGCGATTTCAGATCACGAGCCGGTCTTGCCGAGCGCCAGCGAGCGGTCGATCAGCTGCTGGCCGCCGGGGACCTCTTTCGCGAACTGCTCGTAGATCGGCTTGCTCGCCGCGACGAACGCCGCCTTGTCGGCCTCGTTGACCTGCACGCCGGCGGCCTTGATCTTGTCGAGCAGCTCGTTGTCGAGCTTTTCGGCGATCTGCAGCGCCACGGGCTCCATCTCGACCGCCGTCTCCACCAGCGCCTTGCGGACATCCTCGGGCAAGCGGTCCCAGCTACGGCCGGCGGTGAGGTAGGCCGGCGTGTAGACGTGGCCGGTCATCGACATGAACTTCTGCACTTCCTGGAAGCGCGAGGGATAGATCTGGGCGAGCGGATTCTCCTGCCCGTCCATGACGCCGGTCTGCAGCGCCACGAACACCTCCGACAGCGCCATCGGGCTCGGCGAGGCGCCGTAGGCCTGGAACATCTTCACCCGCCAGACGCCCTGCGGCACGCGCAGCTTGATGCCCTGCAGATCCTCCGGCTTGACGATCGGCTTCTTGTTGTTGGTGATGTGCCGGATGCCGTTCTCCCAGACGGCGATGATGTCGTAGCCCTGCTTCTTGGCGATCGGCACCAGCGTCGGCTTGATCACCTCCTCGCGGATCTTCGCCGCGTGCTCCCGGTCGTTGACGAGATAGGGCATCTCGAAGACGCCGAACTCCGGCGCCACGGTCGTCATCACCGTCGACGGCAGAGCGAGATCGACGGTGCCGAGCTTGAGCTTCTTCAGCAGCTCGCCGTCGCCGCCGAGCTGGCTCGAGCCGAACACCACCACTTTCGCCTTGTCGCCGAGCTTGGCGTTGGCGCGCTTGGCGAATTCCTGGGCGGTCTGGTCGAACAGCGAGCCCGGCTCGCCGACGTGGCCGAGCTTGATCTCGGTCTGGGCGCTGGCCGCGGTGGCGACGAGCGCACCGACGGCGGCGACCAACAGCGTCCTCAGATGCTTCACGCGCAATCCTCCCTTGGTGTGCCGCTCGACCGGCTTGTTCGCCCGCCCGGTCTCCTCGTAAGGGGCCGCGCGAATTGCTGGTATTATGAATGCAGATTGCCGCATGGCAAGCTGGACCGTGCGGGCCCGGCCCTTGGCGGCTTCAGATGATCGCGTGCCGGATGCGCGCCGAGACCGCCTCGCTGAGGACGACGGTGGCGAGGATGACGATGAGAATCAGCGTCACCTGCGGCCAGGCGAGCGTGTTCATCGAGCTTTCGAGATTGACCCCGATGCCGCCCGCGCCGACGAGGCCGAGCACGGTCGCCTCGCGGATGTTGATGTCCCAGCGGAAGACCGAGATGCCCGCGAAGGCCGGCGTGATCTGCGGCCAGATTCCCCAGGCTAGCACCTGCGGCGGGCTCGCACCGGTGGCGCGGATCGCCTCCACCGGCTCGGTGCTGATCTCCTCGATCGCCTCGTAGAGCAGCTTGGCGATGAAGCCGATCGAGCGGAAGGCGATGGCGAGGATGCCGGCGAGCACGCCCGGGCCGAGGACGGTGACGAGCACCAGCGCCCAGATGATGGCGTTGATCGAGCGCGAGGCGACGATGAGGAGCAGCGCGATCGGCCGCACGAAGGCGATGCTCGGTGTCGTGTTGCGCGCGGCGAGGAAGGCGATCGGCACCGCCATGACGATCGCCAGCAGGGTGCCGAGCGTCGCCATGTTGATCGTGTCCCAGAGCGGCTTCCAGAGCGCGTCGATGTAGGACCAGCGGGGCGGCAGCATGCGCGAGCCGATGTCGGCGGCCTGCCGCGGCGCGTCGGCGACGAAAGCCCAGATGGTCGTCTCGGTCATCACCCGCCAAGTGAAGACGAACAGCATCACGAGGCCGAGCCAGCCGGCGAAATGCAGCCAGTCCGCGCGCGTCGTGCGCCGCCGCCAGAGTTTCGTCCCATCCGCGGCGACCGAGACCGGCATCACTGCACCTTGGCGCGGACGAAGCCGGACGCGTACTCGCAGGCGAGCACGATGCCGATGATGACGAGCAGGATGGCGGCCGCGCTGTCGAACTCGTAACGGTCCATGGCGGTGTTGAGCGTCGCGCCGATGCCGCCGGCGCCGACGATGCCGACCACCGCGGATTCGCGGAAATTGATGTCGGCCCGGTACATCGACAGGCCGACGAGTCGCGGCGCCACCTGCGGCAGCACGGCATAGGCGAGCACCTGCCACCAGCCGGCGCCGGTCGCGCGGATCGCCTCGAGCGGCGCCGGATCGATGTCCTCGATGTCCTCGGCGAGCAGCTTGGCGAGGAAGCCGATGGTGGCGAAGCTGAGGGTGAGAAAGCCCGCGAAGGGGCCGAAGCCGAACAGCACGACGAAGAAGATGGCGATCAGGATCTCCTGCAGGCTCCGCGCGACGGCGATGAAGCCGCGGCAGAAGGCGTAGACCGGCAGCGAAGCGATGTTGCGCGCGGCGCCGATGCCGAACGGGATCGAGATCACGACGCCGACGATGGTCGAGGTCACCGTCATGGAGAGGCTCTCGATCAGCCCGAGCTGGATGTCGCCCCAGCGCGAGGTGAAGTCGGGCGCGAGGAAGCCGGCGAACAGCCGCCCGGCGCGGACGACGCCCTCCGCGACGCGCGTCCAGTTGACGTCGACGGTGCCGAAGGCGACGACGAGATAGAGGGCGCCGCCGCCGTAAACGGCATCGCGCAGCCAAGGACTCGCGATCAGCGGCGGCGGCGTCCAGCGCCGCGCGGCGGCAGCCATCAGGCGACCGCGCGATCGGGCCGGAAGGCCGGCTCGTCCTCGTCGTCGTCCGCCGTCTTGCGGATCGTCGCCCCCCAGTCCTCGGCGCCGTAGATCTCGGTGAGGACGGCGGGCGTCAGGCCGTCCGGCGGGCCGTCGAAGACGATCTTGCCCTTGCGCAGGCCGACGATGCGCTGGACGAACATCTGCGCCAGCGCGACGTCATGAATGTTGACGATCGCCGCGAGGCGCCGCTCGGCGCAGATCTCGACGATCAGCCGCATGATCTGCCGCGAGGTCTTCGGGTCGAGGCTCGCGGTCGGCTCGTCGACGAGCAGCAGCTCCGGCTCCTGCACCAGCGCCCGAGCGATGCCGACGCGCTGCCGCTGGCCGCCCGACAGCGCATCGGCGCGCTTGTCGATGTGCTCGGTGAGGCCGACACGGTCGAGCACGGCGAAGGCGCGGTCGATGTCGGCCTGCGGGAAGCGGCGGAAGAAGGAGCGCCAGAAGCCGACATAGCCGAGCCGGCCCGACAGCACGTTCTCCATCACCGTCAGCCGGTCGACCAGGGCGTATTCCTGGAAGATCATGCCGATCCGCCGCCGCGCCCGGCCGAGCGCGCCGCGCGACAGGCGGCCGATATCGAGATCGCCGAGCCGGATGGTCCCCGCGCTCGGCTCGACGAGGCGGTTGACGCAGCGGATCAGGGTCGACTTGCCGGCGCCCGAGGGACCGATCAGTCCCAATACCTGCCCGGCCGGGACCGCGAGGCTCACATCGTCGATCGCGAGGTCGCCGGTCGCGTAGCGCTTGGTCAGGTTCTCGATGACGAGCATGCCGGTCCCGCGAATGAGAAATGCCGGACGCGGGGGAGCGCGGCCGGCCGTCGCTTCAGCCGGTCGGTCCGGTCACTTGCAGGCGTAAGAGACGTTCAGCGCCTTGTCGATCGCCCGCACCACTTCCCAGTGGTTCTTGAAGGTGATCGGGATGAACTTCTCCTGCGGCGGCTCGGACTTCTCGAACTCCTTCAGGAGCTCGGTGCCCGTCCAGTCGTAGGTGAAGAAGGCTTCCTTGATCTTGGCGGCCAGCTCCGGCTTCAGGTTGTAGACATAGCCGTAGCCGGTGGTCGGGAAGGTCTGCGACTTGTAGATGACCTTCAGCTGCTCCGGCTTCACCACGCCGCGGGCGAGCATGCGCGCCTTGACCGAGTTGGCGATCGCCGCCGCCGGATAGTCCTTGTTGGCGACGCCGATGATCGAGTTGTCGTGTTTGCCCGAGAACGCCGCCTCGTAGTCCTTGCCGGCCTCGAGCTTGAACTGGTCGCGCAGCAGCGCCGACGGCGCCTTGAAGCCCGAATTGGAGGTTTCCGACGTGAAGGCCATCTTCTTGCCCTTCACGTCCTCGACCTTCTCGATCCCGGAGCCCGGATAGGTGATGATCTCCATCTCGTAGCCGAAGGCGTCGTCCTTCTTGGCGGCCATCATCGCGAAGGGGACGAAGCCGGCACAGGCGACCGCGATCGGGTTCGAGCCGGTGTTGAAGCCGGCGACGTGCAGGCGGCCCGCGCGCATCGCCTCGATCTGCGCAGCGTTGCTCTGCACCGGGAAGAATTGCACCTTCTTGCCGGTCACCTTCTCCATGTGCTGCAGGAAGCCGTCCCACACTTTCGCGTAGACGGCGGGATCCTCGACCGGCGTGTAGGCGAAGATCAGCGTCGGCGGGTCGACCAGCTGCGAGGCGTCGGTCGGGGCGTCGGCGACCATGTCGCCGTCGGCGTCCTTGAAGCGGGCGTCGAGGGCCGCGGCGGGCGTGGCGAGCGCGGCGGCGAGGCCGAGGGCACCCGCCCAACGCATCCAGTGGCTGATCCGGTTCATCGAAAGCTCCCTCCGAAAATCGTGGCCACGCTATCGCGGCTCTTCGTGAAAGCGGGATGACACCCGCTCCGGGTCGTTCTCGCAATCCGGTGATCTTCCGGCCGTTGCCTACAATTCGGGCAACCGCAGCATCCGTCAATCGTCCCAAGCGGCGCCCGGCAGCGCATCGACGGGGATCTTCAGATAGCGCCGGCCGTTGTCCTCCGGCGCCGGCAGCCGCCCGCCCCGGATATTCACCTGCAGCGCATAGAGGATGAGCTTCGGCATCGCCAGCTCGCGGTCGCGCTTCTCGCGCAGGGCCACGAACTCGGCTTCGGTTCTCGCCTTCCGCAGATGGATGTTCTCGGCCTTCTCGATGCCGACCGTGCTTTCCCAGCGCGGCTCGCGGCCGCCCGGCATGTAGTCGTGGCCGGTGAACAGGCGCGTCTCGTCCGGCAGCGCGAGGAAGCGCTGGATGCTGTTCCACAGCGCCGTCGCCGAGCCGCCCGGAAAATCCGCCCGCGCCGTGCCGCCGTCCGGCATGAAGATCGTGTCGTGCACGAAGGCGGCGTCGCCGACGAGATAGCCGATCGAGGCCAGCGTGTGGCCGGGCGTGAACATCACCTCGACCTCGAGCTCGCCGATGGTGAAGCGCTCGCCGTCGGCGAACAGCCGGTCCCACTGCGAGCCGTCGGTCGGAAAATCCTTCGGTAGGTTGTAGAGGCCTTTCCACAGCTCCTGGACGAGCACCACCTTCTCGCCGATCGCCGTCGGGGCGCCGGTCCGGTCCTTCAGGTAGCCGGCGGCGGAAAAATGGTCGGCATGCGGATGGGTGTCGAGGATCCATTCGAGCGTCAGCCCCTCGGCGGCGACATAGGCGAGCAGCTCGTCGGCCGAATGCGTCGCCGTCGCCCCCGATTTCGGGTCGAAGTCGAGCACCGGGTCGATGATCGCCGCCCGCTTCGTCGCCGGGTCGCTGACGACGTATTGGATGCTGAAGGTGCGCGGCTCGAAGAAACCCTTCACGACCGGCCGGCCGCGCGGCAGTTCCCGATTGGAGGTCATGGGTCCGACTCCGTGAGCGTCAGGTGTGGGCGACGAGCGCGAGAATGCCACGGGCGACCACGTAAAGACCGACGGCGATGACGAGGCCGGCGAAGACGGTGCCGAGCGCCTGCCGCCGGTCGGCGAGGGCCCGCCCGAGCCGCGTGCCGACAAGGCCGCCGGCGAGGCTGCCGAGCACGAAGAGGCCGGCGAGCGGCCAGTCGACGAGGCCACTGAGCGCGTAGCTGGCGGCCGGCGGGGCGCCGAAGGCGGCGACCGCGACGAGCGAGGTACCGATGGCGAAGCGGAGCGGCATGCCGGTGGCGAGCATCAGGCCGGGGACGATCAGGAAGCCGCCGCCGATACCGAAGAAGCCGGAGAACAGGCCGACCGAGAAGCCGATGCCGAGCAGCGGCGGAAGCATTTTGGCCGCCGTCTGCCCCGTTAGCCGCACCTCCGGATCGCCGCCGGCGCCCCGTCGCAGCAGCATGACGATGCCGACCACGATCATCAGGGCGCCGAACAGAGCGAGCAGTTGCTCGCCGCCGATCGCCTTGGCGACCGCAGCCCCGGCGAAGGCGCCGAGGACGCCTGTGGCGCCGAACACGGTCGCGCACGGCCACTTCACGTTGCCGAGGCGGGAATGGGCGAACAGGTTGCCGAGCGCGCCCGCCGACACCGCGACGGCGCTGGTACCGATCGCCACGTGCGGCGAGGCGACGCCGACCACGTAGACGAGCAGCGGCACGGCCAGAATCGAGCCGCCGCCGCCGACCATGCCGAGCACGAGGCCGACGAGGCCTCCCGAGCCGGTCGCCAGCGTGCCGGTGAGGGGATCAGGCATCCTCGGTCACCGGCTGCCGGACGGGGTGGGCGGCAGCTCGCGGGCCGCGGTCCGGCAGGAGCTGGAACAGCGCCATCCCGGCCAGCATCGCGGCGACGAAGAGGAGGACCTCGATCGGGCCGAAGGCGAGCGCCGTCAAAGCCGGCCCTGGGCAGAAGCCGACAATTCCCCAGCCGACGCCGAAGATCGCCGCGCCGGCGAGCAGGGGAGCGTCGATGTCGCGTCGGCTCGGAATCTCGAGCCGCGGCACGAGCACCGGCGTGCCACGGCGCCGGGCGAGGACCCAGCCGAGACCCGAGACGGCGATCGCGCCCGCCATGACGAAGGCGAGGCTCGGATCCCAGTTTCCGAACACGTCGAGGAAGGCGCGCACTTTCTGCGGATCGACCATCTGCGAGACGATCAGGCCGAGCCCGAACACGAGGCCGCTGGCGAAAGCGGCGGCGACGAAGGCCATGATATCAGAGCCCCAGCAGGTGACGGGTGACGAAAACGGTGGCGATGGCGGTCGCCATGAACACGGCCGTGGCGACCAACGAGCGCGGCGAGGCGCGGCCGATGCCGCAGACCCCGTGTCCGCTCGTGCAGCCGGAGCCGAGGCGGCTGCCGAAGCCGACGAGGAAGCCGGCGACGATCACGAGCCAGGCCGGAGCGCCGATGACGATCGCCGGCAGCCCGCCGCCAACCGCCGCCCAGGCGAGCGGCGCCAGCACCAGTCCGGCGATGAAGGCGAGGCGCCAGACGATCTCGCCGCGCACGGGGCGCATCAGCCCGCCGACGATGCCGCTGATGCCGGCGATCCGCCCGTCCAGCACGAGCAGCATCGCCGCCGCGGCGCCGATCATGGCGCCGCCGACGAGGGCGGACAGGGGGGTGAAGTTTTCCATGCTCTCTCTCTCGGCGGGCCGACGGGATCAGTCGCGCAGCCCCGTTTCGCCCTCGCGACAGAACAGATGGTGGAGGGTGGCGAATAGCTGCTCGATGCGCGGATCGGCGATCCGGTACCAGACCGTCTGGCTCTCGCGCCGGAAGGCGACGATGCCCTCCTCCCACATCTTCGCGAGATGCTGCGACAGGGCGGAGCGCGACAGGCCGACGGCATCGGCGAGCGTCCCGACATTGGCCTCGCCGAGCTCGACCAGCCGGCAGAGGATCATCAGCCGGCGCTCGTTGGCGAGCGCCCGCAGGATGCCCGCCACCTCGGCGGCCTGCTGCTCGAAGCGAACGAGATCGGTGGTCGGCATTTGCGTTCACCTAATTTAGACGATGCTGATTTAGCAGTCTCTAAATCATTCGCAAGCCCCCGCGTGTGGCGAAACTGTCGCAGTTCGGCCACAGCCGCGGAGGGGCTCACGTTCTCACGGGCGTGTGACCACGGCCGAGGTTGCGACGGGCCCGGGGTGCGGTGCAGATGCCCGGATGCGCCGCATCGGCATCGTCGTCCTCCTCGTTCTCGCCCACCTCGCGGTGACCCTCGTGGTTCCCGCGGCGCGGGCGGCGAAGGCGTTCGTGCCGCCGGCGTCGGGCAGCGAGCTGGCGGCGGCCGGCGCGGCCGCGCATCGCGGCGCGGGGCCGACCAATGTCTGCCGGCTCGGCGCCGGGGTCCTCGCCTGCCCCTACTACCTGCCCGCCCAACCCGCCGCCGCGCTTCCGACGACGGTCGGCACGACGGCTCACCCGCCGCGTATCGAACCGCTGCCCTCCGGCCGCTCGGTGCCGACGCCGCTCCGCCCTCCACGCCTCTCCGCCTGACGATCCGGTCCATCGATGCCCGCCCGAGACGGGCCGCCGTTTTCGCTGAGTGGAGAACTCACGTGCTCAATCGACGCATTTTCACCGCCACGCTCGGTGCGTGGTCGCTCGCGGCCTGCACGGCCCGCAATCCGGCGCCCGAAACGGCTGCCGCGGCACCGCCCAACATGCTGGTCGCCGATACGCCCGAGCCCTATCCCATCACGCCCGTCGACCTGTCGAAGATCGACCGCCGCTACTGGCGCCAGGTGGTGCCGGACCCGACCGGCGAGCCGGCCGGGACGATCGTCGTCGACCCCGACGCGAAGTTCCTCTGGCTGGTGCTCGAGGGCGGCCAGGCGATGCGCTACGGGGTCGGCGTCGGCCGCGAAGGCTTCGAATGGAAGGGCCGCGCGACCGTCGCGCGCAAGGCGACCTGGCCGACCTGGACGCCGCCGCGCGAGATGATCGCCCGCGAGCCGCAGCTCGAGCAATGGGCGCGCGGCATGCCCGGGGGGCCGCAGAATCCCCTCGGCGCCCGGGCGCTCTACCTCTACGAAGGACCCGTCGACACGCTCTACCGCATCCACGGCACTGCCGAGCCATGGTCGATCGGGCGGTCGGTGTCGTCGGGCTGCGTGCGGCTCCTCAACGTCGACGTCATCGACCTGCATGCCCGCGTCCCGGTCGGCTCGCGCGTGCTGGTGCGGCCGTCGGGTGGCGCGTCCGTCTGAGAGCCGGTGCCGTGCGTCCCGGGCGCGGTCGCCCGGGCGCTTCACGGGCGCGCCGCGCTGGCCGCGAACACCCGCGGCACCTGCGGCCACTCGACGGCAGGATGGCCGGCGAGCAGCAGAAGGACCTCGTCGATCAGCCTCCAGGCCGCCTCGTCGTGGATGAGATGGTGGGTGAGAAGCCCGATCGGCTCCTCATGGCCGAGGAGACACTGCTCGAACAGGCGATGCAGCAGGCCGAAGACGGCGGCCCGCGACTGGGTCGCCCGCACGCTCCAGTCGATCATGTCGACATGCGTGTTGACGACGTGCGGCTCGGCCCGTCGCGGACCGAAGACCGACAGGACCGGCAGGCCCGCCTCGCCGCGGCGGGCGCGGACCATCGCGCCGATGCGGTTCCAGGGCGGCACGAGGACCGGCAGGAACCGGCCGCCGAAGAGCTCGTGCAGGATCGCGCGCCCGGCCGCGAGCTCGGCGAGAACCGTCTCGATCGGCCGATCGTCGCCGAGCTCGGCCTTCTTCTTCGTCACCGGGCTGTGCGAGCGGTGGCTCCAGCCGTGTTGCAGGACGGAAACCGCGGGGGCGGCCGCGACCCGCGCGGCAAGGCCGGCCGTCGCGCGCTCGGGAATGACCGCGAGGCCGAGCGGGACGGCGTGCGAGGCCGCGAGCCCGAGCAGCCGGTCGAGCTGCGGCGTCGCCTCGACCGCATCGTCGTCGCGCCACCAGAAG
>JAEZCD010000142.1 GCA_023430145.1 Pseudomonadota bacterium
CAGCGGCTGCGCGACGCCGTCGCCAAGCAGCGCAGCGAGCTCGACCGGACGACCGCCTATGCGCGCAGCCTCGGCTGCGAGCGGCGCCTGTTCCTGTTCGGGCCGACGCCGCCGCCGCAGTGCAACGAGGTGAATGCGCGCCTCAACGCCATGCGGACCAATCTCGACCGGCTCACCTCGCAGGCCATGCGCGCCCAGGGCGGCGGCGAGCTCGACATGCAGCGCCGGCAGCTGATCACGGCGCTGGCGCAGAACAATTGCGGGCCGCAATACCGCAACGCGGCGCTGCAGGCGGCGCCGCAGCAGCAGCGCCGCGAAGGCGGCCTGTTCGGCATGCTGTTCGGCGGCGGCTCCTCGCAGCAGACCTATGTGCAGCCGCAGATCATCGCGCCCGAGGACATGCCCCGCGCCTCGACCTGGCGCACCGTCTGCGTGCGCACCTGCGACGGCTTCTTCTTCCCGGTCTCGTACTCGACGGTGCAGTCCGCCTTTCCGCGTGACGAGGCGATCTGCAAGATCACCTGCCCCGGCACCGAGGCGCGCCTGTTCGCCTATCCCAATCCCGGCGGTGCCATCGAGCAGGCGGTGAGCCCGAGCGGCGAGCATTACGCGACCATCCCGAACGCGTTCAAGTACCGGACCGAGTTCGTCTCCGGCTGCAGCTGCAAGCCCGAGGGCATGAGCTGGGCCGAGGCGCTGCAGGGCGTCGACGACCGCACGCTGCGCAAGGGCGACATCATCGTCGACGAGGCCAAGGCGGAGGCCATGTCGCGGCCGAAGGAGGCGCCGCCGCCGAAGGCCGAGGCGGCTGCCAAGAAGCCCCTGCCGCCGACGCGCAGCCCTGAGCCGCCCGCTGCCGCGCCCGAGTTCGACCCCTTCTCCAGCGACAGCACCGCGCCGATCGCCGCCGACTGAGGCCGCCGAGCCGGCCCTCTGCCCACCCGTCTGTGACATCCACACATCTCCCCCGCTTCCCGGGCGAGCGACGGCGCAGCCGGAGCGAAGACCCGGGACCCAGCGCGGGCGACTCTTCGCGAAGCACAATATTGTGCTTCGCGCGTTAGTCGCTGCGTCCCGGACCTACGCTGCGCGCAGCTTGTCCGGGAAACGGGTAGATGTGTGAATGACGTAGCCTTTTGCCCGGTGGGACAGAGCCTCGAGCCGCCATGGGCGAGACGATATCGGCAGATTAACCCTAATAGAGTCCGGCTGCTTTTCTTAACCTCCCGGAAATTCCCGCAGGTTTTCATCGAATTGTCGCGATTTCTCGACCCGTTCGGGGTCCGTTGCGACGGTTCGAGGGAGGCCGTCATGCCGCGTCCGCTGTCCGAAGCCGGAGCCGATCCGCTCGCCGCGTTCTGGTCGCTGCCCGTCCCGGCCGCCGCCGCCGGTCGCCAGACCCGGCTGGTTCGCGCCTGGGAGAGCCCGGCCGAGAGCTGGCGCAATCCGCGGCCATGCGCCGCCTCAGGTCCGGCGATCGCGCCCGCCGCCGCGGCTTCGGCATCGGATGCGCTCGATCTCGCGCAGCAGAGGCTCGTCTCGGCCGGCCGGCCATCGACGGCGGCTTTCGCCCGCTTCGGCGCCCGCGCGGTCCGCTGAGCCCGCTCAGCCCTTCCGCCGCAGCATCGAGACGAAGAAGCCGTCGGTTCCCGTCCGACGCGGCGTCATCTGGATGCCGAATTCGTCGCCGGTCGCATAGGGGGCGAGCGCGGCGAGGTTGGCGGCGGTAGCGACCTCGGCCGGCGGCACCGCCGCGAAATCGGGGTGCCGGCCGACGAATGCCGCGACGCGGTCGCCGTTCTCCTCCGCAAGCACCGAGCAGGTCACGTAGGCGATCCGTCCGCCCGGCTTGACGAGCCCTGCGGCGCGATCGAGCGCCGCATCCTGCTCGCCCTGCCGCATGGCGAAAGCGTTCGGGCGCAGCCGCCATTTCGAATCGGGCGCACGACGCCAGGTGCCGCTGCCGGTGCAGGGCGCATCGACCAGCACGAGATCGGCGCGGCCGGCGAGATCGGCGAGCACGTCGCGGCTCCCTTTCGGCGGGCGAACCTGGACGTTGCGCGCCCCGGCCCGCTGCAGCCGCTCGACGATCGGCGCGAGGCGACGTGCGTCGCTGTCGTGGGCGTAGATCTGGCCGTGATTGTCCATCGCCGCCGCGAGCGCCAAGGTCTTGCCGCCGGCGCCGGCACAGAGGTCCACGACCTGCACGCCGGGCGCGGCGATGGCGAGCAGGGCGGCGATCTGGCTGCCCTCGTCCTGCACCTCGAAGGCGCCGCGCTTGAAGGCCGGCATCGCCTGCACGGGCGGGCCGCGCCCGTCCGCGCCGAGCGGCACGCGGACGCCCCAGGGCGACAGCGGCGTCGGCTCGGCGGCGAGATCGGCGAGCTGCGCCAGCACCTTTTCCCGCGAGGCCTTCAACGTGTTGACGCGCAGGTCGAGCGGCGCCCGAGTGGCGAGGGCGGCGCCCTCCTCGGCCCGTTCCTCGCCGAAGGCGCGCTCGAAATGCGGCTCGAGCCATTCGGGATAGTCGCCGCGCACCCATGCCGGCGCGTCGGCGAGCGAGGGATCGGCGAGCGCCGCGGTCTCGCTCGGCGTCAGCGGCGACGGCGCGTGTGCGGCACCGGCGAAGGCCATGGCGAGCGCACCCGGATCGGCGCCGCGGACGAGGACCAGCGCGCCGAGCACGAGCGCGCGCGGCTCCTCCGAGCCGAGCAGGAAGGCGCTCGATGCCCTCCGGCGCAGCGCGTCGAAGACGAGGCTCGCGATCCGCGCCCGGTCGCCGGAGCCGGCGAAGCGGTGCGACAGCCCCCAGTCGCGCAACGCCTCGGCCGCCAGCCGCTTCCGGTCCGCGATGTCGGCCAGCACCTCTATGGCGGCGAGCGCCTGGGCGGAGGGGGTCATGGCGTCAATTCAGCGGCACGAGCGGGCGAACGCGGTCCGCCCATTCGGTGCCGGCGAGCTTGCGCAGGAGAACGCGGTCGCCCGTCACCAGCGGCGCGCGACAATGCTCGGCAGCCGCCACGTAGAGCGCGTCGTAGTGGCTGATCTGAGCGTCCAGGGCGATGCGGGTCGCAATCTCGAATAGTTCGTTCAGAGGCATCAGCTGGAACACGTCGGAAAGCGCGACGGCAGCGAGCACGAGTTGCTCGCGCTGCAACTCACCATGCCGAACGTAGCGCACGAGCGCCTCACCCACCTCGGCAAGGATGTGTGCAGGGGCGATCAGCGACTGTCCGCTTTCCAGATAGGATAGCGCCTCGGCGGTTCCCGCTTCGTCGACGAACCACTTCACGACCACATTCGCGTCGATGACGATCAAAGTCCGTCCCGCATCCGGCGGATGACCTCGGCGCTGTCGAGAGTATGTCCGGGCGGGGTGAGCGACCGCGAGTAATCGCTTATCGCAAGGCGGCCGCGG
>JAEZCD010000172.1 GCA_023430145.1 Pseudomonadota bacterium
GGCGCCACCCGCCGCCCGCTATCCCGCGCCGCAGGCGTCCGCCGCCCAGCAGCTGCCGGTGGAGCAGACCGCCTCGATCGCCGCACCGCCGCCGGCCCGGACGAACGCCGCGCAGCGGATAGCCGCGACCTGGAGCGGCATGCCGAGCCCAATGCCGCTCGCGCCGGCGCGACGCGATCCGCCGCAAGGCGTGCTGGCGCTGACGCCCGCCTACTGAGGCGGGCAGGGGCTTTCTGACCGTCGGGGCTGTCGCTTCGCTTCGTCATTGCAAGCGCAGCGAAGCAATCCAGCTTCGCGTCCGGCGCCGCAAAGCTGGATTGCTTCGTCGCTTCGCTCCTCGCAATGACGGCGGCCTTCTCCCCGGGGGGGGCGCGGCGCGCCGCGCCGCGGCGACACCGCGATTGCGGAGGCCGGCGCCGCTCGATATCTCTCGGCCGGTGATGCCGATCGTAGCGGGACTCGCATGCTGAGGACGTCAGCGCTGCACATTGCATCCGGGTGCATGCTGCTCGCCGCGCTGCTCTTCGTCGGCCCGGCCCGTGCGGCCGGTCCGGACAATTTTGCCGGCGCCGAGCATGTCGTCCTCATCGACATCGACGCCGACGCGGTCCTCTACGCGAAGGATCCGGAAAGCACCTTCACCCCGGCGAGCCTCACCAAGCTAATGACAGCGCTCGTCGTCTTCGAGGAGATTCGCGCCGGTCGGCTGGCGCCCGAAACCGAGTTCACGGTGAGCGAGGACGCCTGGCGGCGCGGCGGCGCGCCCTCGCGCACCGCGACCATGTTCGCCGCCCTCGGTTCGAAGGTGTCCGTCTCCGATCTCCTGCAGGGCCTCATCGTGCAGCTCGCCAACGATGCGGCGCTCATCCTTGCAGAGGGCATCGCCGGCAGCGAGGCGGCCTTCGTGGAGAAGATGAACGAGCGCGCCAAGGCGATCGGCATGACCGGCTCGCTGTTCCGTAGCGCCACCGGCTTGCCGACGCCGGACCCGCAATACGTGACGGCGCGGGACCTCGCGACGCTCGCCCGGCATCTGCGGACCCGCTTCCCCGAATTCATGCCGCTCTACGCACAGCCGGAGTTCACCTGGAACCGCGTCCGGCAGCTCAATCGCAACCCGCTGTTCGGCGCCGTCGCCGGCGTTGACGGCATGGGGGCGGGAGGCACCGAGGATTCCGGATTCGGCGTCGTCGCGTCGGTGGTGCGGGATGGGCGGCGCCTCCTGCTCGTGCTCGGCGGCGCCGAGAACGACCGCACGCGCATCGACGATTCCCGCAAGCTGATCGACTGGGGTTACGACGCCTTCCAGTCGCGCCAGCTGTTCGCCGCCGGCGAGACGATCGCCGAGGCCAGCGTCTTCGGCGGCGCCTCCGGCAGCGTCGGCCTCGCCGCCGACCGGGCGGTGGCTTTTCTCGCCCCCAAGGGCGACACGAACCGGGTGACGGCACGCATGATCTACGAGGGGCCGCTGATGGCGCCGGTCGAGGCCGGGAAGCCGGTCGGCGTCCTGAAGGTTTGGCGTGGCGCGACGCTGACGCTCGAGGTGCCGCTCCGCACCACGGCCGCCGTCGAGCGCGGCGGCATCGTGCGCCGGGCCATGGACGGCGTCGCCGAGCTCGCCCGCGACGCCGTGCACACGGTCATCGCCAAGGTCACCGCGGGACGCGGATGACGGGCCGCTTCATCACCCTCGAGGGCGGCGAGGGCTCCGGCAAGTCGACGCAGGCCCGGCGTCTCGGAGCGGCGCTCGAGGCGGTCGGGCGGCACACGGTGGTGACGCGCGAGCCCGGCGGCTCGCCGGCCGCCGAGCGGCTGCGCGAGGTGGTGCTGTCCGGCCGCGCCAAGCAGTTCGGCACCTTCGCCGAGGCCGTCATTTTCGCCTCCGCGCGCGACGACCACCTGCGGACGACGATCCGGCCGGCGCTCGCTCGCGGCGACTGGGTGGTCTCCGACCGCTTCGCCGATTCGACGCGCGTCTACCAGGGCGCGCTCGGCAATATCGATCCGCGGCTGATCATGGCGCTCGAGCGGCTCGTCGTCGGCCCGACGAAGCCGGACCTGACGCTGGTGCTCGACCTGCCGGCGACGACCGGCCTGCAGCGCGCGGCGGAGCGCGGCGGCACGCCGGAGCCGGACCGCTTCGAGGCCGAGGATCTCGCCTTCCACGAGCGCCTGCGCGAAAGCTTCCTCGAGATCGCCGAGCGCGAGCCGGAGCGCTGCGTGCTGATCGACGCGACGCCGCCTCCCGATCGCGTCGCGGCGGCGATCTGGGAGGCGGTGGCCGAGCGCTTCGGCCTCGCCTCGAGCGAGCACTGGGGCGCGGTGTGAGCGAGGCGATCGCCGTCGCCGACGCCATCGAGGGCGTCGCCCATCCGCGCGAGGCGATCCGCCTCGTCGGCCACGCCGCCGCCGAGCGGACACTGCTCGACGCCTATCGCGCCGGCCGCCTGCACCATGCCTGGCTGCTCGCTGGGCCGCGCGGCATCGGCAAGGCGACGCTGGCCTACCGGCTCGCGCGCTTCATGCTGTCCCATCCCGATCCCGCGCATCCGGCGGTCGCCGCAGCCGAGAGCCTCGCGGTCTCGCCGGAGGCGCCGGCAGCGCGGCGGATCGCGCAAGGCGCGCATCCCGATCTCGCGACACTGTCGCGAGGGCTGAACGCCGACCGCAAGAATTTCTCCGCCGAGATCAAGGTCGACGACGCCCGCCGGCTGGCGAGCCTGTTCGGCAGCACGGCCGGGGAGGGGGGATGGCGGGTGGCGATCGTCGACACCGCCGACGACCTCAACACCAACGCCGCCAACGCGCTGCTGAAGCTCGTCGAGGAGCCGCCGCCGCGCTCGATCTTCCTCGTCCTCACCGCCTCGCCGCGGGCGCTGCCGGCGACGCTGCGCTCGCGCTGCCGGCTGCTGCAATTGCGGCCGCTCGAGACCGGCGACGTGGCCGAGGTCCTCTCAGGCCTCGCCGGGATCGCCGAGGAATACGACGAGGACGCGCTTTCCCGCGCGGCCGTGGGCGCGGGCGGCAGCGTCCGGCGTGCGATCGCCGCGCTGACGGCGGAGGACACCGACGTCGCCGCCCGAACGGCGGCCGCATTGCGAGCGCTGCCCGATCTATCGCCGGCCGGATCGCTCGATCTCGCCGATGCGGTGACGGCCGGCCGCGAGGCGGGGCTCGCCGCCTTCGTCGAGCAGGTGCTCGACTTTCTGCACGCCCGTGCAGTCACCCCGGGACCGCCCGCCGCTCGCCTTGCACGCTGGGCGGAGCTGTGGGAGAAGGTCGCCGCTGCCGCTCGGGATGTCGAGGCCTACAATCTCGACCGGCGCCCGTTCGTTTTGTCCACGCTCACGATGCTCGCCGCGGCAGCCCGCTGATCCGTCGGGCGAAGGCCTTTCCGCGATGCCGTCCCGGCCCACCTACTACATCACCACCGCCATCGCCTATCCGAACGGCGCGCCGCACATCGGCCACGCCTACGAGGCGATCGCCACCGACGCCATCGCCCGATTCCACCGGCTCGACGGCTACGACGTCTTCTTCCTCACCGGCACCGACGAGCACGGCATCAAGATGCTGCAGACGGCCGCCCGCGAAGGCATCACGCCCTCCGAGCTCGTCGCGCGCAACGTGCCGCTGTTCCAACAGATGGATGACCGGCTCGGCGTCAGCTACGACGATTTCATCCGCACCACCGAGCAGCGCCACCACCGCGCCAGCCAGGCCATCTGGGAGCGCATGCAGGCGGCCGGCGACATCTATCTCGACACCTATGCCGGCTGGTACTCGGTGAGGCAGGAGGCGTTCTTCGACGAGGCCGAGACCACGGTCGGGGACGACGGCGTCCGCCGCGAGCCGCTCGGCTCGCCCGTGGAATGGGTCGAGGAGGAGAGCTACTTCTTCCGCCTTTCCGCCTACC
>JAEZCD010000192.1 GCA_023430145.1 Pseudomonadota bacterium
GCGTCACCGCCCGGGTCGGCGTCTGCCGGCGAACCGCGGGCGGCGGGGCGAATTCGGTCGCCTCGATCTCCGGCACCGGGTCGCCGACCGTCTGCGGCTCGGCCGCGCCGCCGGCGAGCGCCTGCTCGAGGGCCTGCCGCTGCTCCAACGAGAGCCGGGCGACGAGCAGCCGCGCCTGTTCGGGCTGCATGCGGGCGAGCGCGTCGAGGAGCTGCTGCGTCGTCATGGCGGCGATCCGCTGCGTTTCCTGCTGCTCGGCGGCGAGCCGGGCCTGCTCGACGGCCGCCGCCTGGCTGCGGCGCTGCGCTTCGGCGGCGAACAAAGCGAGCTGCTCGCGCGCGAGGGTCGCGAAGGTACCTGGAAAAACGCGGCGGCCGACCTTGTCGAGGTAGTCGCGGTAGCCGGCCTCGCTCGGCTGTACCTGCAGCGACTGCCAGTACAGCGCCTCCTCGCGGGCGCCGGGAACGACGGCGGGGGTGGATGCCTGGACCGCGGCCTGCGGAACCGTCGGCGCGATCGAGAATGGGCGCACGATGGGCGTGGCTGCCTGCGTGGACGGCGGCTGCGGGGTGGCCACAGGAACGGGAGTCCGCGCGGCCAGCGGCGCCGCGACGCCCACCGGCGCCGCCGGCACGAGGCTATAATCCTGGTAGAGCGAGACCTGCACCTCGGGGCGCTGGTTGCCGCCGGTCGCCTGCACGACGTCCTGCGCGGTCTTGAACAGCATCGCCTTGATGTCGAGCCCGGGCGTCGGCAGGTTCTTCACGAGCGCCGAGGTGAAGGGGCTGTTGCCGCCCGGATTGCCGTCGAGCGCGGTGTTCAGGAACTGCGTCGAATAGGCGACGATGAGCCCGTCCGGATCGCCGATGCGGGCGAGGCCGCGGCTCTCGCCGAAGCCCCGCGTCGCGGCCTTCGTCTTCAGCTGCTGCTCGGCCTCGTTGTCGCGGCAGGCGTCGAGCACGGCGAGGCGGACGCCCTTGGCGCGCCTCAGCTCGCCGACCATCTCCTCGACCGGGACGAGTTCGTGCTTGACCTCTTCCAGCGAGTCGTAGCGGGCGTCGACGGGCACGAGATAGGGCACGTCGCCGAAGGTCGAGCCGTGGCCGGAATAGTAGACGAGCGCGACGTCGGCATTGTTCGCCTCCTTGGCGAAGATGCCGACCGCGCGCTCCATGTTGCGCTTGTCCAGATCCTCGCCGTAGACGACCTTGAAGCCGATCGCCTTCAGCGTCGCCTTGACGGCGCGCGCGTCGTTCACCGCGTTCGAGAGCTTTCGGACGTTCTTGTAGTCCGAATTGCCGATGATGAGCGCCACCCGGTTGTCGGCCAGCGCGGCGCTCGAAAGCGCCGTCATGGTCGCGAAGCTCGCGGCGAGCAGCGGGATGAAGCGATTGCCCCTCATGTCGGCCCCCTCCAGGCGCCTGTGGTGACGCCATAAGAGCCGAGGGGCTTTGAACCCGTCCTGAAGCGGGCTGTCGGCTTGCGTTCAGGAAAGGTGCTCGGCGAGGGGATAGGTCGATCGCAAGGCACCGGAAAGCCGAGGCCGGCGGCCTTCCGGTCGAGACGCAGGGCGGACGGTCACCCCCGAAGGGCGATCACCGGGAGATCACCGCCGGGCGTGCAGAATGTGCTTCCAGATCGTCCCGCCGAAGAACCTGTTGAAGACGACGAAGTAGGCGATGATCAGCCCGAACAGCAGCAGCGCCGGGCCGCCCTGCAATGAAAAGCCGCTCTCCGTGGTGCCGCCCGTCAGGGTCGCGACGATATAGCCGAGACCGAAAAAAGCGGTGACGACGTCGAGGATAGAAGCCAGAACGCGACGCCAGGTAGCGGGACGCTCGGAGACTTGCACGGATGCCGACATATCATCCTCCCGGATCGGTCGACGACGGTAGCTCGGTGCGAGCTGTTGCGAAGAGCGTGTATTCGTTGGGTTTCCGGATGATGGCGGGTGTCGGAGACTTGGTTACATCGGTAGTTGCGTGGGCTCGAGAGACTTCCGCGGTGTCGGGGCACGGCGCGAGCCGCACATCGGTGGGCGACGGAGGCGACCTCTCCGCTCCTCGTGCTGCGGCTCGATCGCGGCATCCATCTTCCGAACGCCTCCGGTGGTAGAGTGGATCCGGTGCCTTCGCGCAGGATGACGACCGGGACGCTATCGCCTTCGCGTGGCCCGGCCTTGACACCCACGCCGCTGCGCTAGATACTTAACGTTGTGGTTAAGCATCAGCACGCCTCCGTCCTCGACCGCACCTTTTCGGCGCTCGCCGATCCGACGCGGCGGGCGCTGCTCGCCCGCCTCGCCGAGGCGGAGAGCCTGTCGGTCAGCGAGCTGGCGCGGCCGCTGCCGGTGTCGCTGCCGGCGGTGATGAAGCATCTCGACGTGCTCGCCGGGGCCGGGCTCGTCTCGCGCCAGAAGCACGGCCGCACCGTCGCCTGCCGGATCAACGCGGCGCCGATGGCCGAGGCCATGCAATGGCTCGAGCGCTACGAGCGCTTCTGGACCGAGAGCCTGGAACGCCTGGAAGCCTTCCTCGAGGACGACGATACGTGACCGAAAAGCCGAGCCTCACCCTGAAGCGTCGCCTGCCGGCGCCGCCGTCGAAGGTGTTCGCCGCCTGGACCGAGCCGGACCGGATCGCGCGCTGGTTCGGGCCGCATGGCAGCGAGGTCTTGGAGGCCGAGGCCGAGCCGCGGGTCGGCGGGCGCTTCCGCATCCTGATGCGCACGCCGGACGGCGAGGAGCACGGCGTCGCGGGCGATTATCGGGAGGTGGTTCCCGACCGGAAGCTGGTCTTCACCTGGGCCTGGCGGTCGACGCCGGAGCGGGAGTCACTCGTCACGCTGAGCCTCGACGGCGACGGCGGCGGCACGCTGCTGACGCTGCACCACACGGGCTTCTTCGACGAGCAGGCACGCGCCGGTCACGAGCACGGCTGGACGGAATCGCTGGAAAGGCTCGAAGTCTATCTCGCCTGACCCTCGCCGAGAGGGACGCCGTCATCCAGGGCTGATATTTGGGCGGCTTCGCGAGCCGATGCACGAACGACTGCCGAACAGGGGGGACCCGCCATGTGGTCGCACGGAAGCTTCTACTGGAACGAGCTGCTGTCGCGCGACGTCGAGCGCGACAAGAAATTCTATGCCGACACGCTCGGCTGGACGTTTGACGGCATGCCGATGGAGCAGGGCACCTATTGGGTGGCGAAGGTCGGCGAGAAGATGGTCGGTGGCATCTTCAACATCGCCACGCCGCAGTTCGAGGGAGCGCTGGTGGGCTGGCTGGCCTACATCGCCGTCGACGACGTCGATGCGCGTACCGCCAAGGCGACGGCGGCCGGCGCGACGCTGATGCGGCCGATCTTCGACGTGCCCGGCATCGGCCGCATCGCCATGCTGCGCGAGCCGGGCGGTGCCGGCATCGGCTGGATCACGCCGGCGCAGCCGCCGGGCTAGCTGGGCGGGGCCGGGTCGCCATCCCGCCGAGATCGACCAGGGAAACTCCCCCGGCGCGCGATACCGGCGGCCTCGGGACCGAGTTCGCCGACGGCGGGTGCGGACTTCCATCAGCCGCACCTTTGCCGAGGCCTGCGAGGCGCTTGCCTCCGCGCGACGAAGCCATTCTAGGATGTGGGCTGCGGGCGTTGCAGCATCTCGCCGCCTCATCCGACGATGATCTTGCGTTCAGCGGTTTCAATGAGGAACGCCTCCGGTCCCTGATAGCTCTCGTCGCGCATATCGACGATCACGGAGCCGGATTCGAAGGCGATCTTGAACCATTTCTCCTCCTCGTGACCATGGGCGGCGACCACTTTCCTCCCGGTCAGTGACTGGAGTTCGCACCCCTCGAAAGCAGCCGGATTCCAGATCGTGATGCCGCAGCCGGACTCGAACGCGATCCAAAGCGACTGGCCCTCCACATCGGAGCCGGAAGCGGCCACCACCTGACCGACCAGTTCCGGCAGGCGATATTCGATGATCGGTTCGAGTGGCGCCGGCTTGGCATCGAAAATGCCCGGCGGGCCGGGTTCGCCGAGCGCCGCCGGAGCGACGAGGACGTTCAGCGCCGATGCTTCGAGGCGCTGCCTCTCGGCGAGCCCGAGCGCCATGCCGATAAACCTCGCCGCCTCTTTCGGCTCGACGAGGCCCTCCGTCAGCTCACCGAACTTGGCGATGTAGTTCCAACTGCCGAACGGCTTTGCGCCGCGCGGGTGCGAGTCCGGCACCGCCAGCTCGTCGACGATCTCGGTGCCGTCGCCGAGCGTGATCACCGCTCGGCCGCCATGATCCTTCTGAAGCGGATCGGGGTGCTTGAAGCGCCGGCTCCAGTCCGGGTCGGCGCGCGTCGAGACCTTGTGCCAGAGGCGGACGATGTCCGGCCGGCGCGCCGTCTCCGGCCGATAGCTGTCGATGTGGTGCCAGCGTCCTTCCGCCAGCGCCACGGCGAAGACGTACATGATGCTGTGGTCGAGCGTCTCGCGGCTCGCGAGCGGGTTCATCTTCTCGGGATCCTGCGCGCCGGTGCCGAGATAGGTGTGCGTGTAATCCTTGGTGTGGATGACGACCGAGCGGACCTTTTCGAGGTCACCCACACGCGGTCGCATGCGGAAGGCGAGGTCGATCAGCGCCTGGGCGTGATAGCCGGCGGCATAGGCCTTCGGATAGGTTTGCAGGATCGCGCGGCACGGCTCATCAGGCGCCGGCAGCACGATCGAAAGATCCTTCCCGCCGGCGCGGAAGAAGGTCGCGAGCAGGCCGGAAACCCCCTCGTAGATCGGCGTCGGGCTCGTCTGGCCGCGCATGGCGCGGTCGACGGCCTCGATGGCGAGCTTGCCGACATGCGCCGGCGCCGCCGCCTTCCAGGCCGAGATGGCGCCCTTGCGCGCCTGCAGCGGCGCGCAGGACAGATGCGCGGCCTGGTTCACCGCCTGGAAGATCGTCTCGACCTCGAGGCCGAGCAGGGTGCCGAGAGCGGCCGCGACCGCGGGACCCTGATGGGCGACGTGGTCGACGCCTGGACCATTGAGGTCGATCGCGCCGACGAGCGCGGTCTGGATCTCGTAGGCTACGAGGATCGCGGAGACGAGCGCCTCGCCGTCGCGCACCCCGCACTGCTCGGCGACCGCGATCAGCGGCGGGAGGGCGTCGGCCGGATGGGCGACGCCGAAGCCATAGAAATTGTCGTGCAGGTCGAGCTCGCGGACGGCGGTGCCGTTCGCCCAGGCGGCCCACTCGCAGTCGACCTTGCGCTCGGCCGGCAGGCCGAGCAGGCTCGCTCCGCCGGCGCGCGGATGGGCGAGCGCCTGGGCGCGGGCGGCACGAACCGACTCGGCGCCGATGGCGGCGATGGCGACGGCGGCGTTGTCGATGATGCGGTGCGTCGCCTCTCGCGCGGCCGTCTCGTCGCGCGGCCGCCTCGCAGCCGCGAGCTCCGCGAGACGAAAGGCGAGCTGCTCGGTCCGGGCCAGAGGACGCGCCGGATCCTCGGTGCGGATGTCGAATGTCGGCACGGGCGCTCCGGCTCGGACGGCGGCGGGCGGCTCAGATGCTCCTGAGGCCGCCGCCGTCGACCGCGAGGAACTGGCCGGTGATGTAGGACGATCGTGGCGAGGCGAGGAAGTAGATCGCCTCCGCCACCTCCTCGGAGGTGCCGAGCCGCATCAGCGGGATGTTGGCGACGCGCGGCGCCAAAAACTCCTCGATGCTCTTCTCTGGCGCCCAGCGGCGGCGGCCGGCCTCCATCTGCGGGGTGAGGATGCCGCCGACGCTGACGACGTTGACGCGGATGTTGTCGGCGGCGAGCTCGAGCGACAGCCCTTTGCTGAAATTCAGCGCCGCCGCCCAGGCGACGCCCGAGGTGACCACGCGCGGCGGCGGCTGCTTGCCCTTGATCGAGGTGAGGTTGACGACCGAGCCGGCGCCGCTCTCGCGCAACCAGGGCAGGGCCGCGCGGGTGACGCGCAGCATGCCGAGCAGCTTCTGCTCGATGGCCTCGCGGAACTCGTCGTCGCTCATCAGCTCGAAGCGCGGCGGCGGCAGGGTCTGGCCGACCGAGTCGACCGCGTTCACCGGCCATTTCACGCCGTCGAGCGCCCGCTGCGAGGATTCCCCGGCATTGTTGACCAGAATGTCGATCTTCCCGAACCTCTCGCCCACCGCGGCCACGAAGGCGTCGACCGAGGCCCTGTCGAGGATGTCGGCGGTGCCGTGAAAAACCTCGCCGCCGGCTTCGGCGAGCGCTTCCGCCGCGGCTCGAAGGGTTTCCTTGGTCCGCCCGCAGATGGCGATCGCGGCTCCGGCCGCGGCGAACAGTTTCGCGGTGGCGAGGCCGATGCCGCGGCTGCCGCCGGTAACGACGGCGACTTTGCCCTCGAGCTCGCGCATGTGCGCTTCCTCCCTCGCCGGATCTCGTCCTTCCGCCCGGTTCGGAAAACCGGGTAACAGACCGGATTTTCGGGGTCCAATCTCCATATCGGATCGAATCGATCGGAATCGCCGGAGGTGCTCGCGGCCCGATCGACGCGCCGAAGGCCGCCGGCGACCGCACCATTGCCATCGGCGGGCGCGGGGTGAGATGATCGCCCGCAAGGCAAGCGGCGCTGCCATGACCCTCGAACAACTGCGCGTCTTCATCGCGGTGGCCGAACGGCTGCACGTCACCAACGCGGCCCGGGCGCTCAACATCAGCCAGTCCTCGGCCAGCGCCGCCATCGCCACGCTCGAGGGCCGCTATCGGGTGAAGCTGTTCGACCGGGTCGGCCGCCGGGTCGAGCTGACCGAGGCCGGCCGCATCTTCCTCGTCCGCGCCCGCGACCTCGTCGACCGGGCGGCCGCCGCCGAGCAGGTGTTCGGCGAGCTTTCGGGGCTGCAGCGCGGCTCGATCTCGGTGCATGCGAGCCAGACGATCGCCAATTACTGGCTGCCCGGCCATCTCTACGCGTTCCGCTGCGCCTACCCGAAGATCGGCGTCGAGCTGTCGATCGGCCGCGCGCCGCAGGTCGTCGAGGCGGTGCTGACCGGCATGGCCGATCTCGGCTTCGTCATCGAGGACGATGCGAGCGAGGCCTCGCTGTCGCGGCGCTCGCTGCCGGGAGACGCCGTCTGCCTCGTCGTGCGGCCGGACCATCCGCTCGCGGCGGCGAAGACGATCACGCGCGACGACCTCGTCCATCTCGACTGGATCACTCGGCAGCCGGCCTCGGGCACGCGGTCGGAGCTCGAGAACGCGCTCGTCCAGTACGGGCTCGCGCTGCGCGACCTGAAGGTGGTACTGGAGCTGCCCTCCAACGAGGCGATGCGCGCCGCGGTCGAGGCCGGATCAGGGGTCGCCGCCATCTCGAATCTCGTCGTGCAGAACAGCCTCGCGGCCGGGCGCCTCGCGCGCCTTCCGTTCAGTTTCCGCGCGCGCGGCTTCCACGCCCTGTGCCATCGCGAGCGCGTGCAGAGCCGCGCCGTGACCGCGCTGCTCGACATGATCAAGAAGGGGACCGCCGCTTGAGAAGCTCCGCGAGCGAGCAAGCGCCTGCTGCGGCACCGCCGCGGGAGATCGAGCTGAAGCTCGAGGTGCCGCCCCGCAGCCTCGCGCGGCTTCGCCGCCGCCTCGCGGCCGATGGCGGGCCGAGCCGCTCGGAGATGCTCGTCTCCGTCTACTACGACACGCCGGACTTCCTCCTCCGCAAGGCACGCGTGACGCTGCGCGTCCGCAGCGGGACAGGCGGCAAGCGCGTGCAGACGATCAAGGCCGAGGGCGACGGCGCCGCGGGGCTTTTCGATCGGCCGGAGTGGGAAGGCGAGATCGACGGCGAAGGGCCGGACCTGTCGGCCGTCGCCGGGACTGCGCTCGAGCCGCTGATGAGCACGGACGTCGCCCGGCGGCTGCAACCGCTGTTCGAGACCCGCGTCGAGCGGACGATGTTCGCCCCGAAGCTCGACGGCACCGAGATCTCCGTCGCGCTCGACCATGGCGAGATCGTCGGCGGGGGCCGCGCGATCCCGGTCGCCGAGCTCGAGCTGGAGCTGATGCAGGGGTCGGCCGGCGCGGTATTCGCGTTCGCGAGCGGGCTGGCCGAGGCGGTCCCGGTGCGGCTGTCGGTGCGGAGCAAGGCGGACCGCGGCTATGCGCTGCTCGACCCCGGTCCCATCAAGCCGGAGCGGGCGGCTCCGGTCCGGCTCGATCCGGATATGGCGACGGCGGACGCCTTCCGGCTGATCGCCCGCTCCTGCCTGCACCAGCTCCTGGCGAATGAGCCTGGCGTGGTCGCCGGCGCACCCGAGGCGCTGCACCAGATGCGCGTCGGCATGCGCCGGCTGCGCGCGGCGATGTCGGTCTTCGGCGCGGTCGTAGCCGACGGCGAGATCGAGGCCGTCAAGCGCGAGCTGCGCTGGCTGGCGGCACGGCTCGGGCCGACGCGGGATCTGGACGTGCTGATCGCCGAGACGCTGGCGCCGCTGCGAAAGGCGCATCCGCGGCGAAAGGATCTCGCAGCTGTCGCCGCCGAGGCCGAGCGACGGCGCGCCGCCGCGCTCGCCAAGACGGTCGCGGCGGTCCGCAGCGCGCGCTTCGGACGGGCGATGCTGGCGGTGACACGCTGGATCGAGGTCGGCGCCTGGACTGCGGACACCGAGCATGCGGAGCGCCGCGCGATGCCGGTCGCGGCCTTCGCGGCCGAGCAGCTGGCGCGCCGGCGGGCGAGCATCCTGAAGCGCGGGCGGCGCCTCGCACGGCTCGACGCCGAGACGCGGCACGAGTTCCGCATCCGGGTGAAGAAGCTGCGCTACGCGACCGAGTTCTTCGCCTCGCTCGCCGAGACGAAGACGCGGCGCAAGCGGCGCGACGCCGCGCTCGACGCCATGCGCCGCCTGCAGGACGCGCTCGGCGAGCTGAACGACATCGCCGTGCACGAGACCTTCGTCCGCGGCATCGTCGAGGCGGCGCTGCCGGCCGCGGGGCGGAGCTTCGCCGCCGGGCTGCTGCTCGGCCACGGCGAGGAGCGGACGAAGCCGCTGCTTGCAGCGGCCTGCCGCGCCTTCGACGAGCTGTCGGAGGGCAGGCGGTATTGGGAGAAGGCGGGCTGAGCGGTCAGTCCTCCTCCCCCAAATCCCACAGCAGCCCGGCCATCATCGCGAGGCCCTCGCGGAAGATCGGCAGCGTGTTGTGCTCGTCCGGGCCGTGCTGCCGGCAGCCCGGATAGGAGTGCGGCACCCAGAGAGTCGGCAGGCCGAGGTCGCTCGCGAAAATGTCGTTCGGCAGGCCGCCGCCGAGGTTCGGCAGGATCACCGGCCGGCGGCCGAGCGTCATCTCGATCGACGCCGCCGCCCATGTCACGCGCGGATGCTCCGGGTCGAGCCGCGTCGGCAGCATGACGCGGTCCTTCACCGGCTCGACCGCGACCTGCGGGAATCCGTGCGCGTCGAGATGGGTTCGGATCGCCGGCAGGAAGTTCTCGTGATCGCTGCCGACGACGAAGCGGATCTGGCAGGTCGCGACCGCCTCGGGCGGCACGGCGTTCGCCGGCTGCGCCGGATTGCCGGCCGTGATGGCCAGAACCTCGAAGGTGTTCCAGCCGAACACGCGCTCGGAGGGGGTGAGCCCCGGCTCGCCCCAGTCCGGATCGATCTCCGGATCGCCCGGCTCGCCGCCGACCGGGCAGTCGCGGAGCGCCCGGCGGACGCTCTCCGGCAGCTCCTTCGGCAGCAGCGCCGGCACCAGCACGCGGCCGCGCGCATCGACGATGGTCGACACCGCGTTGGCCAGAATGATCGCCGGATTGGCGAGCGCGCCGCCCCAATTGCCGGAATGGTGGTTGCCCTCGCGCAGCTTCACCGAAAGGCGAAAGTTCACGAGCCCGCGCGAGCCGAGGAAGATGGTCGGCTCGAGCCGCACGCGCGGCCCGTCGCTGGCGATGAAGAGGTCGGCGGCGAGGCGGTCGCGGTTCGCGCGGCAAAATTCCCGCAGCCCCGCCGAGCCGGCCTCCTCCGCCGTCTCGATCAGCACCTTGGTATTGAACCCGAGCTTTCCGCGGGTCTCCAGAACCGCAGCGACGGCGTCGATGAGGACGCTGTGCTGGCCCTTGTTGTCGGCGGTGCCGCGGCCATAGACGCGCTCGCCATCGACCGTGAGCCGCCACGGCCCGGCGCCGCGCGTCCAGGCCTCGTCGTAGCCGGGCACGACGTCGCCATGGCCATAGGAGAGCAAAGTGGGACGGCGCTCGTCCTCGTGCCGCTCGGCGAGAAGGATCGGCCCGCGGCCGGCGACGGGATTGTCGAAGATCTCGCAGGCGAAGCCGAGCTCCTCGAAGGCCGGGATCATCTCCTCGCCGAGGTAGGCGGCGAGATCGTCGGGACGCGGCGGGTCCTGGCTCTCGCTGCGGATCGCCACGCGGCGCGACAGGTCGGCGAGGAAGCGGCCGTCGTCGAGCCGCGCGACCGCGGAGGAGATGGCGTTTGCGCGCACGATGGTTCTCGATGGATCGGGGGCGGAGAAATTCCGGTAGGGATCGTTCGAGACGAACCTTTGGCATACTAACAAGCGCTCCCGCGAAAGCACGCGAACGCTCCCGCGCATCGACGCGCCGATGTCATGATGCCGGGCGGACCTCCGAGGCGTCAGATGCCCTCCCAAGCTTGGTTGCCTGCCGATATTCCGTCCGGCCTGCGGCGGCTCGAAGCCGGCGAGGCGCTCTTTCATCAGGGCGACGCGGCCGCTTCCATCTTCGCCGTGGAGCAGGGGCGGCTGCGCCTCGTCCGGCACGTTTTCGACAGCCACGCCGTCACCCTTCACACCGCCCGGCCGGGCGAGCTCTTGGCCGAGGCGGCGCTGTTCGCGAAAGCCTATCATTGCGACGCGGTGGCGAGCGTTCCGTCCGTGGTGCGTATATTCGCCAAGCGCGAGCTGCTCGCCGCCTTCCGCCGCGATCCGGCGCTCGCCGAGCGGTTCATGGCGGTGCTCGCCCGCCAGGTGCAGGCGCTGCGCGGCCGGCTCGAGGAGCGCAACATCCGCTCGGCCCGCGAGCGGGTGCTGCATCGGCTGGCCCTCCTCGCCGACGGCGATCGGACCGTGCGGATCGCCGGAACCTTGAAGGATCTGGCGGAGGAGATCGGCCTCAGCCACGAGGCGCTGTACCGCGCGCTCGCCGCGCTCGAGCGGGAGGGCGCGATCGCGCGGAGGCCGTCGGCCATCACGCTGCTCGGTCGACCCGGCGTATGACGGCGATCATATGCCGGGCCGAGGGCTCCGATTAGGCTCGCCGACTGTCCGCACCGTTCCCGGGAGGTTCCCATGACACCGTCGACGCGTAAGCTCGCCCTGCGCGGCGCCGTGGCCGTCGCGCTGCTCTCCGCCGCCGCGCTGGCCTATCCGGCGTCGGTCGCGCTCTCGCAGCAGCAGCCGATGGCGGGCCACGCTATGCCCGGCCATCACGCCATGCAGCATGGCGAGGCTCCCGGGCAACAGACTGCCGGCGCGCCCATCATGCCCGGGCAGGATGCTTTCAGCGCCATCCAGGAGATCGTCCGCATGCTGGAGGCCGACCCGCAGACCGACTGGGCGAAGGTCGACCTCGAGGGCCTGCGCCAGCATCTCGTCGACATGAACGAGGTGACTCTCCGGGCGGCTGCTGCGGCAAGGCCGGTCGAGGGTGGCGTCGCCATTGCGGTGACGGGCGAGGGCCGCACCCGCGCCGCCATCCAGCGGATGATCCCGGCGCATGCGCGGGAGCTCGACGGGACGGGGGCGTGGAGCGCGCGGGCCGAGCCGCTGCCGGACGGCGTGCTGCTCACCGTCACCTCGAGCGATCCGAAGGACGTCCCCCGCATCCGTGGCCTCGGCTTCATCGGCCTTCTCGTGACCGGCGCGCACCATCAGCCGCATCATCTCGCCATGGCGAGGGGCACGTTCCGCCACTGAGCGTGCCGGTCACGCCTCGCCGGCGCCCGCGCCGAGCAGCGGCGCGGTATGCAGCCGGTGTAGCCCGGATGAGCGCGAGCGAAATCCGGAGCTGCAATGCCGACCAATCCCCGGATTCGCTGCGCTCATCCGGGCTACTCGCTACTACTCGCTACGCACCCTCTCTGGTGCCCGTCCCGTAGGGCCATTTCCAGTCGCGGATCTCGGGCATGTCCTCGCCCTCCGCGCAGATGTAGCGCTTGTGCTCGCGCAGCTGCCGCTGGAAGTGGTTGACGACCTCGCCGGCGTTCTCCGCGAGCCCCGGCACGCGCCGGATCGCCTCGAGCGCAAGGTGGAAGCGGTCGAGCCGGTTCAGCACCACCATGTCGAACGGCGTCGTCGTCGTGCCTTCCTCGACGAAGCCGCGGACGTGGATGTTGTCGTGGTTGGCGCGCCGATAGGTGAGCCGGTGAATGAGGTACGGATAGCCGTGATAGGCGAAGATCACCGGCCGGTCGCGGGTGAACAGCCGGTCGAACTCGGCGTCCGATTTTCCGTGCGGATGCTCGCTCTCCGGCTGCAGGCTCATCAGGTCGACGACGTTGACGACGCGGATGCGCAGCGCCGGCAAATGGGTTCGCAACAGGTCGACGGCGGCGAGCGTCTCGAGCGTCGGCACGTCGCCGGCGCAGGCCATGACGACGTCCGGCTCCATGCCGCCTTCCTCGGTGCCGGCCCAGTCCCAGACGCCGAGTCCCGCCTCGCAATGCGCGGCCGCGGCGTCCCAGGAGAGCCATTGCGGCGCCGGCTGCTTGCCGGCGACGATGACGTTGATGCGGTTCCAGGTCGCGAGGCAGTGGTCCGTCACCCACAGCAGGGTGTTGGCATCCGGCGGCAGATAGATGCGGACGATGTCGGCCTTCTTGTTGGCGACGAGGTCGACGAAGCCCGGGTCCTGGTGGCTGAAGCCGTTGTGGTCCTGCCGCCAGACATGGCTCGTCAGGAGATAGTTGAGCGAGGCGATCGGAGCGCGCCACGGCAGCTCCCGGGAGACCTTCAGCCACTTGGCGTGCTGGTTGAACATCGAGTCGACGATGTGGATGAAGGCCTCGTAGCAGGAGAACAAACCGTGCCGGCCGGTGAGCAGATAGCCCTCGAGCCAGCCCTGGCAGAGATGCTCGCTCAAGACCTCCATGACGCGGCCGTCGCGTGAGAGATGGACGTCGAAGCTCTCGATCTCTTCCATCCAGACGCGGTCGGTGACGTCGAACACCGCGTCGAGCCGGTTCGAGGCCGTCTCGTCGGGCCCCATCAGCCGGAAATTTCGCGCCTCCGCATTGAGCCGCATCACCTCGCGCAGGAAGGCGCCCATCACCCGCGTCGCCTCTGCGGTGACGGCGCCCGGAGTGGGCACGGCGACGGCGAGCGAGGCCGGGTCGGGCAGGTTAAGGGGCACGCGCAGCAGCCCGCCATTCGCCTGCGGCAGCGCGCCCATCCGCCGCTCGCCGACCGGAGCCAGGGCGCGCAGCTCCGGCATCAGCCGGCCGGACGCATCGAACAGCTCGTCCGGCCGGTAGCTGCGCATCCACTCTTCGAGGATCGCACGGTGCGCAGCATTGGTGCGTGCCTTGTCGACCGGCACCTGGTGCGAGCGCCAAAATCCCTCGACCTTCCTGCCGTCGACCTCTTTCGGCCCGGTCCAGCCCTTCGGGCTGCGCAGCACGATCATCGGCCAGCGCGGCCGCTCGGCCGACGGCGTGCCGGAGCGCCAGGCCTTCTGGATGGCGGCGATCTCGTCGAGCGCGGCATCGAGCGCCGCCGCCATCTTTCGGTGCATGTCGGCCGGCTCGCTGCCTTCGACGAAGAGGGGCGCGTGGCCATAGCCTTCGAACAGGCTCCGCAGCTCCTCGTCGGACATGCGGCCGAGCAGGGTCGGGTTGGCGATCTTGTAGCCGTTGAGGTGCAGGATCGGCAGTACCGCCCCGTCGATCCCGGGATTCAGGAACTTGTTGGAGTGCCACGCAGCGGCGAGCGGTCCCGTCTCCGCCTCGCCGTCACCGACGACGCAGGCGACGATGAGGTCGGGATTGTCGAAAGCTGCGCCGAAGGCATGCACCAGGGCATAACCGAGTTCACCGCCTTCATGGATGGAACCCGGCGTTTCCGGTGCCACATGACTCGGCACGCCGCCTGGAAAAGAGAACTGCTTGAAAAGCTTCTTCATACCCGTCGCGTCGGGCGTGATGTCCGGATAGATTTCGCTATAGCTGCGTTCCAGCCACGTGTTTGCGACCATGGCGGG
>JAEZCD010000255.1 GCA_023430145.1 Pseudomonadota bacterium
GAGCCCCGAAGATGCAGCTCATGGTCCGCACCGGCAACGCGGCGGCGCTCGGCTTCTACGAGGCGCTCGGCTTCGCCGACCAGAAGACGGTCGTCATGGGCAAGTGGCTTCGCGACTGAGCCGTTAACGAAGCCTTGGACTTCGCCTTGCACACTCGCCGCGGTCAGGGCGCGACACCGGTCGATTCCGGTGATGGAGGACAGGCGAGCCATGATCCCTGTAGACGCGGGGACGCGCCCGACCCGCCGCTCCTTCCTCGCCGGTGCGGCGGCGCTCGCTGGCGCTCTGGCGACGAGCCTGCCGAGCGCCGCAGCGGTCTCCGTCGGTCCCCGTAAACTGCGCGAGCTGGAGCGCCGGCTGCCCGGACGCATCGTCCTGCCGGACGATCCGAATTTCGCGCGCCTCGCGCGGCCGCAGAACCTCGCCTATGCCGACCGCCTTCCCGCCGCCATCGCCCGCTGCCGCAATGCCGGCGACGTCGCCGCAGCGATCGACTGGTGCCGCGAGTTCGATGTGCCGCTGGCTCCCCGCGGCGGCGGCCACAGTTACGCCGGCTATTCGACGACGCGGGGCTTGCTGATCGACCTCGCAGGGATGAATGCGGCGTCCTTCGACCGCAAGACAGGCGTGCTGCGCCTCAGCGGCGGCTCGGTCAACGCCCAGCTCTACGCGGCCCTCGAAGCGGAGGGCGTCGCCATCACGCATGGCCGCTGCCTGACGGTGGGCGCGGCGGGCTTCCTGCTCGGCGGCGGGATCGGCTTCAACATGCGCGGCCATGGCGTCGGCTCCGACCAGCTGCTCGCGACCGAGCTCGTCACGGCCGACGGTCGGCTGCGGCGGGCTGACGCCGGCCGCCATCCCGATCTGTTCTGGGCCTGCCGCGGCGGCGCCGGCCGCAATTTCGGCATCAGCACCGCGTTCTCGCTGCAAACCTATCCGGTCGGGGACCTCGTCGTCTTCGACCTCGTGTTCGAGAAGCGGCCGCTGGCGCTGCTCGACGCCCTGCTGCCGGCACTCGATTCCGGGCCCGAGGGGCTCGGCGTCACGGTGTCCATCGAGGCCGTTACGCCGGCGGAGCGCGCGAGCGGCGAGGACGTCACGATCTTCGTCTTCGGTCAGTTCGCCGGGCGCCGCCGCGCGCTCGCCGACATTCTGGCGCCGGCCTACGCCATCGCGCGGCCGAGCTACGAGAAGATCGAGACGATGTCCTACTGGGAGGCACAGCGCTACCTCGCCGAGGCCGGCGCCGCGAATGCCTACCACGACAACTCCCGGTTCTGGCAGAGGACGCCCGAGAAGCCCGATCTCGAGGCGCTGCTCGACCGGCTCCGCGCCTTTCCGGGCACCTCCCGCTACGCCTATCTCAGCCTCTTCCTCACCGGCGGCGTCATGAACGCGCCGTCTCCGGACGCCACGGCTTTCGTTCATCGCGACAGCCGCTGGCTCGTCGCCACCAGCATCTCGTGGGGGAAGGAGGACGACGAGCCCACCATCCGTCACGCCAAGAGCTGGCAGCGCCAGCTCTATGAACTCGTCGCCGGCCTCGGCGAGGGCGCGTTCCAGAACTTTCCCGACCGCTGGCTGGACGACTGGGCGCGGCAGTACTACGGCGTCAACCTGCCGCGCCTGCGGAAGATCAAGGCGGATGTCGACCCGGGCCAGCTTTTCCGGTTCGGCCAGTCGATCCCGCCCGCGTGAGCAGGCGACCCCGCCCCTGCCTCACCTCCGGCGTCGAGACTGTTTGCCGCTCGCGGGCGAAGGCAGCGCCGGAGCGACGTCCGCTCGCGGTGGCGCAAACCGGGAAAGAGAGCACCCCGATCGCGACGAGAGATTGTGTCCCGCCCGCGCCGCCGTCACTCTCGGCGATGGGACGTTCGAGGAAGCCGCATGACGATCGCCATGTGCTACATCTCGCCGGAGGGCGTCGTCTTCGGCGCCGACAGCACCGCCTCGATCTCGGTCGATCCCGGCGGCTACCACTACTTCAACCACAACCAGAAGATCTTTCAGATCGGCGAGGACAGCACGCTCGCCATCTCCACCTGGGGCCTCGGGGGCGTCAACGCCGTCAGCCACCGCACCCTCATCGCCCTGCTCGCCGACGATCTCGCGCTCAATCCGCCGGCGACCGTGCTCGAAGTCGCCACCCGCTGGTCCAACATCTTCTGGGACGCCTTCTCGGCCGACGCCGGCTACGGGCCGATGCTGCAGCGCTGCCAGGAGCTCAAGGAGAAGCCGCCGCACGACCCGGGCGCCAAGGCCTCCGGCGCGAGGACCGAGGAGGAGGAGCGCGAGCTGCACCGGCTGCGCGTCAACCTGTTCGTCGGCTTCTGCCTCGGCGGCTACGTCCTTCCGGACAGGACGCCGCTCGCCTTCGAGATCGCCGTCGATCCGCTCGAGGGCAAGCCGACACCCATCCAGATCCAGCACACGGCCGTGTTCCGCGGCGCGCCGAACATCATTCAGCGCCTGATCTTCGGCTGCGACGACGAGTTCGAGGCGAGCGTTCTCGGCTCGCCGCACTGGACCGGCACGCGCGACGACTTCGCCGCGCTCAGGGCGCAGCACACGCTGTCACACCCGCTGCTGCCGATCCGTGACGCCGTCGATTTCGTGCATACATGCATCTCGAGCACGATCAAGGCGTTCAAGTTCTCGAACTTGTCGCAGATTTGTGGCGGACCGATCGAGCTCGCCGTGATAACAACGGATCGGAAGTTCCGTTGGGTCCGTCACAAGCTGTGGGATTCCGCCATTTCGGACGGAGGAACATGATGGAACGCACGGACAGCGCGACGACCTTTGCGCCCGAGCCCGAGGCGAGCAGCCTCTGGTCGCGCGAGCTGCAGTCGAGCGCCCGGCGCGGGCCGCGCATGACGGCCGCCGAGCTGCTGCGCCTCCTCGGCGATCCCGCAAAAAGCGTCGGCGTCGACGCCAAGCCGGACTCGGCCGAGTGCCGGACGTCGCGGGAGCGGAAGACGCCGGGGAACTGAGCGCTCGGCCGGAGCGCCCCCCTCACATGTGAATCGCGCGCTTGTCGACCGCGAGCGCGGAGCGCTACTTCGGTCCAGATAGCCGCAGCGCACTCCTAGTTGCGCCCGCCGACAAAATGCTCTCCAATTGCTTGTCGGCCAACACGTAAGGTCCGACGCGCAGATTTGGGTTGCTCAGGAGGGCCTCGCATAGCGCGAGAATCTCCTCAGCCATCCACTCGGTATCGTCCAGCCCAGCTGAACGCCTCACCGTTTGGGGTGCGGCCACGGCACGCCTGCCTCGCGTCATCGCCTCCCTCCCGTTCGACGAATCACCCTACCGCCCGAGAATCCAAACTTCTAGACATCGGTTCCACACGATGGCGAAAAAAGAAGGATCGGCGCCACCGCGGCGCGCAGCTGTGATAAATGGGGAACGCCCACCACCTCCCGAGCTTGTATTTGGAATAGTTGGCCCGATCGGCGTGAAGCTCGACGGAGTTATTCCGGCCCTGCAGGAAGCGCTTGAGCGCGTTGGTTATGACTCCGATGTCATTCATCTGACGGACTACATGAAAAACTCGCGGGTGAAAACCCGGCTCGACGAAACCTCATACTTCTCACGCTACATGTCTCTAATAAAATACGCGAACGAATATAGGCGACTCGCGAGAAGTCGAGCTGCCCTCGCGGGGATCGCTATTCTCCAAATTAGGCGGCGGCGCAGCCAACAAACACATAGTAGCTCGACACCAGCAACCAAGCGCGCGTATATTATTAGACAATTTAAGCGACCGGAAGAAGTCGATCTTATGCGGCGGGTCTATGGCCGCAAATTCATCCAGGTGTCTGTGTTTGGGGGAGAGCAAGATCGAAGGGAGGTGCTTGTCGATAAAATCCGGCAACACGATGCATCGCCAAAATCGGAGGCGGAGTGCGAGCGCGAAGCTATAAAGCTGATGGATATAGACTACCGACAGTCAGATGATCCAAACGGACAGCTCATAGAGAGCGTCTTTCATCTCGGTGACGTATTTGTTGATGGTATCGATCTTGGCAAGGCAAGCCAAACAATCGAACGGTTCGTTAAGGCATTCTTCGGGTACAATCGCCTTTCTCCCAACAAAGACGAGTATGGAATGTACGTGGCGGCAGCCGCCTCCCTAAGATCCGTCGATCTTTCCCGTCAAGTTGGAGCAGCCATATTTACACAGCGGGGTGAGATCGTTGCAATGGGTTGCAACGAAGTGCCAAAACCGGGCGGTGGAACTTACTGGTGCGATGATGGATCTCAGACATATCGGGATATAGACCTTGGCTTCGATGCAAATCAAGAAAGACGGGCTGAGATCATATTCGATCTTATAGAGCGACTTGCTCAGGAAGGGTACATAAACCAAAAGAAGAATGAAGCAAGTATTCATTCAACAGTTGATGGTATTATTAAGAATGAACGGGTAAGAGATGCTCAGATTATGGACATCATCGAATTCGGAAGAATGATTCATGCTGAAATGTCGGCGATCTCCGATGCAGCTAGACTAGGAAAAGCCATCAACGAAACGTATATGTTTTCAACGGCGTTCCCTTGTCATATATGCGCAAAGCACATTGTGGCTTCTGGTATAAGGCGAGTTGTGTTTCTGGAGCCATACCCAAAGAGTTATGCTCGAAAGTTGCACAGGGACGCCATATCATTCGATCCGAGCGCAGGGGATAAGGTTCGCTTCGAACCCTTCATCGGAATATCCCCTCGGCGATATCGAGATATCTTTGAAAGGAAGAGACGTAAGGACGATAAGGGTAGAGCGGTAGATTGGTATGAGGGTTCGCCATATCCACTGGTAGAAGATCGAGGTCATGCGTACATTCAATTGGAGGCGACCGCCGCCATTTACGCGATGGGATCGATGTACGGCGCACAACCGAGATCGGCCAAAGGCGCCAGCGCGCAAGAGGACTGACCCCTTCACATATGAATCGCGCGCTTGTCGACCGCGAGCGCGGCTTCCTTGACCGCCTCGGGCAGCGTCGGGTGCGCGTGGCAGGTTCGCGCAATGTCCTCGGCCGCGGCGCCGAACTCCATCGCCACGGCGGCTTCCGCGATCATATTGCCGGCGTCCGAGCCGACGATGTGCACGCCGAGAACCCGGTCCGTCGCCTCGTCGGCCAGAATCTTCACAAAACCGTCCGTCTGCCCGTTCGCCTTGGCGCGACCATTGGCCGTGAACGGGAATTTTCCGGCCTTGTAGGCGATCCCGGCCTCCCGCAACTCCTCCTCCGAGCGGCCGACCGAGGCGATCTCGGGATAGGTGTAGACGACGTTCGGGATCACCTCGTAGTTCACGTGGCCCGCCTGCCCGGCGATGATCTCGGCGGCCGCCATCCCCTCGTCCTCGGCCTTGTGGGCCAGCATCGGCCCGGCGATGACGTCGCCGATCGCGTAGATGCCGGGCACGCTGGTGGCGTAGTGCGCGTCGACGACGACGCGGCCGCGCCGGTCGCGCTCGACGCCGACCGCCTCGAGGCCGAGCCCCTCGGTGAAGGGCACGCGGCCGATGGCGACGAGCACGATATCGGCCTCGATTGTATCGGCCGCGCCGCCGGCCGCCGGCTCGACAGTCGCCTTCAGCCGATTGCCGGAGGCGTCGACGCCGGTCACCTTGCTGCCGAGCCGGAAGGAGATGCCCTGGCGGGTGAGAAGGCGCTGCGCCTGCTTGGCGACCTCCGCATCCATGCCCGGCAGGATTCGGTCCAGAAACTCGACCACCTCGACCTCGGCGCCGAGCCGCCGCCAGACGCTGCCGAGCTCGAGGCCGATGACGCCGGCGCCGATCACGAGCAGCTTCTTCGGCACCTCGGGCAGCTCGAGCGCGCCGGTCGAGGAGACGACGCGGGTCTCGTCGATGTCGATGCCGGGCAGGCGGGCGACGTCCGAGCCGGTGGCGATGACGATCGCCTTGGTCTCGATCGTCTGCTCGCCGGCCTCGCCGGAGACCTTCACGCGGCCCGGCGCCTCGATGGTGCCGGTGCCGCGAAACGTGTCGATCTTGTTCTTCTTCAGGAGGAAGTCGACGCCCTTGACGTTGCCGTCGACGCCGCGCGCCTTGAAGGCCATCATGGCCGGCAGGTCGAGCGTCGGCGCCGGGATGCCGATGCCCATGGCGGCGAAGGAATGGCCGGCCTCCTCGAAGGCTTCGGAGGCGTGCAGCAGCGCCTTGGAGGGGATGCAGCCGATATTCAGGCAGGTGCCGCCATGCGTCGCCCGCTTCTCGACCACGGCGACCTTCAGCCCGAGCTGGGCGGCCCGGATGGCGCACACATAGCCGCCGGGGCCGGTGCCGATGACGACGAGATCGTAGGCCATTGTGCGAGAATCCTCGGACGGTCGGATGGATGGCGCGCGAGGCATAGCGCGGCGCGTCGCGGGCCGGAAGGGTTCATCCGGCGCCCGTCATGATATGGCCGGTCGGGGGTTCGAGCGCGACCTCCTCGCCAGCATCCCGGGCAGGCCTCCCGCGCGGGTCGGGGAGTCGCGCGCCCCTCCCTCATGAGGCGGTGGAGACGCGAAGGGGATTCGGATCTTCCATTTCGGCGCCAAAGGAAGGCTGAATCCTCCGCCTTCGCGGAGGATGACGACGGCGAGGGCGATCCACGCCGTCGAGAAGGGCGCCCGGCCCCGTCGCCGCCCTCAGCGCAACAGCTGGATCAGCATCAGCACGAGGCCGGCGAGGCTGAGGCCCCAGATGCCGGTTCGGACGGTCGGGATGCCGGCGAGGTAGACGGGCACGTAGGCGACCCGGGCCCAGAACCAGATCGTCGCGCCCGCCGCGCCCCAGCCGCCGGTCTTGCCGGTGACGGCGAGCGCCAGCGCGAGGGCGATGAAGGCCGGATAGGTCTCGAGGAAGTTGCGCAGCGAGCGCACGGAACGGCGGGCGATCGGCTTCTTCGGCTCGCGCCCCTCGTCGCGCGGGCCGAGGGCATAGGGCATGCCGAGCTCGCTCGAGACGAGGCTCGCCTGCAGAACCACCTGAACCAGCAGGAGCACGACGCTCCAGCCGAGAATCACGATCTCTGTCGACAAGGCGACGGGCATGCGACTCCCCCGGGATTGGCGTGGAGCGCGAGCTTAGCACAAGCTTCGCCCGCGGCGCGCCGAGGGCCGCTCGCTGCTGCACTGCGCAAATCGGTAGCGATGTCGGCGCTTTGGCTCTAACGTCGAGGCGTTCCGGACCCCCGGAGCCCCTTCACAGCTGCCCGGGCGCCGTAAAAATGGTCGAAGCCGCCGACCCGACGGTCATCAAGAAATACGCCAACCGCCGGCTCTACAACACCGGTACGAGCACCTACGTCACGCTCGAGGACCTCGCCGCCATGGTGAAGTCCGGCGAGGATTTCGTCGTCTTCGACGCCAAGACGGGCGAGGAGATCACCCGCTCGGTGCTGGCGCAGATCATCTTCGAGCAGGAGGGCAAGGCCGGGCAGAACCTGTTGCCGATCACCTTCCTGCGGCAGCTGATCCGGTTCTACGGCGACAGCATGCAGAATCTCGTGCCGCGCTATCTGGAGTTCTCGCTCGACGGGCTGACGCGGGAGCAGGAGCGGCTGCGCCGGCAGATGGCCGAGACCTTCGGCGTGCCGGCCATCCAGGCGATCGAGGACCAGGCCCGATCCAACATGGCCATGTTCGAGCGCGCCTTCCGCATGTTCACCCCCTTCGCCCCCGCCACCCCGCCGCCCACTGCCGCCGAGCCGGGAGAGAACGGCCGCGGCGAGATCGACGAGCTGAAGCGGCAGATGGAGGAGATGCGCTCGCGGCTCGACCGGCTGGCGGGATCGGAGCCGGGGTGAGGCGCGCGGCCGTCACCGGTGCGACACCACCAGCGGCAAAGCGACCCGCGACCAAGTGAAGAATGCGCACGCGCGCGAAAAGCGGCATGATGGTCGTATGGCGGACCTGTCCCCGATTCTCGTCGTGACCGGCATGGCGCGCGAGGCGCGCATCGCCTCCGGCCCGGGCGTCGTCGTCGTCCAGGCGGGCGGCAGCCCGACGCGCCTGCGCGCGCTGCTCGGCACGCGCGACAAGCCGAACTGCCGCGCCGTCGTCAGCTTCGGCATCGCCGGCGGCCTCGATCCGAAGCTGGTGCCCGGCGACGTCCTCGTCGCCACCGGCCTCGTCACGCGCTCGGGGCGGCTGCCCGCCGATCCGCGCCTCGTCGAGCTTCTGGCCGGGCTGCTGCGCAGCGGCGACCTGCGGCCGGCGCTCCGCGACCTTTTGGGCGCCGACGATCCCGTTCTGCACCCGACGGTGAAGTCGGCGCTGCATGCGGAGACCGGCGCCGGCGCGGTCGACATGGAATCGCATGTGGCGATGGAATACGCGGCCCGGCACGGGCTGCCGTTCGCCGCCGTCCGCGTCGTCTGCGACCCCGCCGAGCGGGCGCTGCCCGGCTTCGTCACCGACGCGCTGAAGCCGGATGGCGGCGTCGCGCTGTCGGTGCTGCTGCGCAGCCTCGCCCGCCAGCCCATGCAGCTCGGCGCGCTGATGCAGCTCGCCAGCGACGCGCGCACAAGTTTTCGCGCGCTCACCCGCTGCCGGCAGGCGATCGGCGTCGGCCTCGGCGCGGTCGAGTTCGGCCCGACGCTGGGACATCTCGTGTGAGGGACGAAAAAGCCCGGCGCGAGGCCGGGCTTTGCGAAAGATGGATCCTGCGCTTTCGCGCAGGATGACGAGCGGGAACGCGGAGGCGACCGCTCGGAGGCCGGTGCGTTTTTCGTCCCCTCCGCCCGGAAGAAAATCAGGCCGCCGACTGCGCCTGCGTGGGGCTGCCGGGCTCCGGGGAGCGGACAAACTCCTGATGGTCCTCGGTGTCGACCGTAGTCGTCTTGTTGTTCTTGCGGATCTGCTCGAGCTGGGCGGCGACGTTGCGCGAGAAGACGTATTCGGCCGGCCGCTGGTTGGCGAGCGAGATGTCCGGCGCCATCGGGCCCTCGGTGCGCACGCCCGCGACGGCGACCTTCAGCGCCTGCCAGGGCCGCTTCACCGCGTCCGTCACGGCGGTCGCCTCGAAGCCGCTGTGGACCATGCAGTCGGCGCATTTCTCGTAATTGCCGACGCCGTAGCGGTCCCAGTCCGTCTCCTCCATCAGCTCCTTGAAGGTTTTCGCATAGCCTTCGCCGAGCAGGTAGCAGGGACGCTGCCACCCGAACACGGTGCGCGTCGGGTTCCCCCAAGGCGTGCAGGCGTAGTTCTGGTTGCCGGCCAGAAAGTCGAGGAACAGGCCGGACTGGTTGAAGGCCCAGGCCTTGCCGTTCTTGCCGCGGCGGAACACGTCGCGGAACAGGTTCTTGGTCGTCAGCCGGTTCAAGAAGTGCTTCTGGTCGGGCGCCCGCTCATAGGCGTAGCCGGGCGAGACGGTGATGCCGTCGACGCCCATCTCGGTCACCGTGTCGAAGAAGTTCGCGACCCGCTCGGCGTCCGCATCCTTGAAGAAGGTGCAGTTGATGGTGACGCGAAAACCTTTCGACTTCGCCAGCTTCAGCGCCGACACCGCCTTGTCGTATACCCCCTTCCGGCAGACCGACTTGTCATGCATCGACTCGTCGCCGTCGAGGTGGATCGACCAGGTGAAATAGGGATCGGGCTCGTACTGGTCGATCTTCTTCTCGAGCAGCAGCGCGTTGGTGCAGACGATCGCGTACTTGCCCTTGGCCATGATGCCGCGGACGATCTCCGGCAGCTCCTTGTGGATCAGCGGCTCGCCGCCGGCGATCACCACCACCGGAGCGCCGCACTCGTCGACCGCGCCGAGCGCGTCCTCGACCGAGATGCGCTTGTTCAGAATCTCGTCCGGGTAGTCGATCTTGCCGCAGCCGGCGCAGGCGAGGTTGCAGCGGAACAGCGGCTCCAGCATCAGCACGAGCGGGTACCGTTTCCGCCCCATCAGGTGCTGCTTGAGGATGTAGCTGCCGACGATCGCGATCTGCCTAAGCGGAATGCCCACTCGAAAGTCCCCTGCTTGCGGCGGCGCCCGCGCCCGCCCGGCTTCTCGGCCCGGCATCCTCGCCGCGACCGATGACGAATTTGCTTCCCGTCCGATCGTTGTGCCGCAAATCCCCGGCACGCAACATAGCAGAAGTCCGCTGCGGCGTGACCGTGATCTTCCGGAAGAGTTCTAACCCCGCGGCGAAATCCGTGCCGGACACCCGACCGATCAGCGGCCGACGCGGCGCGACCGATTGTCGCGGCGGTGGCCAAGCGGCCGGTTCACTTGCCGATCAGCCGCTGCATCTTGATGCGGATGACGTTGTCGGTTCCGTCCTTGATCGGCAGCGCCGCATCGAGAAAGGTCGGCACGAGGATGTCGGCCGCCTTGCCGCTGAGCGCATAGGGCTCGCGCGGGACGCCGAGCAGCCGGTCGAACTCGTCGTCGCCGTCCATGTCCTGGAAGCCGACCGCCGCCCAGCGCCCGGCCGGCACGTTCTCGAAGACGAACTCGAGCAGCTTCTGCGTCGGCGGCGCCGACTGGAAGAACGTGCATCCCTCCTTGCTGAGGTCGCGGTCGCAGAGGGCGATGTTGACGACGCCCTTGTTCAGCTCCGTGACCTCGACGATCACCTTGACCGTCGCGGCCTGAGCCGGTGCGGCCGCAACGAGGCCGAGGAGGGCGAGAGCTGTGAGACGCATGATCGTCCTGCCGATGTGCATATCCTGACCCTCCAGTGGCACCAAGCCTGTGACGAGACTAGGGCACGGCGCCGGCCGAACCGTGCGATCCGATCTCGTAAGGTGAACGCCGCCTCTCCTGCAGCCAGTCGACCGCGCGCCGCAGCGCCTCGTCGATCGGCCGTGGAGCATAGCCGAGCTCGCGCCGCGCCTTGCCGCAATCGAAGGCCGCCGAGCGGATGGCGATCGCCACCGCCTCGCGGGTGGCGGCCGGCGGCCGCCCCGTGCGGGCGG
>JAEZCD010000273.1 GCA_023430145.1 Pseudomonadota bacterium
GGGGAGAGGGTGCCCGCGAAGCGGGCGGGTGAGGGGTTACGGAGCATCAGGACGAGCGCCGGCCCCTCTCGTCCGGCCGCTTCGCGGCCACCCCGGATCAAGTCCAGGATCAAGTCCGGGGCAGGCACTTCTCCCCACGGGAGAAGGAAGAGGAGCGCGCTCCATTCCCATGCCGCGCCGGCCGGCATGCGCACATTTCATCTGCGTCGATCCAGAAAAAGCCGCGTTTTGCCGAGATCGTGGCCTTCTCAGCCGAAGAAGGCTCAGGCGGAATCCAGCGCACAAGCGCCCATCGGGAGCTCGCTCATGCGTGCGACATCTGCACTCGCATTGCTGTTCGTGATCACGGGAACCGGCGCCGCTGTCCACGCCGCGGACGCAGAGTATGCCGCCGGCCCGCTCTACGGCGGGGGCAGCTCCCCCGGCGGAGTCGTCACCTGCCGCATCTACAATTTCACCACGGAAACTGTTCGTCTCGAAGCCAGACAGATCACCGACAGCGCGCAGACGACCAAGAACGTCTTCGATTTCGACGACTGTCCAAAAAATCTCAAGCTGAGGAGCACTGGCAACTGCGCGTTCGGCTTGAACATACCGGGCAAGCTCGCCTATTCCTGCCGCGTCTTCGTCTCCGGCAAGGATCCCCGGATCAGCGGAACTCTCGAGACGCAGAAGAATCAACAAATTCTCACGGTCGTGCCGCTGTCGCCGATGAAGTGACGGGCCGTCCTGCTGCTCGTCCCTGTCCCACAGCGCTACGGCTTACACTCATCTCGCAGTAGCGAGGTGCCGGGCTCCCCTCCCTCCCCATGAAGGGGAGGGAAAGGGGTGCCTTCCGCGACGCCCGAACGCCACGGGAGAAGGAAGAAAGCCCCGCTACTCCATCACCGCCGCCTTGAGGATGCAGACCATGGTGGCGTGCAGCCGCTCGGGACCAATGGCGCGGATGATGTGCTGGCGGTCGCAGCGGTAGCGCAGCGTCTCGCCCGTCCGCGCGTGCTCGGCCTTGCCGCCGATCTCCACCTCGGCCTCGCCGGCGAGCACCGACAGGCATTCGACCGAGCCGCGCTGATGCCCCTCCGAGACGAGCGCGCCGCCCGGCTCGGCGGTGAGGTCGTACCATTGCAGCCACTCGACGGTGTCCATCGAGCCGATGATGGAGAGCCGGCACTTGCCGTCGTCGGAGACGAGCAGCGGGGTGTCGGCGCGGCTGAGCTTCTCGAGGAACGGCTCGTCGTCGGTCGCCGCCAGCACGCGCTCGATCGAGATGTCGAGCGCCTGGCTGATGCGCCAGATGGTGGCGAGCGTCGGGTTGGTCTCGTTGCGCTCGATCTGGCTGATGATCGATTTCGCGACGCCCGACTGTTCGGACAGCTCCGACAGCGACAAATTATAGGTCTTGCGCAGGCGCTGGATGGTCTTGCCGAGCTGGCCCGACACGGCCTGCGCGCCGGCGGCGAGATCGGACCTGCGTTCCCGCAAGGCCACGCTTGCCTCCTCGAGCCGACGGAAATGGACACCGCGACGCTAGCCGCCGCCCGGGGCCCGCGCAAGGCGGCGCATCGTCCCGCCCCAGCACAAGGGACCCCAGAGCGAGATCCTCGACGACGCCGGTTACGGGCTTGCCTCTCCTCGCGCAAAAAGGCCGGCCGTGATGCACGGCCGGCCGGTGCCCGGGCCCCGCCTCGCGACCTACTGCTTGGTGACGGTGAGGCAGGTGGCGACCGCCGGCGGATCGCCCTCCTTCTTCGCTCCCGCCTGCACGTAGCAGTAGGAGAGCGTGTTGCCCGAGACCTCGCCGTGGAAGTAGCCGTCCGTGTCGGCCATCATCACGTCCTTGCCATTGGTCGTAAAAGTGCCGATGAAGGGCTCGGTGGTGCCCGGCGCACCGCCCTCGCCGCCGACGACGCTCTCGCCCCAGAAGCGGCGCCCCTCCTGACCGGTGATGCGGATCGTCATGGGACGCTCCATCAGCGCCGGCTTGGCAAAAGTTCCCCTGCTCTCCGGCCAGTGCGGGCCGCCCTTGCCGGCGACGATCGGCTCGGTCTTTCCGACCCAGACGCCTTTCATGTCCGGGATGTCGGCCGCCAAGGCGGCATTGGCGACGAAGAGCGTGCAGATTACGGCGAGACCCTGAAGCTTCATGCCGATCGTCCTTTTGCGGTGGAAGCGCTGCGGCAGCCTCATGCCACAATCGGGGCCGGCGCGGCCAGTGGTCCGCAGGCGGGATCGCAGCCTGGTCTACGCCTCCCGGGCGTCGAGGAACGCCTCCAGCGACACCGCCGACCAAGGCCCGCTCCGTTCGCGCGCGCGGCTGTATGATTCCAGCACCCGCCCGGCGATCGGGGTCGCGGTGCCGAGCTCGGCGACGATCTCCGCAGCGACGCTTCGCGCCCTCGCCACGAGGTCGGGCGGGAAGGGGACCGACTTCACGCCGTGGTCGCGTAACAGGGCGGCATAGGCCTCCTCGTTCATGCGCTGGATCTCCCCCAGCGCGAAGGCATGCTCGGTCTTGCAGGCATGCTCGACGATGGCGGCGAGGTCCTTCGGCAGCGCCTCCCATTCGCGCTTCGAGACCAACAGCTCGCTGGCCCCGTTCGGCTTGTTGAAGCCGGGCCAGTAATAGTTCTTGGCCGAGCGCTGCAGGCCGACGGCGAGGTCGGAGCTCGGCGACAGGAACTCGACAGCGTCGATGACGCCGCTCGACAGGGCCATCGACAGCTCGCCGGCCGGGATCGACACCGGCGTCGCGCCGAGCCGGCGAAAAACCTCGCCGCCGAGGCCCTGGACGCGGATTTTTAGCCCGCGCAGGTCTTCGACGCTCGCCAGCGGCTTCGGGAACCAGCCGCCCATCGACGGCCCGGTATTGCCGCCGACGAACGGCTTGATGCCGAACGGCGCATAAAGCTCGTCCCAGAGCGCCTGCCCGCCCCCCTGCTCGAGCCAGGCGAGATGCTCGGACGGCAAGAGGCCGAACGGCACGGTGGTGTAGAAGACCGCCGCCGGCACCTTGCCCTGCCAGTAGAGGGACGCCGTATGCGCGGCCTCCGCGGCGCCGGACGTCACCGCGTCGAAGACTTCCAGCGCCGGCACCAGCTCGCCGGCCGGGAACAGGCGCAGCGTCAGCCGGCCGTCCGAAAGGGTGGCGATGCGGTCGGCGAGCCGCTGCGCGGTGACGCCGGGACCCGGCAGATTCTTCGGCCACGAGGTGACGAGCCGCCATTCGCGGCGCCCCTGCGCGATCGCCGGCGCCGCCAGCGCGGCGGTGGAGGCGAGTGCGGCGCCGAGCGCGCCGCGACGGCTGACGAGCGACATCAAAAATTCCCCGCAAGCTTCGGCCAAATCGCGTGAAAATGGTGCACCGGACCATGGCCGGAGCCGATCTCGAGGCTGTCGGCGGCAGCGAGCGCGCCGCCGAGATAGGCTTTCGCCTCGCCGACCGCCGCTTCGAGCGGCAGCCCTTTCGCGAGCCCGGCGGCGATGGCGGCCGACAGCGTGCAGCCGGTGCCGTGCGTGTTGCGTGTATGGACCCGTGGCGCCGCGAAGCGGCGGACACCGGACGCGTCGACGAGGAGATCGACGCTCTCCGGCCCCTCGCCATGGCCGCCCTTGATCAGCACCGCATGGGGCCCGAAGCCCAGGATCGCCCTGCCCTGCTCGGCCATCTCGGCCTCGGTCCTGGCCACCGGTCCGCCGAGCAGCGCCGCCGCTTCGGGAAGATTCGGCGTGACGAGCATCACCTTCGGCAGGAGCACGCGCTTCAGCGGCTCGATGGCGTCCTCGGTGAGGAGGCGCGCGCCGGAGGCTGCCAACATCACCGGGTCGAGCACGACATTTCCGACGCGGTGCCGCGCGAGCCCCTCGGCGACTGCGAGGATCAGCGGCGTGATCGACAGCATGCCGATCTTCACCCCGCCGATGGCGAGGTCGTCGAAGACCGCATCCATCTGCGCGGCGACGAACTCGGGCGTCGTGTTGTGGATGGCGGTGACGCCGCGGGTGTTCTGCGCCGTCAGCGCGACGAGCACCGAGGCGCCGTAGACGCCGAAGGCGGAAAAGGTCTTCAGATCCGCCTGGATGCCGGCGCCGCCGGACGAATCGGAGGTGGCGATGGTGAGCGCGATCGGCGTCATGCGGCTCCTCTCCTCGGGGGCCGCGACGGCGGGGGGCTGGTCAGGTGGAGGGACGGACGTCTCGGCGGCCCGTCGGCTCGACCATCTCGCATCCCTCCGCCGGCATGACCCGGATCAGGTTCGTGGGTTGGCGTCGCCGCCTCTCAGCGCCGGCCATTCCGCCGGCGCACCCCATCGAGATGTGGTAAGCGTCAGATAGCCTCGCGCCGATGCCGGCGCAAGGCGCCGTCAGTCGCCCCGCTTCGGCTCCGCGGCTGCCGTCAGCAGACGGCGCTCGTGGATGATGAGGCCGAGCGCCGCCGCCACGACGATGGCTGCGCCGGCGAGCGTCATGCCGCTCGGCAGCTCGCCGAGGAAGAACCAGCCGATCAGCAGCGCCCAGAGCATCGAGGTGTAGTCGAACGGCGCCACCGTCGAGATGTCGGCGACGCGGTAGCTGAGCGTCATCAGAATCTGGCCGATGCCGCCGAGCACGCCGACGAGGACCAGCATCGTCCACACCCGCGGGCCGAGTTCCGGCCAGCCGAGCGGCAGCGTCGCGAGGCCGGCGAGCGACGACACGACGAAGAAGATGAAGACGATGACGCCCGGCGGCTCGGTCTGCGCGAGCTGGCGCATCTGGATCATGGCGCCGGCGCTGAGCAGGGCGGCCGCGAGGCCGAAGACGACGCCCATCGCCGTCTCGTCGCCGGCGCCGCCGCCCGCGATGGCATTGGCGAGCGCGCCGTCCGACAGGCGCGGCCAGAGCATGACGATGATGCCGACGAGCCCGACGACGACCGCCGACCAGCGCGAGGTGCGCACGCGCTCGCCGAGCAGGAGGGCGGCGAACACCACGGTGAGCAGCGGCGCGGCATAACCGATCACCGTCGCGTCCGGCAGCGGCAGGCGCGCGAGCGCGGCGAAGCCGAGGAACATGCCGACGACGCCGAAGCCGCAGCGCAACAAATGCCGCCGCGGGTCCTTGGTGAAGAACATGCTTTTCAGCTCGCCGCGGAAGGCGAGCCAAATCGCGAGCGGCAGGATCGCGAACAGGCTGCGCGCGAAGACGACCTGTCCGGTCGGGACGGTGTCGCCGACGACGCGGATGAGCGCCGCCATCGCCGTGAACGCGAAGGCGGACAAGATCTTGAGTGTGATGCCGACGAGCATTTGGGGGGGCAAGCGCAAGCGTGCGGCCCGGGACGGGCTGGGCCGCGGAGGAAACATAGCACCGGTCGTCGTGCTGTACACGCGACCGTGAGCTACGATGGTTACGAAAATGAGGCGGCGGCGGGCGCATCGACGGGACTCGCGGGCAGCCTTCGCGACTCTTCTCGACTGTGGCGGGGATCGCACACTCCCGGCCGGGCCCGAGAAGTGTGGAGCTGTTCGTCGTCGCAGCGGTTCTTGGCAGTGGCCGACCGCCCGGCAGACCCTCGGCCGGGGTCTGGGATGGCCGGATGGGGCGGCCAGACGCCCGCCACAGCTGCACCGACGTGTCGGCGCCCACGCTGCTGGTCAGGTGCGGCGTGCCTGCCGTGCCGTCGGCCGCCCGAAGTGGAAGGGGATCGGGCCGTCGGGCGGCTTTTTCGGGTGGCCGGCCGGCAAACCTTGGCGCCGTCCAGCGAAGCGCCTCGATCGTCCACCGCTCGCCTGCAGCGACGAGACGGACCGCCCGATGCGCGATCCTCCCTCCTTTCTTTCCGCCGAGGCACCGGCGCGAGGAGCGACCACACACCGTGCAGCGGCGAAAAGCCCCGGAGCGCGGCTGGACAGCGGCGGGATCCGTTGCTATCTCCCCGCCACCCGCCAGGCCGCTCGCGCGGCCGAGCCTTTGTTGGGCGCATAGCTCAGTTGGTAGAGCAGCTGACTCTTAATCAGCGGGTCCAAGGTTCGAGTCCTTGTGCGCCCACCAACAACATCAAGCGGTTAGCCTGTGGATGGCGCGTCGTTCCGACACGCCGTCACCGGCTCATTCCGACAAGTTCCCCTGTTTCGTTCTCGCCTCCAGCATCTTTCGCGCGCCCGCCTGCCGCTGCTTCCGCGTTCCCTTCGCGTAGAGACGGGTCATCTCCGCCGTCCTGTGGCCGCTCAGCGCCCGGATTTGAGCGTCGGTCAGTCCGGCGTCGGCCATCTCGGTCTGCCCGCCGTGCCGCAGGCCCATGAACTTCACCTCGGGGTCGATCCCCGCCTTGGCGCGGATCGCCGCCACGCGGTGCCGAAAATAGTCCTCGCGCCACGGCAGATGCGCCTTGCGGTTACGGTCCGGCTTGTCGCGCGTGACGATCAGCGTGCCGTGGCGGGTGCGAGCGTCGAGCCGCGCCATCAGCTCCGGCCAGAGCGCGGTGCCGTCGTCGTCGTAGAGCGGCACGTCGACGAGTTCTCCGGTCTTGTGGTGGAAGATTTTGACGATGTCCGGCGCGTCGGCCGGCCGGTATTGCGTCCAGCTCAAGCGGCCGAGGATGTCGACCTCCCGTTGGAGCCAATAGAAGGCGATCATGGCCGCATCGCCGATCGAGAAATCTCCTTCGGCATCGGCCGCAGGGACGAAGCGGTTCAGCTGGTCGAGCGTCACAGGCCGCGTCTCTTTCACCTCATAGTCGAGGTCCATGCCGTCGAATGGATTGAGCGCCGGGACGATGTCCGGCTTGTCGCGGCGCGCGTACTTCCACGCCGTCCTCGCGACGATCATCATCAGCTGGCCGGTGCGGCCTCGTTCGGTTCCATCCTCTTTGAACCGCAGCTTCTCGAAGAGACGGTCCGCCACGCCACCCGTGATGTTGACGAGCGCCAGTTCGCCGAACCGGCGACCGTCCTTCAGCCTGTAATCCGAGAGGTGATTGAGGGCGGCATCATAGCTCTTTTTCGTCTTCGCCACCTTCGTCGTATACTTCGGCAACGTCTTGTAGACGCTCACCATCCAGTCGAACGTGCCGATCGGCGCCCGGCTCGATCCCGGCGGCACCCGCGCCTCGGTCCGCCACGCGGCGAACTGCGGATTGAGAAGCTCGTCGCACCGACGCTTCGCGGCGGCATAGTCGGTCCCGAGCGCCTCACCCTTCATCGAGCAGTCGCGCTTCTTCGCCCACGTCGGGATGTCCCAATAATAGCCGGTCACGCTCTTGAGGCGCTTCGCGACCATGTATGAGGGCCAGCCCTCGGGCTTCCGACGCGGCATCAGATGAGTTCCGTCACGTCCTCGGGGAGAGCGGCAACGTCGACGAGCAAACCGTGCCGGCGGGAAATGTCTCGGTCAAGTTTCGCCCGGTGCCACTTCGGAAGGCACCTCTTCTCCCGCTTCGGCTGCGAGTAGACGCCACGCTCAACCTTGGCAAGGAAGGCATCGACGCTCGGCTCGTCACAATACGCGGCGGCCGTCTCGGCACGCATCTCGGCCGGCCAAGTTCCGGGCGGAAAGGCGACGGGACGGCTCACGCGGCGCCCTCGACCGGGAGAGCGGCGACGGCGGCGTCAAGCTCGCTGACAATCCAGAGCCGGCGGCTGCCGACCACGCGAGGCGCCGGCATCATGCCGTCGCGGTGCAACTGAATGAACTTGTTCTCGCCGAGCCCGACATACTTCGCCGCTTGCCGGCGGTTCAGCGCTCGCGGCGACAAAGATTCAGGGGGGGATACAGGCCGCTTCATCCTTGGCTTCCTCGCGCGTAACCCCTCAGATTCCGCGCGACGTCAGCGCGGAAGTTTCCAAAGGGAAGCGGGAAGCCTCGTAGGGCATACTGCCGCTTTCTCGCAGCGACCGCAAGCGGGGAGGCGGTGTGATCCCCGAACTGACTTGCCCCGGCGCCTAGGTCGTGAACCCATAAAGGGGCTACCCTCGGATGGGTTATCGTGATTCAAGCTCTCCATCGGGGGGCTTGATGATGGGACGGCACGATCTGACCGATCTGGAATGGGCGATCATCGCG
>JAEZCD010000274.1 GCA_023430145.1 Pseudomonadota bacterium
TGGCGCTCGCGGCGGCGCTCGGCATCCCGCGCCTTCCGGTGCGCCGCCCGCTCCGCGTCGGCGTGCTGTCGACCGGCGACGAGCTGGCCGAGCCGGGCTCGCCCCTGCGTCCCGGGCAGGTCTACGACTCCAACCGGCCGCTGCTGCTCGCCATGCTGCGGCGGCTCGGGGTTTCGGCGACCGACCTCGGCATCGTCCGCGACGAGCCCGAGCGCCTCGCCGCTGCGCTGCGCCAAGCCGCCGCGACCCACGACCTAGTGCTCGGCTCCGGCGGCGTGTCCACCGGCGAGGAGGACCACACGCGCCGCGCCATCGAAGCGGCCGGCCGGCTCGTCCTCTGGCGCATGGCGATCAAGCCCGGCCGACCGGTGGCGATGGGGGTGCTCGGCGGCACGCCGGTGATCGGGCTGCCCGGCAATCCCGTCGCCGTGTTCGTCACCTTCGTGCATATCGTCCGCCCGCTGCTGGCGCGCCTGCGCGGCGAGACCTATTCCCCGCCCCGCCCCATCCCGCTGCCGCTGGGCTTTTCCTATCGCAAGCGAGAGGGCCGCCGCGAATATGTCCGCGTTCGGCTCGTCGAAGGCCCGGACGCCTCGCTCCTGCTCGAAAAGCACGGCCAGGACGGCGCCGGCGTCATAACCTCGCTCACCGAGACCGACGGCCTCGCCGAGCTGGTCGAGCTGCTGACGGACCTTCGCCCCGGCGACCGCGTCGGGTTCTTGCCCTACGGAGCGTTCGTCTAGGCCGCCTCAGGCGACCGGCTGCGTCGCCGGCGGCCGCATGCGTTGCGTCCCGGCCGGGGCCCGGCTCTCGATCTCGGCGAGGATGCCGCGGGCGATCTCCGCCTCGCCGAGAATGACCCGATCCGCTCCGAGCTGCTCCAGATGCTTGACCTCGGCATCCGAATGGGCCCGTGCGACTATCTGCACCGAGGGATTGGCGGCCCGCGCCTGCTCGACCACCTGTCCGGACTCGAACACCTCGGGGATCGCGAGAATGACGAGGTCGGCGCGCGCCAGCCCGGCCGCGGCAAGCACCTCGGGCTGCGCCGCATTGCCGGCCACTGCCGGGATCCCGGCCTCCTGAAGACGCTCGATCAGCGGTTCGGCGGCCTCGATGACGGTGAACGGCGTTCCCTTGGCGTCGAGGCCGGCGGCGACGACCTGGCCCACGCGCCCATAGCCGACGAGGATCGTATGCCGCGGCGGCGCCGGAGCCGCGGTGGGCCCGGCATCGGCTTCGGGACTGCGTGCCAGCCGCCCGTTCAGCCGGTCGACGAGCGTGAACACGAGCGGATTGAGCAGGATCGACAGGATGGCACCGGCGAGAATGAGGTCGCGCCCCTGCGTCGGCAACAGCTCCAGGCGCACGCCGAGCTCGGCGAGGATGAAGGAGAACTCGCCGATCTGGGCGAGGCTCGCCGAGATGGTCAGGGCGGTCGGGATCGGATGCTTGAAGAGCAGCACGATCGCGAACGCCGCCACCGACTTTCCGATGACGATGATAAACAGCGTCGCCAGCATGGGCAGCGGGTCGTCGATGATGCTGAACGGGTTGAACAGCATGCCGACGGCAACGAAGAACAGCACCGCGAAGGCATCGCGCAGCGGCAGCGTCTCCTGCGCCGCCCGCTGTGAAAGCGCCGACTCACTGAGGATCATGCCGGCGAAGAAAGCGCCGAGCGCCAGCGAGACGCCGAAAAGCTTCGCGGCCCCGAACGCGACCGTCAGCGCGATCGTGAGGACCGCGAGGCGGAACAGCTCGCGCGAGCCGGTGTGCGCGACCCAATGCAGCAGCCACGGGATGAACCGCCGGCCTACGACCAGCATGACGACGACGAACAGGCTGACCTTGAGGATCGTCAGCGCGAGCACGCCTGGCAGATCGAGCCCGAGCCGGGTGGCGAGCGGATCGGACATCTCGGCCGTCGAGCCGCCGAGCAGCGGTGCCACCGCCGGCAGCAGCACCAGCGCCAGAACCATCGCGAGGTCCTCGACGATCAGCCAGCCGACGGCGATGCGGCCCCGCTCGGTCTCCAACAGCCGGCGCTCCTGCATGGCCCGCAAGAGCACGACGGTGCTCGCGACCGAGAGCGCGAGCCCGAAGACGAGGCCGGCACCGACCGTCCAGCCGAAGAGCAATGCGAGCCCGAGGCCGAGCAGCGTCGCCACCGCGATCTGCACGATGGCGCCCGGCAGCGCGATGGCGCGGACGGAGAGCAGGTCCTTCAGCGAGAAGTGCAGGCCGACGCCGAACATCAGCAGGATCACGCCGAGCTCGGCCAGCTCGGGAGCGAGCTTCTGATCGGCGACGAAGCCCGGCGTGAATGGCCCGACGAGGATACCGGCGGCGAGATAGCCGACGAGCGGCGGCAGGCGAAAGCGGTGTGCGATGGCACCGAGGACGAAGGCGAGCCCGAGACCGGCCACGATCGTTGCAATGAGGGGCGTCTCGTGCGGCATCGGTGTCCTTGGCTATGTCTTGCAGGCTGGACCCGAGTATCACCCCCCGAGCGGCCGTCGAACAAGCGCGGAACGCCGCCCGAGGCCGACGAGACGATCTCTCTAAGTTCTAACTCGCCGACGTGATGCTGACCCTCTATCCTCGGATACGCGCGTCCAGTGACCACATCGCATGGTCGGACGACGCCCCGCGCGTCGGAATCCTCGGATCGACGCGATGTCCTCATCCAAGGTGGCCGATCCATTGTGGCTTAGGGGCCTGAACCGTGTCGAACACCGGACGCAGCTATCACGTGGAGCTTCTGCGGATCCGGGACGATGGATCGATCGAGGGAAGACGCTTCCCGCCGCCCTTCGCAACGGTAGCAGACGCCGTAGCTGCGGCGGAGGACTATGTCCGCGGAACCGAGTTTCGGTTTCGCATCCTCGACGAGAGCGGCAAGCCGGCCATGCCCGAGGCCACCGCGATCCGATCCAGGGGCGAGCGACCATGATCGCCGCTCATTCACGTTTCGCCTCTTCCGTCGGCGGGTTCGCACAGCCCCTCGTCCCGATCGCCGGGTAATCGGCCACCAGCCTCGACTTCGTCTAGACGGCAGCAGTGCGAGCGCGTCGAGTCCTCAGGCCGGCCTCGGGCGCCTGCCCTCGGGCCGAGCCGGGCCCGCGACCGCTTGCGCCTCGAGCGCCCGGTGCAGGCAATAGCGCAGCCGCAGGTGACGGGGCGGTGGCTCGGGGGGTGCGGCAGGCCCCACGCTGACCGCCGCAGCAGGCACCGCGGTCGGGCGCTTCCTGCGCCGGCTCGTCGCGCGGACGAGCGCCTGCAGCAGCCGCTTCGCCGAGCCCCAAAGCATCGCCATCGCCAAGGCGCCGAACCAGGCCAGCACGGCGAGCAGCGAGTCCAGCAAGAAATCGGCGACGCGGAGCGTCGTCTTGAAGACGCGCAAGCTCGCCCGGCCGGTGAACGAGGCGACGGCGACGCTCGCCTTGCCGAAGCGGGCGGTGAACGCAGGCAGCTCGGCGAGATCGTCCGCCGAGTTCACGTAGCGCAGCAGCTTCACCGTGTCGGCCGAGCCGACGGTCCGCTGGACGGCCGCGACATCGGAGGCGACGGCGGCGAAGACCTCCGGATGGACTGTCCGCGCGATCGCCGCCGGCGCTTCGGCGATGGTGCGGGGCGAAGTCACGTCGAGTTTCTTCACCACGGCATCGAGCGCGGAGAAATCCACCGCCTTGGCGAGCTTGCGGCCGAGATCGGCGGCAAAGCCCGCGGTGATGGCGCCGGCGCGGAAGGCCGCCTTCAGCACCGAGACCGACGCCTTGATCGGCGCGCCGCCGCCGCCGCTCGCCACCGTCGCCGCGGTGGCCGCGATGCCGACGGCAGAGAGGCCGAGGATCAGCTGGCTATAAGGCTCACCGAGCGCCATCTTGGTGCCCTCGCGGCCGAGATCGCGCAGATCGCCGATCACCGTGAAGTCGGAGATGACGGCGCCGGCGAGGCCAGCCGCGCCCCCGCCATTGCCGGTGGCGAAGCCGAGCGCGAAGTCGCCCGCCGTGCGCGCCCCCACGCGGCCGGGCGACTGCTCGGCCGCGAGCCGCTCCAGCGTCGCCGCCGGCAGCGGCCGGTTCAGCTCGGCGGCAAGCGCGGCAAAGCTCTGCGCCTCGTCGACGTCGCCGCGGTCTAGGGCGGCGATCGTCCGCGCGTTCAGCTCCTCCGGCGTCGCCGTGCGGTTCAGCTCGCGCCGCACCGCCTCCTCGAAGGGGATCGGGATGCCGATGCCGAGCCGCTCGGCGGTCGCGAACACGGCCAGCGAGGTGAAGAACAGCGAGATGGCGATTCGGAGCAGCACGCGCGGGAGTTTAGCCGCAACGACCAACTTCCGCTCGTCCCCGCGAATGCGGGGACCCAGCTACCTCGGCCTGGATGCCCGCTTTCGCGGGCATGAGCGGAGAAGGGTACTCTCCGCGCGCAGTCCCTGCCCTACTTGATCAGCTCGTAGGCCGGAACGGTCAGAAACTCCTCGAGCTCGTCGCGCAGGACGAGGTCGGCGAACAGCTTCTCCGCCTCCGCGAAGCGGCCCTTCTTATACGCCTCCTCGCCGATCGCGGCACGCACCTTGCCCATCTCGTCGGCCATGACCTCGCGGAAAAGCTCCGGCGTCACCGTCCGCCCGTCGTCGAGCTTGGCCCCATGGTGCAGCCACTGCCAGGTCTGCACGCGGCTGATCTCGGCCGTCGCCGCGTCCTCCATGAGGTTGTAGAGCGGCACGGCGCCGCGGCCGCCGAGCCAGGCCTCGATGTACTGCACGCCGACGCGGATGTTTTCCCGCAGCCCCGCTTCCGTACGGGCGCCCTGGTGCACTTCGAGCAGGTCGTCGCGGGAAATCTCGACGTCCTCGCGCAGCCGGCCGAGCTGGTTGTCACCCGGCATCAGCCGCGCGAAGATTTCGCCCGCGACCGGCACGAGGTCCGGATGGGCAACCCAGGTGCCGTCATTGCCGTCGCCGGCCTCGCGCTCCTTGTCGGCGCGCACTTTCGCGAGCGCCTTCTCGTTCTGCTCGGGATCGCGCCGATTCGGGATCTGCGCCGCCATGCCGCCCATGGCGAAGGCGCCGCGGCGATGGCCGGTGCGGATGAGCAGCAGCGCGTAGGCGCGCAGAAAAGCCTTGTCCATGGTCATCAGACCGCGGTCCGGCGTCAGCCGGTCGGCCTTGGCGCGCAGACGCTTGATGAAGGAGAAGATGTAGTCCCAGCGGCCGCAATTGAGGCCGACGATGTGGTCCCGCATCGCGTAGAGGATCTCGTCCATCTCGAACGCCGCCGGCAGCGTCTCGACGAGGATGGTCGCCTTCAGCGTGCCGTGCTGGAGCCCGAGCCGCTGCTCGGCGAAGGCGAAGACATCGTCCCACAGCGACGCCTCCTCCATGGTCTCGAGCTTCGGCAGATAGAAGGAGGGCGTCGAGCCCGCATCGACGATCGCCCGGGCGTTGTGGAAGGCGTAGAGGCCGAAATCGAAGAACGGCCCGGCGAGCGGCCGCCCGTCGACGCGGACGTGCTCCTCGAGCAGGTGCAGGCCGCGCGGCCGCACCATGAGCACAGCCGGGCGCTCGCCGACGCGATAGTCCTTGCCGGTGTCCGGATCGGTGAAGGCGAGCCCGCCGTGCCAGTAGTCGTAGAGATTGACCTGGCCGTCGACGAGGTTGCGCCAGCCCGGGGAGGTCGCGTCCTCGAAGTCGGCCATGTAGACGTCGGCGCCGCTGTTGAGCGCGTTGATGATCATCTTGCGGTCGACGGGGCCGGTCAGCTCGATGGCGCGGTGCTGCAGGTCCGCCGGCACCGGCGCGACGCGCCACTCGGCGGCGCGGATGGCCGCCGTGTCGGCGCGGAAATCGGGCACCTCCCCTGCGTCGTAGCGGCGCTGCTTGGCCTCCCGCGCGGCGAGCAGGGCACGGCGCCGCTCGTCGAAGCGGCGGTGAAGCTCGGCGACGAAATCCAGCGCGCCCCGGGTTAGGACCTCGGCGTCGCGAGCTTCTGCCGCGACCGCGACCTCCACCCCTGCGGACTTCTCAAGCGTGCGCTCGATCGTCGCGGCCATTCTGCCCTCCCGCGGTGCAACATGGAATGAACGGCTTATTGCCGAATAAGTTGCATTAGCCGGGAGGCGATCTCCTTCGCAAGTGCGACAAAAGCTTAGGCGGCTCTCTTCGCGGCTGCGAGAGCGGCCGGCAGGGGACCGCCGCTCGCCCAGTCGAGCAGCTCGACGGTGTGCACCACCGGGACGCCTACGGCGCCGCGCAGCTGGGTGATGCAGCCGATATTGCCGGTGGCGACGAGATCCGGCTCGGTGCGGGCGATGTTGGCCGCCTTGCGGTCGCGCAGCCGGCCGGCCAGCTCCGGCTGCAGGATGTTGTAGGTGCCGGCCGAGCCGCAGCAGATGTGGCCCTCCGGCACGTCCTTGACGGTGAAGCCGGCGGCCCGCAGCAGCAGTTTCGGCTCCTCGCGGATCTGCTGCCCGTGCTGCATCGAGCAGGCCGAGTGGTAGGCGACGACGAGGTCCTGCGGCGCTGTGGCCGGCGCCGGGGCGAGCCCGGCGAGAAATTCGGTGACGTCCTTGGCGAGTGCGGAGACGCGGCGCGCCTTCTCGGCATAGGCCGGGTCGTCGCGCAGCATATAGCCGTAGTCCTTGATCGTCGTCCCGCAGCCGGACGCGGTGATGATCACCGCATCGAGACCCTCGTCGGCGAGCGCCACCCAGGCGTCGACGTTCTTGCGCGCGAAGTCGAGCGCCTCCGCCTCGCGGCCCATGTGCTGGACGAGCGCGCCGCAGCACCCCTCCCCCGACGCCAGCACGACCTCGACGCCGAGCCGGTTGAGCAGCCGGACGGTCGCGGCATTGATCGACGGCTCGAGCACCGATTGCGCACAGCCCTGCAGGAGCGCCACGCGCGCGCGCCGCTCGCCTTCGGCAGGGTATCGGCCCGGAGCGGGCGCGGCACTCTCGGGGAGCGCCTTCGGCGCCAGCGCCAGCATGGCGGCGAGCCGATCGCCGGCCGGCAGTCTTGCGACGAGGCCGCGGAACGGGGCGGCGAGGCGCGACAGCCCGAGCGCGATGCGGAAGCGGGACGGATAGGGAAGAATTCTCGCCAGCAGCTCGCGCAGCAGCCGGTCCGGCAGCGGGCGGCGGAAGGTCTTCTCGATGTGCGCGCGGGCATGATCGACGAGGTGCATGTAGTGCACCCCCGACGGGCAGGTCGTCATGCAGGAGAGGCAGGAGAGGCAGCGGTCGATGTGCTTCGTCACCTCCGCGGTCGCCGGCCGATCCTTCTCGAACATCTCCTTGACGAGGTAGATGCGGCCGCGCGGCGAATCGAGCTCGTCGCCCAGCAGGAGATAGGTCGGGCAGGTCGCGGTGCAGAAGCCGCAATGCACGCAGGTGCGGACGATCTTCTCCGACTCGCGCATATGCGGGTCGGCGAGCTGCTCGGGGGCGAAGGCGGTCTGCATCGAGGGATCCGGTTGCCGTCGGGCCGATTATGGCACGGCGCGACCGCCGGGTGTGAGGCGCATCTTCTCTTCCCTCTCCCATCGGGAGAGGGTGCCCGCGACGCGGGCGGGTGAGGGGTTACGGAGCATCAGGAAGAGCGCCTTACCCCCTCATCCGGCCGCTCCGCGGCCACCTTCTCCCCTCGGGAGAAGGAATAAAATCCCCCTCACGGCGTCCGCGTGTCGGCTGTCATCGTGATCCTGCCGCCGAGAATCGTCGCCACGACGCCGATGTCGCGGATCTTCATCGGCTCGACCTCCTGCGGGTCGGCGTCGAGCACGGTGAAGTCGGCATATTTTCCCGTCTCGATCGTTCCCACCCTGTCCTCGATGCCGAGCGTCGCTGCGGCGTCGATGGTGACCATCTTCATCGCCCGGGCGACGTCGACCCGCTCGTGCGGCGCATGCACCTTGTCGGTGCCGTAGCCGATGCGGTTCACGGCCACCCACACCTCGAGCAGCGGGCTCGGCACGCCGACCGGCGTGTCCGAATGCAGCGACAGGACGATGTCCTGATCGACGAGCGACTTCATGCGCGAGGCGAGCGAGGCCCGGTCGGTGCCGATCTGCGGGGCGGTGAGGTCGGCGCGCTCGTACACATAGTAGGGATTGGTGCTGACCTGGGCGCCGAGCGCCTTCACCCGCCGTCCCTGCGCGACCGACGAGATGCCGAAATGCTCGAAGGTGAAGCGGTGGTCGAAGCGCGGCTTCTCGGCCTGCAGATTGGCGAGCGCGTCGAGGGTGATCTCGTTGCCGCCGCTGCCGTTGGAGTGCACGTGGATGTGCATGCCGGCGTTCCACCACGGCCGCATCGCCTCGGTGAATTCCTTCTCCGAGGAGTACATGAACAGGCCCTGGTACTTCTTCGGGTCGACATAGCCCGGCCACTGCATCTCCATGCCGAGGCTGAGATAGGCGTCGTCGGCGTAGAACTTGACGCCGCGGAAGATGGCGAGGTCGCTCGAGCTCGCCTCGAGCTCCTTCACCTTGTCGACGGCCTTGTCGCCGAACAGCCGCTTGAAGGTGAAGCCGTCCGGCACATGCACGATGCGGGCGATCGAGTTCGGCGTGTCGTAAAAGGTCTTCGACAGCAGCGTCTCGAGCTCGAGGTTGACGCCGCCGAAGAACAGGTCGCCGAGCGTCGTCACGCCGGCCTGCTGCATCAGCGCGCCGAGGTATCGAAGATTGGTCTTGGCGGCCTCGGGCTGCATCTGCTCGGCGATCACCTGCGGCAGGATCAGCCGCGCCGCGTCGGTCCCGAGGAAGCGGCCGTCCGACGAGCCGTCCGGATAGCGCCCGGCGCCGACCGTGGTGGCGATCTCCTGCTCGGTGACCCCGTATTTCCGGATCGCGGCGCCGTTCGTGTAGACATTGTGCTCGGAGGCGTCCCAGACGAGCAGCGGGCGATCGGTGCTGATCTCGTCGAGCTGCTTGCGGTCGAAGTCCCCGCCCATGGCGAGGATGTCGTAGCCCCAGGTGAGGATGGTCTCGCCGGGCTTGGCGGCGGCGACGAACTGCTTCAGCTTGGCGATGGCGTCGGCGCGGTTCCTGGTGCCCGGAATGTCCGGCCCGTAGGGGTTGCGCAGCGGGAAGTGGCTGAGCGAGGGCCGGCTGATGGCGAGCGAGCCCATCACCGGATGGGTGTGCGCCTCCACGAAGCCCGGATAGATCACCTTGTCCTTGAAGCGGTCGTCGATCTCGTAAGGGTATTTGTCGAGCCACGGCTTCAAATCGTCGAAGGTGACGCCGACCGAGACGATCCTGCCCTCGGCGACGGCGACGGCGGTCGCCTCCGGCCAGCCCGGATCCATGGTGACGAACTTCTTCGCCAGGAACACGGTGATCTTGCCGGCCGGCGGCGTCGTCTGCGGGAAGACGGCGTCCGGCGCGCCGCCCGGCGGCGTGCGGCCGACATTGATGGCATCGGTCGGGATCGTCGTCCCGGCGGCCGCGGGCGCGTCCTGCGTCGTGCTCTGCGCGAGCTGCAGCGGCCAGCGGGCCGGCGACAGGCCCTTCCTGATGTTGATGGCGACCGCCTCGCGGAACATCGGCGCGAGCTCTGTCACGCAGTAGGTGCCCCAGGTCTCGGTCGGCCGCGTTCCCCGATCGGGGCTGTGGATGCCGATGAGATGGCGCGAGGGCGAGTGCGCCATCGCCGGCATGGCGATTGCGATCAGCGCCGCTGTAGCGGCCAGGCCGCGTGCTGCTGCTGTCATGCCGGATGTCTCCGCTGTGATCTTCGTCTGCGACAGCGCGCTGGATGCACGGCCGCGGTTAAGGTTTCGTGGCGCGTCGTTCACAGGATCGGCACCACCCGGGGAGCGCGGCGCCTAGGTCGTGAACCCATAAAGGGGCTACCCTCGGATGGGTTATCGTGATTCAAGCTCTCCATCGGGGGGCTTGATGATGGGACGGCACGATCTGACCGATCTGGAATGGGCGATCATCGCG
>JAEZCD010000308.1 GCA_023430145.1 Pseudomonadota bacterium
TGGCGCGATGATCGCCCATTCCAGATCGGTCAGATCGTGCCGTCCCATCATCAAGCCCCCCGATGGAGAGCTTGAATCACGATAACCCATCCGAGGGTAGCCCCTTTATGGGTTCACGACCTAGGCGAGGCTCCAGCCCTTGCGGCTGTAGAGGTAGCGCTGGAAGGAGCGCATGTCGGCGCAGCGCAGGTGCCGTGCGGCGGCGGCGTCGCCGGCCTCGAGGGCGAGCACCAGCTCGTCCTGGATGTGCACGGTGAACTGCAGGAACTCCTCGTCGTGCGGAACCTCGACCGACAGCGCCTCGGCGAAGAAGGGGGCGAAGCGCAGCCGCAGCCGCAGGATTTCTTCGATCAGGATCGGCGAGCCGCAGCCCTGCGCGAGGTCGCCGATCCAGGCCATCAGCGCCTGCATGGTCGGCTTCAGGTCGAGCCCGTAGCGGAGCCTGCGGAGCGCGCGGGTGTGCTCGAACAGCGCCCGCGCCTCCTCGGGTCGCCGGCGGGCGGCGAAGCGCGCCGCCGCCTCGCCCTCGAGCAACAGCCGCATCGACCAGATCTCGTCGGCGAGCTCGCGCGTCATCGGCGGCACGCGGATCGCTCGCCCCGGCCGCATTTCCAGCGCGGAAGCCGCGACGAGCCGGCCGACCGCCTCGCGCACCGGCTGCATGCTGGTGTCGAGCGAGGTGGCGAGGGAGCGCAGGCTGACGCGGGTGTCCGGCAGCCAGTCGCCGTCGAGGATGCGCGCCTCGAGCGCCCGATAGACCTGGTGCGCCAGCGTCGGGCTGCGGCCGGCAGGGTCGGCATCGAGCTCGACGACGCCCTCGTCGGGCGGCAGCTCCAGAGCAGAGGGCATGGATCGCGGCAAGGCTATGCTCCCGGCGAAAGATCTCGGCAGATGGCGGGCGCGCGGACGCTGCAGACGACGCGCGCCACGCCCCCCCGTCAGCCCGCCGCGAGGCGGGACAGCTCCGGCGTCGCGGCGTCGAGGCCGCGCGCGAAAGCGTCGATCGCGAGATCGCAGTCGGCCTTCGTGATGACGAGCGGCGGCGAGAACGAGACCACCTCGAGATAGGGCAGCGCGCGGATCATGAGCCCCTGCTCGACCGCCTTGCCGGCGACGAGGCGGTGCGGGTTGCTGCCGGCCGCGAACGGTCGGCGCTTGCCGCGATCGGCGGTAAACTCGACGCCGATCATCAGCCCGCGGCCGCGTACCTCGCCGACGAACGGGTGGTCGCCGACGCGCTCCTTCAGCCCTGTCAAGAGATAGGCGCCGACCTCGGCGGAATTGGCGACGAGGTTCTCGCGCTCGATGATGTCGAGATTGACGAGGCCGATGGCGGCGCCGACCGGGTGCCCGGAATAGGTGAAGCCATGCATCACCGGGCCGTATTCGGGCGAGGCCGCCTCGAGCACGTCCCAGACGCGGTCGGAGATCACCGAGGCCGAGACCGGGAAGTAGGCGCTGGTGATCCCCTTGGCGAGCGTGACGATGTCGGGCTTCATACCGAACAGGCCGGTGCCGAACCATTGCCCGGTGCGGCCGAAGCCGGTGATCACCTCGTCGGCGATCATCAGGATGTCGTGCCGGTCGAGCACCGCCTGCACGCGCTCGAAATACCCGGCCGGCGGGATCAAGACGCCGCCGGTGCCCATGATCGGCTCGGCGATGAAGCCGCCGATCGTCTCGGCGCCCTCGCGGGCGATGATGTCCTCGAGCTCGGGGATCAGCCGGTCGCAGAAGGCCGCCTCGCTCTCGCCGGTCTCGGCGAAGCGGTAGTAGTGCGGGCAGCTCGTGTGGATCACCTCGTCCATCGGCAGGTTCCAGGCCTTGTGATAGGCCGGGATGCCGGTCAGCATCGCCGCCGCCGCGGTGAGGCCGTGATAGCCGCCGAGGCGGGAGATGATCTTCCGCTTCTTCGGCGTGCCGCGCAGCGTCGCCCAGTAGCGGACGAGCTTGTAGTTGGTGTCGTTGGCGTCCGAGCCCGACGTGCCGAAGAAGACGCGGGCCATCTGCGGCGCGCCGGCATGGTCGCGGAAGAGGCCGAGCACCTTGTCGGCGAGCCGGATGGTCGCCTCGTTCGAGGCCGAGCCGAACAAGTGCCAGTAGTTCAGGTCGAGGATCGCCTTCTTCGCCGCCTCGGCGATCTCCGGCCGGCCGTAGCCGACGTTGACGCACCAGAGGCCCCCCGAGCAGTCGACCAGCTCGCGCCCCGTATGGTCGCGCAGCCGCGCGCCGCGGGCGCCGTCCATGATGACCGGGCCGCCCTTCATGTGCGCCGCGATCGAGGTGAGCGGATGGAACAGGCTGTTCCGGTCCATGTCCTCCAGCGAATAGTTGGCGCGATCCTCGCGGACCAGATCCTCGAGCATGTGCGTAGCCTCTTCGTCCCCTGGGTGGAGCGCCGCCGCGATCCGGCGGGTTTCGTGATCACAACTCTATGATACCGCAGCGCCCGAAGGTCAATCTCGGCTTTTTCGCTCGGCTCCCGGGACCTCGTCCGAAAGGCATCGGACCTCCCTGGGCGATCGTCATTCGAAGCCACCGTATCCCCGTAAGAGGCTGATAAAGACGAGTTTCCGCATCCAGCCCCGATGCCCCGCGACGATGGCCGGTGCGATCACCCCCTAGTTGCCGCGGATCGTGATCACGGACGAGGCAGGTGCGCCCGCTCTCGCTCATCCGACAGCTGTGATCACGGGCTGTGCACAGTAGCGCTCGATTGAGCCGCGCGGGACGAATGCTCGCTCGCACCTCTTGTGATCACGGCGTCCGCCGTGGAAGAGTGCCGCGTCGGAGAAGGACGCAGAGTCGCCGAAGCCAGGCACGGCGGTTGCCGATGCCCGGCCGATCGCGTCTCGTGCATGGCAAGTCCTCGCGGCACCAAGACCGCGGGCAAGGGGGGGAGCGGCAGTGCAGCATCTGTTGGGGATCGACGTCGGCGGCACCTTCACCGACTTCGTCGCCTATGACGCCGAGACGCGGACAATCGACGTCTGGAAGGAGCCGTCGGTGCCGGGCGACCCGGTGGTCGGCATCCTCGCCGGCCTCGACGGCTACGCACACCGCGGCGCGGCGCCGAACATCCGGCTCGGCACCACGGTCGCTACCAATGCCGTGCTCGAGCGCAAGGGCGCCACCGTCGCCTATGTGACGACCGCCGGCTTCCGCGACGTCCCCTTCATCCAGCGCGGCAACCGAAAATTCCACTACGACATGAGCTGGGTGAAGCCGAAGCCGCTCGCCAAGCGCCGTCACTGCTTCGAGCTTTCCGAGCGCGTCGACGCCTATGGCCGCATCGTCACGGCGCTCGACGAGGGGCAGGTGCGCGAGACGGCGCGCAGCATCGCCGCGACGCCGGAGATCCAGGCGGTCGCCGTGTGCCTGTTGTTCTCCTACCTCAACCCCGAGCACGAGCTGCGGGTGAAGGAGATCTTCTCCGACATGCTGCCCGGGCTGCCGATCTCGATCTCCTACGAGGTCCTGCCGAAGTGGAAGGAGTACGAGCGCGCGTCCACCGTGATCGCCGACGCCTACCTGAAGCCGGTCGTCAGCCGGCAGCTGCGCAGCATGCGCGCGCGGCTCGACGAGGGCGGCATCGCCGCACCGACCGTGGTCATCAAGTCGAACGGCGGCGAGATGACCCTCGACGCGGCAGCCGAGGCGCCGATCAACCTGCTCGTCTCGGGGCCGACCGGCGGCGTCATCGCCAGCCGCCATGTCGCCGAGCTGGTCGGCGCCGACCATCTCGTCACGCTCGACATGGGCGGCACCTCGACCGACGTCTCCACCATCCTCGGCCGCAAAGAGAGCTTCACCACCGCCTTCGAGATCGAGTGGGGCGTGCCGATCCAGATCCCGATGCTCGACATCCGCACGATCGGCGCCGGCGGCGGCTCGATCGCCTGGATCGACAAGGGCGGCATGCTGCGCGTCGGCCCGCAGAGCGCCGGCGCCCGGCCGGGCCCGGCCTGCTACGGCAAGGGCGGCACCGAGGCGACCGTCACCGACGCCAACCTCGTGCTCGGCCGCATCGACCCGAACAATTTCCTCGGCGGCCGCATGAGGCTCGACCGCGAGGCCGCCGAGCGTGCCGTCGGCGCCGTCGCCGAGGCGATCGGCCAGACGCCCGAGGCCGCGGCGATGGCGATCATCCGTATCGCCAACAACAACATGGTCGGCGCGCTGCGCTCGGTGCTGATCGAGCGCGGCCTCGACCCGCGCGACTTCACGCTCTGCACTTTCGGCGGCGCCGGCCCGCTGCACGCCTCCGAGCTGATCCTCGACATGGGCATCCCGCGCGCCATCATCCCGAACCATCCGGGCCAGTTCTCGGCCTATGGCTTCATCCTCACCAACGCCCGCGTCGACCGGCAGCGGACGACGCAGCTCACCAGCATGCGCTTCGACACGGCGCGCGCCGCCGAGGTGATGCGCACCCTCGTCGCCGAGGGCGTCGCCGAGCTCGAGATGCAGGGCTATGGCGGCGAGATGGAAGTGCACCGGGCGCTCGAGATGCGCTATCTCGGCCAGAACTACGAGCTGGAAATGCCGATCGGCGCCGATGCGCTGGAGACCGGCGAGCCGGAAAGACTCTGGCAGGCTTTTCACGAGGCGCACGCCGCCCGCTTCGGCTTCAACATCCCCGGCGAGCCGATCGAGATCGTCAACTACACTGCCGCCGTCATCGCCCGCACCGCAAAGCCCGACCTGCCGCACCTGCCGCCGGCCGAGGCGCCCGCCGAGCCGGTCGGCGCGCGCCGCGTCGTCTATGCGAGCGGCACCTTCGAGGTCGGCGTCTACCGCCGCGAGACGCTCCGTGACGGCCATACGATCGCCGGCCCGGCGCTCGTCGAGGAGGCCGCCTCGGTGACGGTCGTCAATCCCGGCCAGACGCTCACGGTCGATCCGTTCGGCCACCTCATCATCGAAGCGGCGTAGAGGTCGAGACGATGCGCTTCTCCGAGAACGGCTACTACGTCGAGAAATACCTGAAGTGCGCCAATTGCGGCCTGCTCGTCTACGGCAAGGGCTATCGCGCCGACCATCGGGGCAAATCCGCGCTCTACTGCTCGCCCTGGTGCGTCGAGTGGACGGCGTTGCGCGATGCGAGCGACGACGGCTATTTCAGGCTGCCGATCGTGCAGCCGAAGCTGCCGATCGAGACCGCCCGGGCGCCGCGGCCGCGCCCCGGCCAGCCCGATCCGGTGATGATGAACATCCTCGATTCGACGATGGTCTCGATCTGCCGCGAGATGGGCATCCTGCTCATGAAGACGTCCTATTCGACGATCTTCAACGAGGGCCTCGACTTCACCTGCGCGCTCTCGGACGCCAAGGGCGACATGATCGCCTGCGCGGAATTCTGCCCGACGATGATCGGCGGCATGCCGATCCTGATCAAATCCTGCGCCCAGGAGATCGATTTCTCGACGCTGAAGCCCGGTGACGTCGTCCTGCACAACGATCCCTATCGCGGCGGCCTGCACTGCCCCGAGCACACCTTCTTCAAGCCGTTCTTCCATGACGGCGAGCTGCTGGGCTTTGCCGTCTGCATCGGCCACATCGCCGAGATCGGCGGCATGGTGCCGGGCGCTTTTTGCGGCGAGGCGACGGAGATTTTTCACGAGGGGCTGCGCGTGCCGCCGGTGAAGATCAAGAAGGTCGGCGAGGATGTCGAGGAAGTCTGGAAGCTTTTGCTCGCCAACACGCGTACCCCGCGCCAGAACTATGGCGACCTGCGGGCCATGATCGGCTGCGTCGACCTCGGCGTCGACCGCATCCAGGGCATCGTCGAGAAGTACGGCAAGGACCTCTTCATCGACACCTGCGAGGACCTGATGGACTATTCGGAGCGCCGCATGCGCGCCGAGTTGTCCTCCTTCCCGGACGGCAAATACGGCTTCTCCGACACGATCGAGAACGACGGCATCGAGGCGAAACCCTACACGGTCGCCATCGACATCTATGTGCAGGGCGACGAGGTGGTGGCCGACTATTCGCGCTCCTCGCCGCAGGCGAAGGGACCGATCAATGCCACGCTCGGCGTCTCGACCGGCGCCGTCTACAACGGCCTCTTGCACGTCACCGACCCGACGATCCCGAAGAATTCCGGCTGCTTCCGGCCGATCCGCGTCGTCTCGCCGCCGAACAAGGTGACGAACGTCGACTATCCGGGGCCGCTCGTCGCCGGCAACACCGAGACGCATCCACGGCTCGCCAACATCACCATCGGCGCCATGTCGGGCTGCGTGCCGGAGCGGGCGATGGCCTCCGAAAGCTGCACCGGCACGAACTTCGTCTTCGGCGGCAACCATCCGGACTACGACGAATACTTCGCCTGCTACGACATCATGTCGGGCGGCTGGGGCGGCCGCTGGGGCGAGGACGGCAATGACTGCGTCATCGCCATCAACGGCAACTGCCGCTTCAATCCGACCGAGGTGTTCGAGACGCGCTTTCCGCTGATGGTCGAGAACTGCGAGCTGATCGCCGATTCCGGCGGTGCCGGTCAGTGGCGCGGCGGCCTCGGCTTCCGGCGCACGCTGCGCATGACGCAAGTGCCGATCACCGGCAGCCAGTGCAGCGATCGGCACGAGGTGAGGCCCTTCGCGCTGTTCGGCGGCGAGGAGGGCGGCAATGGCGGCACGCTCATCCGGAAGGCCGGCAGCGACGAATGGCTGACGGTCCGGGAGCTGTACGGGAAAGTATCGGGCAGCAAATACGCCAATGTCCGCTTCGATCCGGGCGACCGCGTGCTGCTGTGGACGCCCGGCGGCGGCGGCTATGGCGACCCGGCGCTACGCGATCCCGAGCGCGTCGCCGAGGACGTCGCCGAAGGCTACGTCACGCCCGAGGCGGCCCGGACGATCTATGGCTGGTCGGGCCTTAAGGCGGCCGAGTAGGGCTCCTCGTCATCGCGAGCCGGCGGGCGGAGAGCCGCGCCGTCGTCTTGCTTTCCTTCGCGCTCCCGCGCCATCCTCCGCCGCGCGACCGCTGACGGAGCACCCATGACCATCGAGTTCCTCGTCACCTCCTTCATCGTCGTCGCCTCGCCCGGGATCGGGGTGCTCTACACGCTGGCCGCGGGCCTCTCGCGCGGCCTCCGGGCGAGCGTCGTCGCCGCCTTCGGCTGCACGCTCGGCATCGTCCCGCACATGGCGGCCGCCGTGCTCGGCCTCGCGGCGCTCCTGCACACGAGCGCGGTGGCCTTCCAGACGCTGAAATATCTCGGCGTCGCCTATTTGCTGTGGATGGCCTGGAGCACGCTGCGCGAGGGCGGCGCGCTGCGCGTCGAGCCGCAGCTCGGCGCCCGCTCGGCGCTGCGGGTGACGGTCGAGGCGGTACTGATCAACCTCCTCAACCCCAAGCTGTCGATCTTCTTCCTCGCCTTCCTGCCGCAGTTCGTCGGCGCCGACGAGGCGCAGCCGCTCGCCCGCATGCTCGAGCTCGGGGGCGTCTTCATGCTGATGACGTTCGGCGTGTTCGCCGTCTACGGCATGTTCGCCGCCGCGGTGCGCGACAGGATCCTGTCGCGGCCGGCGGTGCTGACCTGGATGCGGCGTGCCTTCGCGGGCGCCTTCGTCGCGCTCGGCGCCAAGCTCGCGGTGGCGGAGCGTTAGCCGCGGCGTCTGACGAGGCGCACGCGAGTGGGTTTTGCCGCCGCACGTTCCTCAGCCGTCCTCCCGGCGACCGACCAAGTAGTCCCGTACGAAGCCGTGCAGGCGCGGCTTGTCGGAGCTCCACCGCCAGACGCCCCGGTCGTCGAGGGCGATGTCGTTGAAGGGATCGTAGCCGAGCGCGTCGAGCCCCTCCAGCCGCTCGACACCGCGCCGGTCGGCGAGATCGCCATGCCAGAGGTGCAGGATCTCGCCGTGCAGAGCGCCGATGGCGTCGGCGCCGCCGACGGCCGACCGCCATCGCTCGGCCCAGGCGAGGAAGTGCTCGCGCCTAGGCCCGCGCATCAGGTGATGGGCCGCCATCACCTCCGTAAGGCCGTAGGCGGCGCCCGCCGCCAGCCGATCGCCGCCGCCGGCGATCGCCGCGTCGTAAAGGGGGCATCGCTCGATCAGCTCGCGCCGGGCCGCCCAGGCGAACCCTCCCATGCTCAGCTTGCGGCGCTCGATCAGCGATGCTCCGAAGACCTCCGCCGGGGCGCCTCCGTCACGGATCGTGCCAATCGCCGAAGGAGCGACGAAATCGGTCATCGTCTCGACCGGGACGCCCGGGCGCCATTCGGGCGTGACATGCCGAACCCGATCGAAGGCCTGCACGAGGAGGAACGTGTCCAGCAGGCGGTCGAGGCGCTCGGCCGAATCCTGGTCGCAGAAAACGATGTCGCAGTCGATCCAGGCGAACCTGTCGCACTCCGGCGGCAGGCGCGACACCGCCAGATTGAGGAGCCGCTCCTTCTGCCACATGACGTCGCCGCCGCCCAGCTGCACGAGGATCTCGGCGTCGCCCTCGCCGAGCTCGGGCGCGGCGCCCCAGACGAGCTCCATCGTCAGCAGCGGCAGGCCGAGGTGCCGCCGGAACACGTCGTAGTTCGCGCGTCGCCGCCGATACCCGACCGGATTGTAGTAGGTCGTCACCGCCCAGAGGCGTCCCCGGACCGGGCCAGTGCGCCCCGGCGGAGCGATTTCCGTCATTCGCCCTCCTGCGCCGCGCCCGGCCGAGGGCCGCTCCCCGGCGGCGATGGCGCCGCCGCTCGCCGGGCGATCTCGACCAGCCAGAACAGCACCGCGCCATTGAGAATATGCCACAGCGGGTGCGTGCCGGTCGGCACGACGTCGCAGACCTGCATGTCGACGGTGCGGAAGGCGAGCGAGACCGCGAACAGGGCCGCTGCGCCGAGCAGGCCGAGCCCGGTGCGCCAAGCGACATCGCCCGTGATTCCCGGCCGCGACGGGGCGCGCCGGCTGCGGGCGAGCACCAGAAATCCGACGACGACCAGCGCGCCGAGCCCGGCGAGATAGCCGCCCGGGCCGCGCAGACCGAACGGCAAGAGGCTCGGCAGCCGGCCGGCGAGGAAGAAGAAGCCGGCCGTCAGCACTCCCGCGAAGACGAGATTCAGACCGAGGAAGCGCCGCATGGCGAGGAAAAAGTAGCCGAGGATGAAGACCTGGATCGGCACCACGTCGGCAAAGAGCGACCAGCGGTTGGCGAAGGTGTGGAACAGGAAGCTGCCGATGCCGATGACGCCGATCCAGGCGGCGAGCAGCGTCGCCGGCCGGTCGCGGAAATTTTCCCGCGCGAGGCTCGAGAGCAGGATCGCCGCGGCGATCAGAAAGCTCGCATTCGACAGCGCGTTGAACGGCTCGGCCCAAAACCCTGCATCCGTGCGCTCGCAGTAGAAGTCGAGCGGCGCTGTCCAGTTCATCGGGCGTCGGCCATGGCGGTCCTCGCCGCCGCCTGCGGCGCCCCGGCGACGAGCGCCGCCTTCAGCAGCAGCCCGAGCGCGACCGCGACCAGGAGGTGCCAGAGCGGATGGCTGCCGACCGGCGACCAGGCGCAGACGACGCGGTCGGAGGCGCCGCTGACAATCGCCGCGCCCATGGCGAGCGAGGCCGCGACGAGCAGGTCGCCGG
>JAEZCD010000323.1 GCA_023430145.1 Pseudomonadota bacterium
GCGTTGCGCCTCCTGGCGCGCCTCAACGGCCTCGATGCGGCCGACGAGCGCCTCGCCGAAGCCGCCGCCGAGACCGGCTCGGACGTTCCCGTATGCCTCGATCCCCGCGCCGCGATCCTGCGCGGCCGCGGCGAGCACATCGAGCGCGGCGTGGACGTTCCCCCGCTCGCGGCGGTGCTCGTCAATCCGCGGGCGCTGCTGCCGACGCCGAAAGTCTTCGCAGCGCTCGGCCTTTCGCCGGGGCAGGCGCATCGCGAGGATCCGCACGCCCCGCCGCCGGGGCACCGGGACGCGCTGATCCATGCGCTGTGCGGCTGCCGCAACGATCTCGAGGCGCCGGCGCTGGGCCTCGAGCCGCTCGTCGGCGAGGCGCTGGCGCTCTTGCGCGCGGCGCCGCAGACACGGCTCGCGCGCATGTCGGGATCGGGCGCCACCGTGTTCGCCATCGTCGCCGACCGCAAGGCGGCGGGCGCGCTCGCCCGGACGGTGCAGGCCGCGCGCCCGAGCTGGTGGGTACGGGCGACGATTTTGCGATGAGTGCGTTAACTATTGGGCCGGCCGAGTGCTAGGAAGGCCGCCCAGCGGGTGTACTCGATTTCCGGATATCTGCAGAGAGGAGGTCGACTGCCAAACCCAGAATATCTCTAGTTGCCTCCGTAAGCTCACCACGCCCTTTGCCAAAATGTACAAGCTTACTGCGCTTCCTATAGAGAGCACCAAAGAGTTTCGCTTTCTCATCAGATAAAAGGTATACTATTTTAGTCTTACATGATTGTTGAAATGATTGACCGCTCTCTTTACCACAGAGGGCCTCCACAGCCGAAACGCGAAGAATAAACTGTCCCTCGGTCTGTGGAACAAACGAGTCATTAATGAGGGCTGCACAGTTTCTTTGATGCTGAGTGAGTTCGCCTATGTCACCGGCAAACGCAGCAAGGCGATTCTCTAAGTCGCTTGGAGAAAGAAGGACCTGTCCACGCGCGTGCATGCCGATCGGAGCTATAGTGTCTTGCTCGTAGACCATCAATCCGTGTACCTCGGCGCGCAGTTCTCTCCCCGTTGCGTCTTTCACTGCAGCGTGAACTCGGGTGCTAAATTGGAGTGTTGGTGGCCGGCTGAAACCGACGTCGATGCCCAAGTCTTTTACGGCGCCGACGACAAGTAGCACGTCTCCAAGTCGCTGTCCCGCAAGTCGGGCCTCCGCTTCGGTCTCGAAGCCCGCCATCGTCAGGATGGCCCAGTGGCCGAGCGGGTAAGCTTCATGCTCGATTTCCAACCTCGCCGCCGTTAGTCCCGGGATCGTGATGGTCACGAATCCCGGGTCGGGAATCTCGATCGGCTGCAGGATCTTGAATCGATACCGGGCGCAGTAACCCATGAGCGTCGCGGTCTCCATCTGAACCGACAGCACATACCACAATCTTTGGTAACTTACGAGTTATGCATACAACCAAGACAGGTCATTGCAAGATGCGTGCCACTACCCCTCGACGCGCTCGAAATCGGCGACGGCGCGGGTCGCGTGCCGCAGCCGGGACAGCAGCCGCAGCCGGTTGGCGCGCAGCCGCTGCTCCTCGGCGTTGACCGTGACCTCCTCGAAGAAGCGATCGACGCTCGGCCGCAGGGTGGCGATGGCGTTCATGGCGGCGATGTAGTCCTCGGCGGCCATGGCCGCGCGTGCCTCGCTCTCGGCCTGTGCGAGGGCGACGGCGAGATCGGATTCGGCGGGCTCGCGGTAGAGGCTCGCCTCCGGCGGCCCGTCGAAGGCGCCCTTGCCGTCGCGCTTCTCCTCGGCTTTCAGGATGTTGGCGGCGCGGCGGAAGCCGGCGAGCAGGTTGCGGCCATCCTCCGTCTCGAGGAAGCGCGCCAGCGCCTCGACTCTGCGGACGATGGCGACGAGATCGTCCTGGCCGCCGGCCGAGAACACCGCGTCGACGAGGTCGTGCCGGGCGCCCTGCTCGCGCAGCTGCACCTTCAGCCGGTCGGTGAAGAAGTCGATCAGGCCGGCGGCCGCGCGCCGCTTCGGCGCCACCACGGCGACGATGCTGTCGGGATCGTCGGAGAAGTCGCGGGCCTTCTCCGAGACGATCCGCTCCGGCTCGGCGGCGTCGAGCACGAAGACGAAGTCGGCCGTCTCCTCGACATAGTCGAGCCAGTCGCGCAGCGCCGAACGGACGCCGATCTCGCCCTCCTCGTCGCGGCGGGCGAAGACGAAGACATTGCCGATCCGCTTGAAGCGCTCGCGGTGCAGCTCCAGCGCCTCGTCGACAACCCGGCGCAGCGGCAGCCGGACGCCGTTCTCGAGCACCGTGCGGATGATGCCGAGCGCCGCCCGCCGGAGCGCGTAAGGATCCTTGGAGCCGGTCGGCAGCTCGTCGATCGACCAGAAGCCGGCCAGCATGTCGAGCTTGTCGGCGAGGGCGACGGCGATCGAGACGGGATCGCGCGGCACCCGATCGGAGGGGCCTTGCGGCTTGTAGTGATCCTCGATCGCCCGGCCGACGGCGAGCGGCTTGCCCTGCAGCGGCGCGAGGTAGCGACCGACGAGGCCCTGCAGCTCCGGGAACTCGCCCACCGTCTCGGTGGCGAGGTCGGCCTTGGCGAGCGCGGCGGCCTGGGCGACGTCGTGCACATTGGCGCCGACGATCGGCGCCAGCGCCTCGGCGAGGGCGACGAGACGCTCGACGCGCTCGCCCTGGGTGCCGAGGCGGCTGTGGAAGACGACGCTCTCGAGCTTCTTCGCTCGCTGCTCGAGCGGCACCCGCTTGTCGGTCGCCCAGAAGAAGCGCGCATCCGACAGCCGTGCGGCGACGACGCGCTCGTTGCCGGCGACGATCGCCGCGCCGCCGTCGCTCGCCACGATGTTGGAGACGAGGATGAAGCGGGCGGTCAGCTCGCCGCCGACCGGATCCTTGGTGACGAAGCACTTCTGGTTGGCGCGGATGGTGGTCCGGATCACCTCCGGCGGCACGGTCAGGAAGGCCTCGTCGAAGCCGCCGATCAGCACCACCGGCCATTCGACGAGCCCCGCGGTCTCCTCGAGCAGGCCCTCGTCCTCGACGAGCTCGAGGTTCTGCGCATGCGCGAGCGCGCGCGCCTCGCGCAGGATGGTGCGCTTGCGGGCCACAGGATCGAGCTCGACAAAGGCCGCCTCGAGCTTCTCGAGATAGTCCTCGAAGCCGAAGACGCGGAACGGCTCGGGCGCCAGGAACCGGTGCCCGCGCGAGATGTCGCCGGCGGCGATGCCGTCGACCTCGAAGGGCACGATCTCGAACTGTCCGGGGGCGAGCGTCAGGACGGCGAGAATCGACTGCAGCGGGCGCACCCAGCGCAGGGATCCGCTGCCCCAGCGCATCGATTTCGGCCACGGGAAGCCGCGGACGATATCCGGCATGAACTCGGCGATCACCTCGACCGCGCTGCGGCCGCGGCGCTCGGTGACGGCGAACAGGGTGGCGGCGGCGCCTTCGCCGCGCGCCTCGAGCCGCACTCCGCCGAGCTCCAGCACGGCGCCTGGGGCGAGGGCCGTGGCGCGGATCGCGTCCTCGGGCGAGAGGCCGATCGAGCGGAAAAATCCCTGCTTGGCCTGCGGCGGCGCCGACAGGCGCGGACCCTTGCGCTCGTCGGTCCGGTCGGGCTGGCTGGCCGGCACGCCGTCGACGACGAGGGCGAGCCGGCGCGGCGTCGCGAAGGCGCGCGCGTCTGAGAAGGAAAGGCCGCGCTCGACGAGCGCGTCGGTGACGAGGCGGCGGAGATCGTCGGCGGCCCGCGCCTGCATGCGGGCCGGAATCTCTTCCGACAGGAACTCGATCAGAAGCTCGGCCATCTCGGATCGCGGCGGGTGTGAGAACGGGGCTTGTTAGTCGAGGATTTGCGGGAAGTCACGGGCCGTCGTCATTCGGGGCCGAGGGCAGGGCACCCGGCACATCGCCATCTCCGTCGTCGTCCTCCGCGAAGGCGGAGGACCCAGATGTTTTTCGGATCAATCCGCCGAGAAAGCTGGATCCTGCGCCTTCGCGCAGGATGAGGAGGAGTGTTTCCGGCTGGCTTTCCTTCCCTTCGCTTCCCTCGGACGAGGGATCGGCGCTTACGCCCTCCCACCGCCCGTCGTGGCCAGCCACGCCTCGCCACAGGCCTTCGCCAGTTCGCGCACGCGCAGGATGTAGCCCTGGCGCTCGGTGACGGAGATGGCGCCCCGCGCGTCGAGCAGGTTGAAGGCGTGCGAGGCCTTGATGCACTGGTCGTAGGCGGGCAGGGCCATGAGGTGCCGGTTGCCGGCCCGCCCGCGATCGAGGATCAGCTGGCAGTTGCGCTCGGCGTCCTCGAAATGGCGGTAGAGGGTGTCGAGGTCGGCGTGCTCGAAATTGTAGCGCGAATATTCCTGCTCGGCCTGCAGGAAGACGTCGCCGTAGGTGACCTTCTCCGCGCCCTCGAGGCCGTTGAAGTTCAGCTGAAAGCCGTTGTCGACGCCCTGCAGGTACATGGCGAGCCGCTCGAGGCCATAGGTCAGCTCGCCGGAGACCGGCTCGCACTCGAAGCCGGCGACCTGCTGGAAATAGGTGAACTGCGACACCTCCATGCCGTCGCACCAGCACTCCCAGCCGAGGCCCCAGGCGCCGAGCGTCGGGCTCTCCCAGTCGTCCTCGACGAAGCGCACGTCGTGCAGCTTGAGGTCGATGCCGATCGCCTCCAGACTTTGCAGGTACAGCTCCTGCAGGTCCGGCGGCGACGGCTTCAGGATCACCTGGAACTGGTAGTAGTGCTGGAAGCGGTTCGGGTTCTCGCCGTAGCGACCGTCCTTCGGCCGCCGCGAGGGCTGCACATAGGCGGCTTTCCAAGGCTTGGGGCCGAGTGCGCGTAGAGTCGTCGCCGGATGGAAGGTGCCGGCGCCCATCTCCATGTCGTAAGGCTGCAGGACGACGCAGCCGCGCTCGGCCCAGAAGCGCTGCAGGGTCAGGATCAGGCCCTGGAACGAGCGCGTCGGCGACAAGGCGGAATTCTCGGCTTCGGCAAGGGTCATCGGCGGCTCGGCGGGGTTTTCTCGGCGCCGGAGCACTAAGCCCCGCGCGCCCGGTCCGCAACCGGGGCGCCGCAATGCAGCGGGAGCGCTGCCTCTTTCTCGGTGTTCGGGTTCCGCCCCGTCAGTCGATCCGCACCAGAGCCGAGGCGCTGCGGCCGTTCGCGTCGACCACCGAGACGCGGGTGAAGCCGGGCCCGTCCGGCAGCCACGAGGCATCGCGGCGATGGGGCAGGGCGAAGACCGGCATGCCGTTGACGATCCAGGTGAGCGGCAGCGCGCCGCCCGCCGCCTTCAGCGCCAGCGGCACCTTTCCGCCCGAGCCGCCGAGATCGATGCGCGCGCCGTCGGGCGGGAAGGCGATGGCGAGCGGCGCGGTCGGCGAGGGCGCCGACGCCACCTTCGCCTCGCCGGGTGCGAACAGGCGAAGGGGAGGCGGCAGTTTCGCCGTCGTCGCGATCAGCACGCCGGGCGGCGCGGCGGGCAGGGGTTTTGCTCCGCCGAGCCGGGCGAAGGCGTCGAACAGGATTGGCGCGGCGCTGGTGCGTCCCGACAGGCCGGCGCTCGCCGCGCCGTCCGGACGGCCGACCCAGACGCCGACGATTTTCTCCCCGTCGAAGCCGATCGCCCAGGCGTCGCGATAGCCGTAGGAGGTGCCGGTCTTGAAGGCGATCCGATCGGTCGAGCCCGCCTCCGGCGGCGGCGTGCCGGCCAAGATGTCGGCGACTTGCCAGGCGGCGACGGGATCGAGCAGCCGGCGATGGTGCAGCACCGGCGCATCCGGTTCGAGCGGCCGCCAGGCGAGCGGCGCCACCGTGCCGCCGTTGACGAAGGCGCCATAGGCCGAGACGAGGCCGCGCAGCGTCACGCCGACGCCGCCGAGCGCGATCGGCAGGGCTGGCGGCTCGCCGGCCGGCAGCTTCAGCTCGGTGCCGACGGCCCGCAGCCGGGCGTCGAGCCGTTGCGGCGTCACCGCCGAAAGCAGGGTCACGGCGGGCACGTTCAGCGACTGCTGCAGCGCCCGGCGGACGGTGATCGTGCCCTGGTAGGTCTCGTCGAAGTTCGACGGCGCATAGAGGCCGAAGCGCGTCGGCCGGTCGTGGATCAGCGTCTCGGGATGAACGAGGCCCTGGTCGAAGGCGAGCCCGTAGATGAAGGGTTTTAGCGCCGAGCCCGGCGAGCGGACCGCCGCCGTCATGTCGACGAAGCCGGCGCGGCGGAGGTCGAGATGATCGGCCGAGCCGACATGGGCGAGCACTTCGCCGCTGCGGGAATCGGCAACGAGGATCGCGACCGAGATCTTCTCGCCTGCTCCCCGCGCGCGATCCCGCGCCAGAAGCTCGAGCGCGGCCTGCGCATCGCGGGCGATCGACAGGCGGTGCACGCGCTCGGCCGGCGCAGCGGCCACCGACTCGGCCGCCGCGTGCGGCGCCAGCATCGGGAAGGCGAGGCGGCGATCGGGAACGGGTTCCGACTTCGCACGCGCGGCCTCGGCCGCGTCGATCGCACCGGCGGCCGCGAGACGGTCGAGCACGCGATCGCGCGCCGCGTGGGCGGCTTCTGCGGAGCGGTCCGGGCGGCGCGCCTCCGGCGACTGGGGCAGGGCGACCAGCAGCGCCGCCTCGCCGAGCGAGAGCCGCTTCGGCTCGCGGCCGAAATAGGCCAGCGACGCCGCGCGTATTCCCTCGACGTTGCCGCCATAGGGCGCGAGCGTGAAGTAGAGGCGCAGTATCTCCGCCTTCGGCAGGTCGCGCTCGAGCGCCAGCGCGCCGGCCGCCTGCCGCAGCTTCGCCGACAGCGACCGCTCGGCGCGCGGTTCGAGCAGGCGGGCGACCTGCATGGTCAGCGTCGAGCCGCCGGAAACGATCTTTCGCTCGGTCGCCGCCTGGCCGGCAGCACGCAGCAGGGCGAGCGGGTCGACGCCGCGGTGCTGCTCGAAGCGCTTGTCCTCGTAGGCGAGCAGCATGGCGACGAGGCGCGGATCGACGTCCTCGACCGTCACCGGCAGCCGCCAGCGGCCCTCTCTCGTGGCGAACGGCCGCAACAGGCGCCCGTCGCGGTCCAGCACGACGGTGGAGAGATCGTTGGCGGCTTGCACCGGAGGCAGGGGGATGCGGTCGTATGCGAATTTCGTGACGCCGAGGGTGAGGGCGAGGAGGAGTGCTGCTGCTATGGCGGTACGCGCGCGCCTTCCCTCTCCCAGGGGGAGAAGGTGGCCGCGCAGCGGCCGGATGAGGGGGTACGGCGCCCGTTCTGAAGCTCCTGACCCCTCACCCGCCCGCTTCGCGGGCACCCTCTCCCCATGGGAGAGGGAAGAGGGTGCTGCGGCCGCCGAACGAGCCTCGTCACTGCTCGCAAAGCATTCCCGCTCGTCATCCTCCGCGAAGGCGGAGGATCCATCTTCCTTCCCGGGCACAGCAAAGCCTGGGTCCTCCGCCTTCGCGGAGGACGCCGAA
>JAEZCD010000364.1 GCA_023430145.1 Pseudomonadota bacterium
GGCGATGACGTGCGCGCCGCGGCGTTCCCTTCGGGCTAGGCGTCCGTCAGATGAGTGACGAGCTTGGTGACGAGATAGCCCTCGATCGCCTCGCTGCCGCCCTCCGAGCCGTAGCCGGAGTCCTTGACGCCGCCGAACGGCACTTCGGCGAGGCCGAGGCCCTGGTGGTTGATCGACACCATGCCGGATTCGACCGCCCCCGAGATCTGCGCGGCCCGCTTCGCCGACTTGGTGTAGGCGTAGGCGGCGAGCCCGTAAGGAAGGCGGTTCGCCTCCTCGAGGGCCTCCTCCACGGTGCTGAACGGCGCCACGAGCGCGATCGGCCCGAACGGCTCCTCGTTCATGATCCGCGCCGTCTTCGGCAGGTCGGTCAGCACCGTCGGCTCGAAGAAATAGCCCTTGTTGCCGACCCGCTTGCCGCCGGTGCGGACCCGGCCACCCTGCTGCGCCGCATCGTTGACGAGCGCCTCCATGGTCTCCACGCGCCGGTGATGGGCGAGCGGCCCCATGCGCGTCTCCGGCTCGCGGCCGTCGCCGACCTTCACGGCCTTCGCGCCCTCGACGAAGCGGTCGACGAAGCCCTCGTAGAGGCTCTCGTGCACCAGCAGCCGCGTCGGCGAGATGCAGACCTGGCCGGCATTGCGGAATTTCGCGCCGAGCAGCAGCTGCGTGGTCGCCTCGAGGTCGGCGTCGTCCAACACGATCGCCGGCGCATGGCCGCCGAGCTCCATGGTGACGCGCTTCATGTGCGCTCCGGCGAGCGCCGCGAGCTGCTTGCCGACCGCCGTCGAGCCGGTGAAGGAGACTTTCCGGATCACCGGATGCGGGATCAGGTAGGCCGAGATCTCCGCCGGCACGCCGAAGACGAGGTTGACGACACCGGCCGGCACGCCGGCCTCGTCGATCGCCTGGATCATGCGTGCCACGGCCGCGGGTGCTTCCTCCGGGCCCTTCAGGATGATCGTGCAGCCGGCAGCGAGCGCCGCGGCGAGCTTTCGTGCCGACTGGGAGAGCGGAAAATTCCAGGGCGTGAAGGCGGCGACCGGGCCGACCGGCTCCTTGACGACGATCTGCTGGACGCCGGGAACGCGGGCCGGCACCACGCGGCCATAGGTGCGACGTGCCTCCTCGGCGAACCATTCGAAGATGTCGGCCGAGGAGGCGCATTCCTGCCTCGCCTCGCCTAGCGGCTTGCCCTGCTCGATGGTGAGGATCGGCGCCGTCTCGTCGATGCGCTCGCGCAGCAGGTCGGCGACCTTGCGCAGCATCCGGCTGCGCTCCATCGCCGTCGTCTTCGCCCAGGCCTTGGCGCTGCGGGCGGCGGCCGCGAGTGCCTCGTCGAGATCGCTCGTCGAGGCGCAGGCGAGCCGTCCGAGCTCCTCCTCGGTGGCGGGATTGACCACCGGCAGCGTCGCCCGGCCGGTGCCGTTGCGCCAGGAGCCATCGATGAAGAGCGAGACGTCCGAATACATGAGAACCTCCGAAGGCGCCCGGCCGCCCGGCGCGCCGTGGCCGCTATATGGGAATTCTCGGCCGAATTCGATCCCGTCGGGTGCCGCACCGGGAGGTGCCCGGCCCGCGCCGCAGGATCGGCAAAGGCGGCGTCCTCGTTTCCGCACTGGAGGCCGCGTGAAGCAGCACGGCCTTACCGCCGTGACCGCTCGCGACGGTCGTCGGACGCTTCCGAGATGAGCGCCAGAAGAATTTCCGGGTATTGGAGGACGGGAATTCCATCCGAGAGCTCTCGGAGGATGATCGAGGAGCCGCGCTCGGTCTCCACAATGGCCATGATGTGATTGACGAAAACATACACGGTATCACCACTCAAGGCAGTGACCTTGATCCATCTTTGACGTGACATCGTCCATTTCTTCAAGCTCTTCGGCGTCCCGTGTCAACGCCGATGCGCCCCCTGGCTGGAAGCCCAGCCGCTGGCGTCGGCGAGGACACGCCCCCGGATCCGCGTGACTCGATTTTTTCTGCTCGTGGAAGGATCTTGCTTGCGGCCCGGTTCCTTTCGGTCGCGGCGCGTGGCGGCACCGGTCGTGGCGATGTCGAAGCAAGCATCGTCGCTCGTCCTCGGCATGGCCGGTGACGAGGTCCACCGCGACCGCTCCGAAGGCTGCGAGGCGGACGGAGCCTAGCTTTCCGGTTCGGCCGCGCAACAAAAAATGCGGCCGCGGGACGGCTAAATAGCGGCGAATCTTAACGCGACCCGAAACTATGCCTCGCGGCCGAGCTTCAGCTTGCCGCTATGCGAAAAACGCGGGCCTGCCAGCCGCTCCTCGCGGTTGATGCGCGGGCCGCCACGGGTATGTTCCGGCGCGCGCCACTTCGGTGTCGCGCGCCCTCAGGGGCGTTTCCTCCCTAGACTTCGACCGCCCGCAATGGGCGGTTTTTTTTGCCTGCGATCCTGCGACGGCCGCTCAGGGCTGTCCCGCCGATGCCATCGCCTGCATCGCGGCCGTGGCCTCCTCGAGACTGACTTCGCGCACCGGCGTCGCGATCGACCAGCTGTGGCCGAACGGGTCCTTGATGACGCCGTAGCGGTCGCCCCAGAACTGGTCGGCGACCGGCATGCCGACGGTGGCGCCGGCCTCCACCGCCCGCGCCACGAAGGCGTCGACGTCCGGCACGTAGAGGTGGATCGTCACGGGCGTGCCGCCGAGCGCCTTCGGCGACAGCATTCCCCAGGCGGGGTTCTCGTCGACCAGCATGATGCTGGCCCCGCAAACGCGGATGCAGCCGTGCATCAGCCGCCCGTCGGGGCCGGGCAGGCGGGCCACCTCCTCGGCGCCGAACGCCGTCTTGTAGAAGTCGATGGCCTCGGATGCCCCGTCGATGACGAGGTGCGGCGACAGGACGTTCATGCCCTGCGGGGGATTCTGGATCATCTGCCTCTCCTTTGTGCCGTGCGGTTGACCGGAACTCTAGGCCGCCGGTGCGGCGGCCTCACGACGAGGACGCGCAGGCCCGCGTCATTCCGACAGCGCCGGCCGACGGGCGCCCGATGCCCGCGTCCGGTCACGGCAAGGGCGGCCGAAGGAGCCTCGGCTTGTCCGGGCCCGGGCTGCGTGCTTTGCTCGCTCGTCCGCACTCATCGGGATGAGAGAATGACGTCCGCTGCTGCCGCAACGACCGCCGCGCGCTCCGACGGCCGGCAGATCATGCCCGGCGATCCGGTCCCCTGGTTCAACCAGCGCACGACCAACGCCCCGAGCTACGAGTTCCAGACCGTCGGCGGGCGCTACGTGCTGATGTGCTTCTACGCGACTGCCGGCGACGCGATCGGCCGGGCGGCGCTCGATGCCATCGCCGCCCATCGGGCGCTGTTCGACGACCGGCGCATGTCCGTCTTCGGCGTCAGCCTCGACCCCGCCGATGCGTCCGAGGAGCGGATCGCCGCCAGCATCCCCGGGATCCGGCATTTCCTCGATTACGACGGCGCGGTGACCCGGCAGTTCGGCCTGCTGCCCAAGGACGGCGCAGCCGATCCTGCTGCCGCCCGCCGCCTTTGGGTCCTGATCGATCCGATGCTGCGGGTGATGGCGGTCTTCCCGCTCGCCGAGCACGCGGCGGTGTTCGCCGCGCTGCAGCGCCTGCCGCCACGCGAGCGCTTCGCCGGCTTCGAGATCCCGCCGCCGATCCTCGTGCTGCCGAACGTCTTCGAGCCCGCGCTCTGCCGGCATCTGATCGGTCTCTACGAGGCCGACGGCGGCACCGACACCGGTGTCATGCAGGAGGTCGACGGCAAGACCGTCGAGGTACACAGCTCGCGCTTCAAGAAGCGCCGGGATTATGTCATCGAGGACCAGCAGTTGATCCGGCAGCTGCAGGGCCGCTTCCGGCGGCGGGTCAACCCGGAGATCGAGAAGGTGCACTTCTTCAAGCCGACGCGCATGGAGCGCTACATCGTCTCCTGCTACGCGGCGGAGGAGGGCGGCGTCTTCGTCGCCCATCGCGACAACACCACAGCAGGCACCGCGCACCGCCGCTTCGCCGTGTCGATCAACCTCAACGACGAGTTCGAGGGCGGTGAGGTGAGCTTTCCGGAATATTCGCCGCGCGGCTTCAAGGCGCCGCCGGGCGGCGCGGTGGTGTTCTCCTGCACGCTGCTGCACGCGGTGTCGCTGGTGACGTCGGGGCGCCGCTACGCCTTTCTGCCGTTCCTCTACGACGATGCCGCCGCCAGGATCCGCGAGGCCAATGCGGGGCTGGTTGCCGGAGGAAGCGACTACAAGGCCGACCGGCCGGGTTGAAGAGGCGCCGGCGCTGGAAGGGTCGCGCGAAGCTCGAGCACGGGCGCCACTATGCCGGGCGCCAGTTTAGTCCTTTTCTAAATGCGTCGGAGACGGTTGCGCCTTGGCCTACGGCCAAGCTAGGATTCGTTGCAGCGGAAGCTCGGCCGCAAGCCGGGGGGCATGGGCCGAGCTTTCCGGAGGTCTTTGGATGGCGCGCATTCGGCACGCCGGCGCCCGCGCGGCCAGCCGGTGCTCGTGCCTGCGACTGGGCGGGCTCGAGGCTCGGTCAGGCCTCCGGACCGGCTCGGGCGACCGCCTCGGCGTCGCGGCCGACGAGATCGGCGATGTGCGCCGCGCCGGCTTCCTCGATCGCCCGCACGAGGCGCTGCTTGATCGCCGGCACGAGGCCAGGCCCCTGGTAGATCAGCGCCGTGTAGAGCTGCACGAGGCTGGCGCCGGCGCGCATCTTGGCCAGCGCCGCGTCGTCGGAGTCGATGCCGCCGACGCCGATGATTGGAATTTTTCCGCCGACCCGCAGGAACGCCTCCGCGAGCAGCCAGGTGGCGCGGCGGAACAGCGGCCGTCCCGAGAGGCCGCCGGGCTGCGCACCCAGCTCGCGATCGCGGAGGCTCGGGCGGGCGAGCGTCGTGTTGCCGACGACGAGGCCGTCGATGCCGCGCGCGAGACAGACCTCGGTGACGTCGTCGAGCTCGGCTGCCGTGAGGTCCGGCGCGATCTTCAAAAGCATCGGCCGGCGCGGCAGGCCCCTGTCCGCCGCCGTGTCGCGCGTCTGCACGGCGCGGGCGAGAAGGGCATCGAGCGCCTCCCGCGCCTGCAGCGTGCGCAGACCCTCGGTGTTGGGCGAGGAGACGTTGACGGCGATGTAGCTCGCGACGTCGGCGAAGGTGGCGATGCCGAGCGCATAGTCGCCGGCGCGGTCGGCGCTGTCCTTGTTGGTGCCGACATTGACGCCGACGATGCCGCCTCGTGCCGATCGACGGGCGAGTCGCGCATGGGCGGCGGCATGGCCCTCGTTGTTGAAGCCGAGCCGGTTGATGACGGCGGCATCGGCCTCGAGCCGGAACAGGCGCGGCTTCGGATTGCCGGACTGCGGCCGCGGCGTGACCGAGCCGACCTCGACGAAGCCGAAGCCGAGCCGCAGCATGGCGTCCGGCACCTCGGCATTCTTGTCGAAGCCGGCGGCGAGCCCGACCGGGTTGGGAAAGTCGAGGCCGAAGGCCCGCACGGCGAGCCGCGGATCGTCGCTGCGTGGAAGCGCCGCGGGCAGCCTCTCCAGCACCCGCAAAGTCATGGCATGTGCCGTTTCTGGATCAAGTTTGGCAAGTATTGGCCTGAAAATCGGCCAGACGGCTGCAATCACCTGCGAGGCTCCGATGGAATGTGAGATTTGTAAGAGAGTGCCGAGTTCTGCTTGGATCGCCACGGGGATTGTGTTGACCATGCCAGCCGATTGAGATAGCAGCCCTTTCAATAGCCCCGCTCAAGTATAAGCGGTGGCGACGAGCGAGCAATGGCGAGCCCAGAGGCCGGGCGAGCCGAGGCTCGGGGTAGACACGCCGCTCGGTTGCGGTAAATATTCTCATATGCGACTTACAGTCCCAGCTATGGATGGGACCGGAGAAACCGATGCTCTCCCACGCCCAGATTTGGGCGGCCCTGGATGCGCTGGCCTCGCGCAACGGGTTGTCGCCCTCAGGCCTGGCTCGCAAGGCCGGCCTCGATCCGACCGCCTTCAACAAGTCGAAGCGGATCGCCGCCGACGGGCGGCCGCGCTGGCCGTCGACCGAATCGATCGCCAAGGTTCTCACCGCCACCGGGACCAGCCTCGATCTGTTCATGAGCCTCGTCAGCAGCGGGCCGCGGCGCGCGATCCCGCTGATCGGCTTCGCGCAGGCCGGCGAGGGCGGCTATTTCGACGATACCGGCGTGCCGACCGGCACCGCCTGGGACGAGGTCGAGTTCCCGCAGGGTGATCAGGGCGTCTACGCGCTCGAGATCGCCGGCGAATCGATGCTGCCGGCCTATCGCGACGGCGACATCATCATCGTCGCGCCAGGCGCGCCGGTGCGGCGCGGCGACCGCGTCGTCGTCAAGACGATCGGCGGCGAGGTGCTGGCCAAGGAGCTGAAGCGTCGCACGAGCCGGCAGATCGAGCTGAAATCGCTCAATCCGGAGCACGAGGACCGCAGCTTCGCGGCGAACGAGATCACCTGGATGGCACGCATCATCTGGGCGAGCCAGTAGGGCGGCTCACGCCGCGGCCACCAGCTCTCCCGCCAGCGCCTGGGCGATCAGCGCCCGGGTCTCCGGAATGCCGTAGAGGGCGACGAACGAGCCGAAGCGGGGCCCGCGCTCCTGGCCGATCAGCGTGCGGTAGAGCGTGGCGAAAAAGGCCTGGCTGACGCCGGGCCGTCCGTCCGGCCCCTTCGCCTTGCCGCTCTCGTCCGGGTAGTGCGCCCGGCCGACCTCGTAGACGGCGGACTGGATCATCTCGGCGCTCGCCTCCGGCGGCAGCACTGCGAGCGCGGCATCGAGCTCGCCGAGAGCGGCGCGCGCGCGTGCGTCCGGCGGCTCGAACCGCTTCGTCGGCTTGACGTGGTCGTGGTAGTAGCGGACCGCATAGCCGACCAGCGCGTCGAGCGCCGGATGCGTCTCCGGCGCGACGCCCGGCACGTGCCGGCGGATGAAGCCCCACAGCACCTCGCTGCGATCGGCGTTCGAGGCCGCGACGAGGTTCAGCAGCAGCGAGAACGAGACTGGCATGTCGATCGCGGGCGGCGCGCCCGAATGGATGTGCCAGACCGGATTCTGCAGCTGCTCCTTCGGCCCCTGCCGGCCATAGGCGTCGAGGAACTGGAAATATTCCTCCACCTGCCGCGGGATGACGTCGAAGTGCAGGCGCTTGGCCTTGCGCGGCTCGCGGTACATGAACAGAGCGAGGCTCTCGGGGCTCGCGTAAGCGAGCCACTCCTCGATCGTCAGCCCGTTGCCGAGGCTTTTCGAGATCTTGCTGCCGTTCTCGTCCAGGAACAGCTCGTAATTGAAGCCCTCCGGCGGCTCGCCGCCGAGCGCCCGGCAGATCGCCGAGGAGTTCTTCACCGAGTCGATCAGGTCCTTGCCGGCCATCTCGTAGTCGACGCCGAGCGCATACCAGCGCATCGCCCAGTCGGGCTTCCACTGCAGCTTGCAGGCGCCGCCGGTGACGGGCGTTTCGACGATCTCCCCGGTCTCGGGATCGCGATAGGCGATGGTACCGCGGGCCGCGTCGCGCTCCAGGATCGGAACTTGCAGCACCTGGCCCGTGCGCGGCGAGACGGGCAGGAACGGCGAATAGGTGGCGCGCCGGTCCGGGCCGAGCGTTGGCAGCATGATCTCCATCACTGCGTCGTAGCATTCGAGCACGCGCCTCAGCGCCGCATCGAAGCGGCCCGACCGGTAGCACTCGGTGGCGGACATGAACTCGTAGTCGAAGCCGAAACGGTCGAGGAACGAGCGCAGCATGGCGTTGTTGTGCGCGCCGAAGCTCGGATACTTGCCGAACGGATCCGGAATCTCCGTCAGCGGCTTGCCGAGGTGCTTGGCCACCATCTCCTGGTTGGGGATGTTGGTCGGCACCTTTCTCAGGCCGTCCATGTCGTCCGAGAAGCAGACGAGCCGCGTCGGCACCGCGTCGTGGGTGAGCACGCGGAAAGCGTGCCGCACCATGGTGGTGCGGGCGACCTCGCCGAAGGTGCCGATGTGCGGCAGGCCGGAGGGGCCGTAGCCGGTCTCGAACAGCACCTCGCGCTTGCCGCTCTTGGCGATGCGGGCGACGAGCTTCTTGGCCTCCTCGAACGGCCAGGCGTTGGAGGCTTGCGCAAGCGCGAAAAGATCGCCCGCTACGGGGGCGTGGGAGGACGGCGCCACGGCCTTGTCTCTCTCTGCTGTCGCTAGAACGGCCCCCGCCGACACTCGGCCCGGCGCCGGCAAGGGCGGCTGCACGGCTCGTCGGCGGCGGAAGCGAGCGGCAACTTATGTGCGGTGCACGCGTGCGTCAAACATTCACGGGAAGCTGTGAGCCGCGCGCGTAGTTGCCCATGCTCGTCATCCTGCGCTTTCGCGCCGGATGACGAGGAGCGGGGTCTGCGGGCGGCGACTCCCCGGAGGCGCTGCAGCCCCTCAATAAAACCCGAGCGGGAAGTGCCGGAGATAGATCTCGGCATAAATCCCCTTCTCGTCGAGCTGGTGCAGGGCGTAGCCGATGGCGCGCCCGAGCACGTCGTTGTCGCGGGCGATCAGCACGCCGATGCCTTGGCCGAGCAGCTCCTCGTCGAGGAACACGCCGCCGAGGAAGCGGCAGCAGCCTTCCGAGCTCGATCCATTCAGCCACAGCGCCAGCGCGACGCTGTCGGCAAACAGCGCGTCGACGACCTTCGCCTTCAGCGCGATCCGCGCATCCTCGGTGCGTGGGAAGGCGCGCACCGTCACCCCTGGAAAGAAGCGCCGCAAAAACTCCTCGTGGCCGCTGCCGGCGATCGCCGCCACCGTCTTGCCGGCGAGCGCCTCCGGCGTCACCTCGCGCAGCGGACCGTCCTTCAGCGTCACGAAGCGGCCCATCGGTTGGTGGAACCGTTCCGAGACGGCGAAGCGGCCGCGGATCTGCTCGGTCGGCCGCAGCATGGCGATGATGGCGTCGGCCCGATCATTGGCGATCGTGTCGAGCAGCGCCTCCCAGCGCCAGGCCTGCATGGTGCACTGCACGCCGAGCTCGACGCAGACGGCGCGGGCGAGGTCGACCGCAAAGCCGACCGGCTGCCCGTCGGCGTCGGCATAGTGGAACGGCGGATAGGCCTCGCCGGTCGCCCAGCGGATGACGCGCAGCGTCGACAGGTTGGGTTTTTCGACGCGCGCCTTCTCGTCCCAGTAGCTCGGCACCCGGACCGGGGCAGGGGGCTGGACGGTGGTCGGTGCCTGGGCGAAGGCCGACCCGGCGGCGAGCAGAAGAGCAAGTCCGAAACCCAACATCCACATGCGGCGGCTCTACCTTGACGCGAGGAGACTCGACTCCGCGCGCGCCTCTTTTACACTGAGCCGAGAAGCATTTCACCGCGCCGATGACGGGGGTGCGCGTGGCGATCGCCGAGCTGCCAGGCGTCGGGGCGCAAGCCCCGCATGCGCGACGCGGTCGTGCGGGCCTCGGTCGCACCCTCTCTCTACTCGCCTATCAAGGCTTTGCGCTGCCGCGCCTGCTCGAGGCCACGCGGCGCGCGATGCGCCAGGGCGCCGCGCCGCTCGACGTGCTCCGCACCGAAGGCGGCTTCGGCGAGGCGGCGATCACGCAGGCCCTCGCCGATGCGCTCGGCACCGAGGCGGCGCTGACGCGGGCCGGGCTCGAGG
>JAEZCD010000378.1 GCA_023430145.1 Pseudomonadota bacterium
GCGGCGACCGGAGCGGCTGGAGCCGCCGGAGCGGGACGGGCCGGAGGCGGGCTCGGCGGTGCCTCGGTCCGCGGCTCGGGCTGTGCCGGCGCGCCGGACGGGCGGTCGCCGGGGCCGATCACCCGACGCTTCACCTTCTCGACGACCACCGCCTTGGACCGGCCATGGCTGAAGCTCTGCCGAACGACGCCCTGCTCGGTGGCGCGCTTCAGCGTCAGCGTCTTGCTCGGCGCCATGTGCAGAGTCTTGTCGCCGGTGTTCTTCGTATCGGTCATTCAGTGTCCTCGGCTTCCGCCGCCTGCCTGTCCAAGGTGCCTTCGGCGTTCGTTCCGGCTTCTTCCATGCCGTGCGCGCCGCGGTAGCGGGCAAGCACGTCGCAACGGGATAGGAAGGCTGCGCTCACCGAGCCGGAAAGCAGCGCAGCATGTATCACATGTGGCCTACCCAATGCCAAACTCAATTGCTCGCCCGAAAAGAGTTCGAGCGCGCGCGGCGCCGAGGCCGCAGCGAGCTTGCGCTTGCCGTCGGCCGCCGCCTCCCGCGCGTGGATCAGGGCAATGGCCTCGCCGCGCCCCAGGGCCGCCTCGACCTTGGCGAAGCCGCAGACGACGCGGCCCGCCTTGTTTGCGAGCGACAGCCCCTGCAGGGCGGCCTCCTCGAGCAGCGAATCGACGCGGTCCGGCAACTCCGGATCGACGTTCACCTCGGCCTTCAGGGCCCGCGCGAAGGCGCGCTTCTTCACCGCGGCGGCCACGGTGTCGCGGTCGGCGCGGACCCAGACGCCGCGCCCCGGCAGCTTCCGCTTCAAGTCCGGGACGACGGCGCCGTCCGGCGCGCGGACGAAACGGATCAGCGCGTCCGGCGGCAGCTGCGCGCGCGTGACGATGCAGGTCCGTTCGGGGACGTGCGGCTCATGGTGCGGATCCGCCATCGGCGCTCCATCCGCGTCGTGCCGCGCGCTTGCGCGAGAATCTCACGCCTCGGCCTCCGCGGCTTCCTCGGTCTCCTCGCCCTCCGCCAGTTCCTCCTCGGGCGTCGGCTTTTCGAGCGCCGAGGCATCGACCCAGCCGGCCTTGACGCGGGCCTGCATGATGATGCCCTCGGCCGCCTCCTGATCGAGGCCGAAGCCGTCGAGCGCGCCCTTGTGGCGGGTCGTCTCGCCGTCCTTGCGCTCGGTCCAGCCGGTGAGGTCGTCGGTCGCGCAGCCGGCCAGATCCTCGACCGTCTTGATGTCGTTCTCGCCGAGCGCGACCAGCATCGCGGTGGTGACGCCGGGCACCTCCTTCAGCGCGTCCTCGACGCCGAGCTCGATCCGGCGGGCGTCGTGCTCGGCCTCGATACGGGCGAGGTAGTCGCGCGCCCGGGCCTGGATCTCGGCGGCGGTCGCCTCGTCGAAGCCCTCGATGGAGGCGATCTCGTAGGGCTCGACGAAGGCCAGCTCCTCGATCGAGCCGAAGCCCTCGGAGGCGAGCAGCTGGGCGACCATCTCGTCGACGTCGAGCGCCTCGATGAAGGCCTGGCTGCGGTCCTGGAACTCCTTCTGCCGGCGCTCGCTCTCCTCCTGCTCGGTGAGGATGTCGATGTCCCAGCCGGTGAGCTGGGAGGCGAGGCGGACGTTCTGGCCGCGGCGGCCGATGGCCAGACTCAGCTGGTCATCGGGCACCACCACCTCGATCTTGGCGGTGTCCTCGTCGAGGACGACCTTCACGACCTCGGCCGGCTGCAGCGAGTTGACGATGAAGGTCGCCGAATCCTGCGACCAGGGGATGATGTCGATCTTCTCGCCCTGCAGCTCGTTGACGACGGCCTGGACGCGGCTGCCGCGCATGCCGACGCAGGCGCCGACCGGGTCGATCGAGGAATCGCGCGAGATGACGGCGATCTTCGCCCGGCTGCCCGGATCGCGCGCCACCGCCTTCACCTCGATGATGCCGTCATAGATCTCCGGCACCTCCTGGGCGAACAGCTTCGCCATGAACTGCGGGTGCGTGCGGGAGAGGAAGATCTGCGGCCCGCGCGGTTCGCGGCGGACGTCGAACACATAGGCGCGGATACGGTCGCCCGGCCGGAAGCTTTCGCGCGGCAAGAGCTCGTCGCGGCGGACGATCGCCTCGCCGCGGCCGAGGTCGACGATCACGTTGCCGTACTCGACCCGCTTGACGATGCCGTTGACGATGTCGCCGATGCGGTCCTTGTATTCCTGGTACTGGCGATCGCGCTCGGCGTCGCGCACCTTCTGCACGATCACCTGCTTGGCCGACTGGGCGGCGATGCGGCCGAAATCGAAGGGCGGCAGCGTCTCGGCGATAAAGTCGCCGACCTGGGCGGCGGGATTCTTGCGCCGCGCCTCCTCGAGCGTGATCTGGGTGGCGTCGTTGTCGATCTCGTCGACCACCAGCAGCAGGCGCGAGAGCCGGATCTCGCCGGTGCGCGGATTGATCTCCGCCCGCACCTCGGTCTCGCTGCCGTAGCGCGAACGGGCCGCCTTCTGGATGGCGTCCTCCATCGCCGCGAGCACGATGCCCTTGTCGATCACTTTCTCGCGCGCGACCGCCTCGGCGATCTGCAAGAGCTCGAGCCTGTTCGCGCTCACCGCCATGTCAGTGTCTCCGTCCAAACCGGCCCGGGCCGCGGCGCGGCTTCGGCGCCGCCGCTTCGGGCTGCGTTGTTTCCTCGTCCGCCGGCTCGTCGTCCGGCTCGTCCCCGGCCTCTTTGCCGCGGCGCAGCGCTTCGGCGATCAGGTCGTCGGTCAGCACCAGCCGTGCCTCGGCCATGTCGGCGATCGGCAAGAGAACGTCGGCCGTCTCGCCTTCCTTGGCGTCGTCGCGGATCAGCCGCGCCGCGCCGCCCTCGACGCCGGCGAGGATGCCGCGGAAGCGCTTGCGGCCCTCCACCGGGCGCTCCATCTCGACCTTCGCGAGGTGCCCCGCCCAGCGGGCGAAGTCGGACACGCGCACGAGCGGCCGGTCGATGCCGGGCGAGGACAGTTCCAGATTGTAGGCGCCCTGGATCGGGTCCTCGACGTCGAGCACCGGCGACAGCGCCCGGCTCGCCGCCTCGCAGGCGGCGACGTTCATCGAGCCGTCCGGCCGCTCGGCCATGATCTGCAGCGTGCCGCCGTCGCGCCCGGACAGCCGCACGCGGACGAGACGCAGGCCGAGATCGGCCAGGACGGGAGCCGCGATCGCAGCGACGCGGGCGGCGATCCCGGTCTCGGTCAGAATTCTCGGCTCGTGGAGATCGGCGGCCGCGGCGGCCGACGCTTCGTCTGCCTGCACGTTCCTCATCCGCTTCGGGCAACAAAAAAGGCGGGCCCCGGGGAGCCCACCCTCGAACGATCCTCAGGGATCAATCGACGATGTTCGTATGCCTGCCATATAAATCGCTCGCCCGGCCGACGCAAGGGCCGGTTGCGCTCGAATCACCTGTTGGCCGAGGGGGTGAGGCGCCGTTCGAGGTGCCCTTCGAAGATCTCGATCGAATCCGAGAAATGCTGCTCCCGGCGGGTCACGATGCCGACCTTGCGCAACATCGTCAGGTCCGGTAGCGCGATGGCCGAGATGTGATCGTGCTCGTACTCGTCGACGACGCTCTCGGGCAGGATGCCGAGGAGGTCCGTGTCCTTGAGAAACGAGCGCACCATCCGGTCGGAATTCGTCGTGATCTGCACACGCAGCGGCGGCAGCTCGCGGGCTCGGAAATATGCCTCGAGCATGGTGCGGCCGATCTCGCCGGGCTCCGTCAGGATCCAGTCGAATCCGACCAGATCCTCGGCGGCGAGCGTGCGGCCGAGGAGCGGATGCCCGTTCCGGCAGACGCAAACGATCCTGTCCGTGACGACGTGATGGACCTTGAATTCGGCGGCGTCCTCGTGGCCGGAGATCATGGCCACGAACACGTCGATGCTGTTGACCAGAAGAGCGGCTCGAAGCGCGGCGTTGTGCCCCTCGATGAGCGAGAAGTCGACGTTCGGATGCTCGGCCAGCATATCGCGGACCGCCGCGGCGACCGCGGGCACGAAGGCCGGGCCGGTGCCGACATGCACGGTCCCGCGCGAGCCCGAGGCGATCTCGCCCGCGGTCGCGCGCGACCGCTCGACATCGGCGAGGATTCGACGCGCGTGGCGCTCGAGCGTCAGGGCGAACGCCGTCGGCCGCACGCCGCGCGGCAGGCGATCGAAGAGCCGCGTCCCATACTCGTCCTCGAGCTTGGAGATGCTCTTCGAGAGCGCCGGCTGGCTGATATTGAGCTGGTGGGCCGCGCGCAGGATGCTGCGATTCTCCAGCACCGAGAGGAAATGGCCGAATTGCCGCGTGTTCATGCGCCGGCGTCTCCGCCCGCTCCTGTCCGGCCGCGCTCAGCTATGCATGAAGGCTATATATATCACGAGTCAATTCACTTGTGACTCTGCCCGCGCCAGCCGAAGGTCGGCCCCTCGAACAAGAAACACGTTGGAGGATGCCCGATGTCGGTGGTCGCAGCTTTCGTCGCTCCCATCACGCGCGGGTTGCGGATCGCTGCCGCGGCTCTCGCCGTGGCAGCCGTCGCGCCCGCGACGGCGGCCGAAGTGCCGATCAAGATCGTCATCAACCAGTCGCCCTGGCTCGCCGGCTTCTCCTCGCTGGTCGAGCTCTACGAGAAGGAGACCGGGAACAAGGTCAGCCTCGACGTCAACCCGTATGCGGGAAGCCTAGAGAAGCAGCGCAACGCCGTGCGGGCGGCGCGCAGCGACTACGACATCCTGATCATCAACGGCATCTTCTATTCCGAGATGTATCGGAACGAGTTCCTGGAGCCGCTGAACAAGATCGATCCGAGCTTCAGGCTCGATCCGCAGCTCTATCCGTTCGACGACACGGCCTGGTACGACGCCAAGACGAAGACGGTGAACAAGGAGACCGGCGAGCTGATGACCGTGCCGGTCAACCCGAACATCTCGCTGCTCTTCTATCGCAAGGATCTCTACGACGCGAAGGGCCTCAAGGTCCCGAAAACGTGGGCGGAGCTGCTGGCCAATGCCAAGGCGCTCAACGATCCGCCGAAGATGCAGGGCATCGTGCAGCGCGCCGCACGCGGCAATGTCGCCATCACCTGGGATTTCTGGCCCTACCTCCTCAGCCATGGCGGCTCGATGTTCCGCAACGAGAAGGGCGGCGACTTCTTCGTCACGCTGAACAGCCCGGAGGCCAAGGAGGCGCTCACGTTCTACGTCGAGCTCGGGCGCGCCGCGGGTCCGAAGAACACCGCGAGCCTCGATCAGACCGACCTCATCCAGTATCTCACCACGGGCCGCGCGGCGCAGGCAATCCTCGTGGTGGCCGCGCAGTCGCAGATGGACGACCCGAACAAGTCGCTCGTCACCGGCAAGATCGATTACGCGACCCTGCCGCACAAGGAGGGCTTCGCGTCCGCGCCCGCGATCGGCCACTGGCTCGGCGGCATCCCGAAGAACATCCCGGCGGCTAACAAGCAGGCGGCTCTCGCCTTCCTGAAGTGGTTCCAGAAGCCGGAGACGCAGCTGAGATATGCCGAGCTCGGCGGCGCGCCGGTGAGCAAGGCGGCCTTCGAGTCGGCCTTCGCGGACAAGCCCGAGAACCGCTACATGAAGGCCATGGTGCAGGCGCTGCCTCTGGCGCGGCAGATGTGGACGATCCCCGAGGGCGCCGAGATCGCGCCGATCCTCGACGTCGGGCTCAACCGCGCGGTCGCCGGCGAGATCTCGCCCGCGGCGGCGCTGAACGCCATGTCCAGGGACATCGAGCAGGTCGTGAAGAAGGCCGGATACCCGACCGGCCGGCTTCCGGATCTGCCGGAGTAGGCCCCCGCTCTTGCATTCGAGCGGCGACCGATCCCCATGACAAATCTCGACCGATCGCCGCTGTCGGTCCGCCTCGCGACGCTCGGCCCGATGGCTGTCGTGCTGCTGGCGCTGACGGTGCTGCCGATCCTCAATCTCGTGGTCGCCAGCTTCCAGGAGGTGCGCTGGAGCGGCGGGACGCGGGTCGCGACTTGGCGCGGGTTCGACAACTACGCCCAGATGGCGAGCGACCAGCTCCTGCATGCCGGGCTCGTCAACACGGCGATCTTCGTGGCGGTGGCGACGGCCGCGCAGGTGACGCTCGGCCTCGCGCTCGCCGTGCTGTGCCACGGGGTCGGCCGCACCTCGCGGCCCTTCCGGACGATCATCATCCTGCCGATTCTGATCCCCGGCATCATCATCGGCGCGATCTGGAAGCTGATGTACAACTACCAGTTCGGCATCATCAACCAGCTGCTCGAATGGCTCGGCGTCGAGCGGCTCGATTGGCTCGGCTCGCCCGAGCTGGCGCTGCTGTCCGTCATCATCGTCGACGTCTGGCACTGGACGCCGTTCTCGTTCCTGCTCCTTCTGGCCGCCCTCGAATCGCTGCCGAGCGACGTCTACGAGGCGGCGCGGATCGACGGCGCTTCCGGGTGGCAGACGTTCACGAACATCACGCTGCCGCTGCTCATGCCGGCGATCTTCGTCACCGTCGCCTTCCGGGCGATGACGGCGATCAAGGTCTTCGACGAGATCTTCCTCCTCACCGGCGGCGGGCCGGGGACATCGACCGAGGTCCTCAGCTTCACGATCTACCAGCGCTTCTTCATCGAGGACAATATCGGCTACGGCTCGGCCATCTCGGTGTCGGTGATCTTCGCCACCGCCCTGATCCTGACCGTGGCGCTCAGCGTCCGCCGCGAGACCGGCCGATGAGCGCCGGCACCTTCCGCCCGCTGGACGAGGGGCGACATCTGCCGCATATCGCGCTGCTCGCGCTCGCGGCGCTCATCGTGCTGGCACCCTTCCTGTGGATCGCCGCCGCCGCCTTCAAGACGCAGATCGCGCTCTTGACCGGCCAGATCCTCTTCACGCCGGTGACGATGAATTTCTCCGAGGTGCTGTTCTCGCGCTCCTCGGACTACGCCTCGAACTTCATGGCGAGCGTCATCGTCGCCTCGAGCAGCACCTTCGCGGTGCTCGTCGTCGCCTTCCTTGCCGCCTACTCGCTCTTCCGCCTGCGCTGGCCGCGCTGGATCGTCAACGCCGTCCTCGTCTGGGCCATGGTGTTCCAGCTCATCCCGCCGGTCGCGCTCGCGAGCGCCTGGTACGAGATGTTCCGCGGCATCGGCCTCACCGATCCGTTCGTGGCGCTGATCCTCGCGCATACGGCGCTGCATGCCCCGGTCGCGCTCTGGCTGCTGTCCGCGTTCCTGAAGGAGTTCCCGCACGAGCTCGAGGAGGCGGCCTTCGTGGACGGGGCGAGCTACACGGTGCTGCTGTCGCGCATCGTCCTGCCGCTCGTCGCGCCCGGCGTCGTCTCGGCCGGCATCCTCGTCTTCATCTTCAGCTGGAACGAGTTTCCGGTCGCGCTCGCGCTCACCAGCGGCACGAATGCGACGGTACCGGTGGCGATCGCAAAATTCGCGCAGCAGAACGAGATCAAGCACACGCAGATGGCCGCCGCCTCCGTCCTCTCCGCCCTGCCGGCGCTGATCGCGCTGATCCTCGGCCAGCGCTTCATCGTCCGCGGCCTCACCGCGGGAGCGCTGAAGTGAGCGGCGGCGAGGCCGACAGCGGGTTGGCATATGCGCGGGCGCGTATCGCCGATCTGGAGGCGCTCGCGGGCGTGCAGGCTGTGACGCTGGCGGACGGTCCGGGACGCGGGGTGCGGCTGCTGCAGGTGCGTTCGGGCGGCGGGCTGGAATTCGAGGTCGTCGTCGACCGCGGGTTCGACATCGGCCGGGTCTCGTTCCGCGGCCAGACGGTCTCCTGGCACAGCGCGACGGGCGTTGTGGCGCCGTGGCTGATGCATCCCGCGTCGGATGCCGGCCAGGGCTTCCTCCGAGGCTTCACCGGCTTCATGACGACCTGCGGGCTAGATCACATCCGGCAGCCGGAATCGGTGCCCGTCGTCGATCAGGCCCTCAATCCCAACCGCGAGATCTTCCAGCCGCTGCACGGGCTCTACTCGATGCAGCCCGCGCGGCTGATCGGCTCGGGGTGCGACGAGGACGGTCCGCACCCGCTCCTTTGGTGCGAGGCCGAGATCCGGCAGGCCTTCATCTTCGGCACCTGCCTCTCGCTCCGCCGCCGCTACGAGTGCCCGGTCGGCGGCACCGGCTTCACCGTCAGCGACCGCGTCAGGAATATCGGCCCGACGCCGGCGCCGCACCTCGTGCTCTACCACATCAACCTCGGCTACCCGCTGATCGACGACGGATCGGCCGCAACGCTTCCAGGCGCGGAGGAAGTCTGGCGGATCGGCGAGGCCGATCCGCTCGCCCCCTTCGGCCCGCCGGTCCCGGAACAGACCCGGGCCCTGGCTCTCTACCGCTGGGCAGGCGGGAATCGCAGGCCGGTCGCCACAGTCGCCGCGGCATCGGGATTGCGCATCGGGATTTGCGTCGACGCGACCCAACTGCCGTTCTGCCAGGTGCTCCGCATCCCCTCGGCCGGACATTACGGCCTGTCGATCGAGCCGTGCACGACCTCGTGCCGCACCCGCAGCGAGGCGGACGAGCGCGGTGAGACGCGGATCCTGCGACCCGGCGAGGAAGTGCGCTACGACCTCGGCTTCTCCTTCAGCGGCTGATCAGGCGTGCGGCAGGCCCGAGCCACATCACGACATGCGGGATCGGTAATCCGATGCGGATCATCTTCGTTCTCTTCGATTCTCTGAACCGCCGGATGCTGGAGCCTTATGGCTCGGACATCATGGCGACGCCGAATTTCGCGCGCCTCGCCGAGCGCACCGTCACCTTCGACAACCACTATGTCGGCAGCCTTCCCTGCATGCCGGCACGGCGCGACCTGCAGACCGGCCGGCTGAGCTTCCTGCATCGCAGCTGGGGCCCGATGGAGCCGTTCGATCTGTCCCTTCCGCAGATGATGAAGACGAGCGGCACCTACAGCCACCTCATCACCGACCACCTGCACTATTTCGAGGACGGCGGCGCCACCTATCACACCCGGTTCAACAGCTTCGAGTTCGTCCGCGGCCAGGAGGCCGACACCTGGAAGGCGATGGTCCAGCCACCCTGGGAGCGCCTGCGGGAAGTGTACAACCCTAAGCAATATTCAGAGGCGCCCGGAAATCCCTTCTTCCACAACATCGTCAACCGCGAATACATCAAGAGCGAGGACGACTTCCCGAGCGTCCAATGCTTCCGGCTGGGGCTCGAATTCCTCGACGTCAACAGGGACGCCAAAAACTGGTTCCTGCAGATCGAGACCTTCGATCCGCACGAGCCCTTCCATGCGCCGGAGCGCTTCCGTGCGCCTTACAAGACGACGTATGCAGGCGGCGTGCGCGATTGGCCGCCCTACAGCCGCGTCACCGAGCACAAGGAGGAATGCGAGGAGCTGAAGGCGAACTACATGGCCGTGCTGGCGCTGTGCGACGAGCAGATCGGCAAGCTGATCGACCGCATGGACGCGCTCGACATGTGGCGCGACACGATGCTCGTCGTCTCGACCGACCACGGCTATCTGCTCGGCGAGCACGACTGGTGGGCGAAGAACCGGATGCACGTCTACCAGGAGATCGCCCACATCCCGCTCTTCGTGCATCATCCGGACCACAGGGACGCCGCGGGAGGACGCCGGGCGGCCCTGACGCAGACCATGGACCTGATGCCGACATTCCTCGAGGCGGCCGGCATCGCGGTTCCGGAGAGCGTCGCGGGCCGGTCGCTGACCGCCCTGCTCGCCGATCCGAACGCGCGCATCCACGACAGCGTCATCTACGGCCACTTCGGCGGCTCGGTGAACATTACGGACGGCCGGTACACCTACTTCCGGTATCCCGCCGACATGCATGCCCAGGAGCTCTTCCAGTACACCCTGATGCCGACGCACATGCTCCAGTTCTTCACGGAGGAAGAGCTGGCGTCGGCTCGTCTCGACGAGGGCTCCGCCTTCTCGCGCGGCATGCCGCTCCTCAAGATTCCCGTGACCCCTGCATCGCCCTGGTACCAGTCGCACGGGCCGGCGCGCATGGAGGATTCGGTCACCGTCCTGTTCGATCTGCAAAGCGACCCCGAGCAGCTGCGGCCGCTCGATGACCCGGAGGTAGAGCGGCGGCTCGTGGCGGAGCTCGCCGTTCAGCTCGTGCGGGCAGGGGCGCCCGGCGAGGTTTTTCGGCGTTTCGAGCTGAATGCCGGCTCTGCAAGTTCATGATCGAACCCCGCTGGAGGCAGCGGCGCCCTCGCGGCGCGTTCCCCTCTCGGGGCGCCCTTCCTCAGCCGATGTAGAGCTGGCGCGGGAAATTGGTCAGGCGCTCGTAGCCGTCCGGCGTGACGGCGATCGTCTCGGACATGCCGAAGCCGCGCGCGAGCACGTAGGTGTGGAAGGTCATTCCCGCCTCGAAGCTCCAGGCGCAGCCGGGCGCCGCCTCGAGCGGCTCGCCGCCGGACGGGTGCAGCAGGAGGCCGACGGAGTAGAAGGTCTTGTTGGTGTAGGTCTCGCGCAGCCCGGCGGCGAGCACGCCCTCGCGGTAGATACGGTCGGGCACGGCGGCGGGCACGCCGGCGCGCACGTCGGCGAGCGCCGCGTCCTGGATGGCGATCAGCTGCGCGACGATGCGGTGATCCTCGTCGCTCGCCACCGCGACGCGGATCGGGCGCATGAAGCGGGCGTGGTAGTGGCGCACGCAAGGGGTGGTCTCGACCTGGACGATGTCGCCACGCTCCAGCACGCGATCGCTGTAGCCGCCGTGCAGGTGATGGGCGCGCTCGCCGGACGAGAGCACGCCCGGCCCCGGCATGTCGCTGCCGGCGCGGATCATGGCGGCGCAGATTTCGGCCGCCATCTCCCGCTCGCTGACCCCGACCTTCGCCGTGTCGATCGCCGCCTGCATGCCGGCCTCGGCCGCCTTGCCGGCCGCGCGTTGGTAGGCGAGCTCGGCCGGCGACTTGATCAGCCGCATGCCGGCGACGAGGCGGCTCTCGTCGTGCCACGCGGCGCCGGGAAGGGCTTCCCGCAACGCGTCATGGCGCGTCACGGACAGCGGCCAGGCGGCCATCTCCACCGCGAGTCTTGCCGCGGGGCCGAGACGCGAGCGGATCGCCTGCGCCGCGACCGCGGTAGGATCGTCGCCATCGCTCCACATCTGCCGGTCGGGAAAGACGCAGGTCGCGTCGAGGTAGTATTCCTCGACGTCGCGGCAGACGAGCGTCGGCGTGCCCTCGGCTGGGACGATCGCGAGCTGGAAGCTCGCATAGCCGCGCGTGAAGAAGCCGGTGATCCAGGTGACCGACTCCGGCTGGAACGCGAGCAGCGCGTCGTAGCCTTTTGCGCGCAGGGCTTTCTGGACGCGCGCGAGGCGCGCTTCGTACTCGGTCCTTGCGAACCAGTAGGCGGGCTGAACCATCGGCGAACTCTCGGCAGGGTGTTTAGGCGCGGCGCGATTCCACAGCGGGTCGGAATTCGGTGGCGGTGCGGCCGGATCAGCCGTCGCGCACCAGCGCCGCGAAGCTCGCGAGCATCTGCTTCGCCTCGGCGGCCTCGACGGCGCTCGCTTTCAGGTCGTCGACATCGGCGCCGTCGCGCTCCATGCGCGCCCGGTTCTCCTCGAACCAGACGAGCGCCTGGGCGCGCGTGATCTCGGGATGGCCCTGGATGCCCCAGACGGGTGCGTCGCGATAGCGCCAGATCTGGTTCGGACAGACGTCGGAGCTGGCGAGGATGGTCATGTCGGCGTGTGCCGCGCGCACCTCGTCATTGTGCCAGACGAACATGTGGACGCTGTCGCCGAGGCCGCTCAGAAGCGGATCGGCGCCCGCCGCCGGTGTGAGCGCGAGCGTCTTGTAGCCGATCTCGCACGAGTCGCGGCGGAACACCTCGTCGCTGCCGCATAGCGCGGAGGCGAGAATCTGGCTGCCGAAGCAGATGCCGAGCATGGGCTTGCCGCGCGCCGCCGCGGTCCGGATCAGCTCGTGCTCGCGCCGGATGAAGGGGATGTCCTCGTAGGCGCCGTGCGGGCTGCCGGACAGGAAGACGCCGTCATAGCCGTCGAGGTCCTCCGGAAAGTCCCCCTGGTAGGCCCAGCGCCGGTCGACCTCGAGCCCCCAACTCTCGAAGCGGTCGTCGAGGCGGGCGACCGATTGGAGTTTTGGCCCGTTGGCCAGATAGAGAAGCTTTCTGCCTGTCACGCCGCCGATCTCCGAAAAGCGCCCGTCTACATCCGCGCGAGGCGCGTGATGATGCTCTGGCGCACCTGCTCGAGATGCGCCTTCATCGCCTCCGCAGCCTTCGCGCCGTCCGGCACGCCGAGGGCGTCGACGATCGCGAGGTGCTCCCGGCACGTATCGTGCAGGCGCTCGGGCAGGCTCTTCAGGTCGAAGATCTGCGTCTGCCGCCTCAGCGTCCGTATGATCGCCGCCATCTGCTCGTTACCGCTCGCCTCCGCGATCAGGCCGTGCAGCCGATTGTCGACGCCGCGCACCTCCTCCCGGTCCACGGACCGGCCGCCGTTCTCGGCCTGCGCGAGCAGCGCGCGCAGGCGAGACTCGATCTCGGCCCGCGCCTCCGCCGCCACGCGCCCGGCGGCGATGCGCGCCGCCTCCGGCTCGAGCAGCAGCCGGATCTGCAGCGCATTCATGAAGTCCTCGATCCGCATCTGCTTGATCTGCAGCCCGCGCATTCCCTGTCGGACGAGGAGACCTTCGCGCTCGAGCATGAGCAGGGCGTCGCGCACCGGCGTGCGCGACATGTGCAGCGCCTGCCCGAGCTGCCGCTCGTTGACCAGGTCGCCGGGGCGCGCCTCGCCCGACATGATCATGCCGAGAATCCGGTCATAAGCCTGAAGAGCCAGTCTGGTGTCCGGAACATTCAGCATGCGCCGCTGGTCTCCTGCTGCCGGTGATGATCGAGGCCGATACTAAGCTTCGCACGATGTTGCCCACCCATTTGCCCAATAAAGCGGCACAGCTGCCTAAAAAACATGGTATTCCGTTGGTTGACCACTGAAATATGAGGTCGTATACCACAACGCCGCCTCAACTCAAGGCGGGTCGGATCGGGGCGAGGCGAGGGTCTGTCGATGGCGTTGGCTGGGGCCGTGAACCTGCCGTTCTCGCGCGAAGAGCATCTCGACCGGCAGGCGCGCCTGCGGCGGCGGCTGGCGGAGACGGGCTTCGACGCCATGCTCGTCTTCGCCCAGGAGAGCCTATACTGGCTCACCGGCTACGACACCGGCGGCTTCGTGTTCTTCCAGTGCGCGGTGGTGACGGCCGACGATCGCCCGATCGTGCTCCTCACGCGCCGGCCCGACCTGATCCAGGCGCGCGAGACGAGCACGATCGAGGACATCCGCATCTGGTGGGACGCGGAGGACGCCAACCCGGCCCGCGACCTGATGGCGATCCTCGTCGAGCTCGGGCTGCAGGGAAAGCGCATCGCGGTCGAGCTCAACACGCACGGCCTGACGGGCTGGAATCTCTGGCGCCTGCAGAAGAGGCTCGCCGGCTTCTGCTTCCTCGACAATGACGACCACATGATCCGGCGGCTGCGCCTCGTGAAGTCGCCCGCCGAGATCGCCTATGTCCGCACCGCGGCGGAGATTCTCGACCGGTCGCTCGAAGCGGTGATCGCCGCGGCGCGGCCGGGCGTTCTCGATTCGAGCCTGAAGGCGGTCTACCTGACCACTGCGCTCGAAGCGGGCGCCGACATGCCGGCGAACGCGCCGCTGTTCAATTCCGGCCGGCGCGCCGTTTACGGGCGCGGCACCTCCGCTCCCCGCCGGATCGAGCCGGTCGACCAGCTCCTCGTCGAGTATCCGGTCGCCTACCGGCGCTACAACGCCAAGACCGAATGGACGATCCTGTTCGGCAGGCCGGTCGACGCGCAGCTGAAGATGTACGATGCAGCACGCAAAACCTTGCAGCGCATGACCGAGATCGCGCGGCCCGGCACGACGCTCGGCGAGATCTTCGACGCGCATGCGAGCGGACTCGACGAAGCCGGCTACCGGGCGCATCGTTACGGTGCGACCGGCTATTCGCTGGGCTGCACGTTCGCGCCGACCAGCATGGACGTTCCGCCGATGATCTATGCGGGCAATCCGACCGAGTGCCGGCCGGGGATGACGCTGTTCTACCACGTCATGATCGGCGACAGCGACACGGGCTACGCCATGGGCGTCGGCCATACGCTGCTCATGACGGAAGGCGCGCCGGAGGTGCTGACCGCGCTCCCGCGCGAGCTCACTGTGATCGACTAGGAGGCCGGAGCGACGAGCCCGGCCATCGCACGAGGAGGGCGACGATGATCGATTTCGCAATTTCCCGCCGCGGCGTGGTCCTCGGATTGGCGACCTTGCTGGCGCTCTCGGCGCCCGGCCTCGCCCAGACGACCGCGCCGCGCACCGGCGGCGTGCTGAAGATCAGTCACTCCACCCGCATCGCGACGCTCAACGTGCTGCAGCTGTCCGGCCCGGCCGAGTATCCGACCGTCGACATGCTCTATTCGGGCCTGACGCGCCTCGGCCCCGACATGCGGCCGATGCCCGATCTCGCCGCCGAGTGGAACGCCGATGCCGAAGCCAAGGTCTTCACGTTCAAGCTGCGGCCGGGCGTGACTTTTCACGACGGCACGCCGTTCACCGCCGCCGACGTCGTCGCCACCTTCAAGGCGATCCTCGACCCGAAGACGGCCTCGCCGGCGCGCTCGGTCGTCAACATGATCTCCGACATCGAGGCCGTCGACCCGCTCACCGCCCGCTTCACGCTGAAATCGTCCTACGCCGATTTTCCAATCGCCGTCGCGCATGCCAATGCGCGCATCGTCTCGGCCAAGGCGCTCGCCGGTCCCCTGTCGGAGATCGACACCAAGGCCAACGGCACCGGCCCCTTCAAGCTCGAGACCTACGACAGCGCGCGGATGGTGCGCCTCGTCCGCAACGACAAGTACTTCATCCCCGGCAAGCCCATTCTCGACGCTGTCGAGATGCGACTGTTCCCTGACCTCGCCGCCGAGACCGCGAACTTCCTGTCGGGCGCGACCGACGTGATGCTCGAGGTGCAGCAGGCCGATTTCGAGCGCATCGCCAAGTCGCCGGGCGTCAAGGCGCTGCGCGTTCCCTCCGGGCGGTTCGTGAACGTCGTCATGCGCAACGACCAGAAGCCGTTCAACGACATCCGCGTGCGCAAGGCGCTCGCCATGGCGGTGGATCGGCAGACGCTGGTCGACCTCATCCTCGAGGGTCTCGGCCAGCCGGCGCGCGACAATGTCGTCTCGCCGCAATATCGCTATCTCGCCGACACGCCGGAGATCGCCTACGACCCGGCCGCCGCCAAGGCGCTGCTCGCCGAGGCCGGCTATCCGGACGGCATCAAGATCGCGCTCGTCGCCTCCAACCGCCCGGCCATCCGCTCGCAGGTCGCGATCGCCATCAAGGAGATGGCGCGGCCGGCCGGCTTCGACATCGACGTCGAGACGATTCCGCACGACACCTACCTCGCCAATGTCTGGCGCAAGGGCAACTTCTACATGGGCTACTGGGGCATGCAGCCGACCGAGGACGGCGCCTTCACGCTGCTGCTCACCTCCGACGCCGCCTTCGAGGACACGGCGTGGAAGAACAAGGAGTTCGACGAGCTCGTCGCGCGCGGCCGCAGCACGCTCGACGAGGCCGAGCGCAAGCGCCTCTACATCGAGGCGCAGAAGATCATCGCCCGCGACACCCCCTATGTCGTCCCGTTCTTCCAGGACGTGCTGACGGCGAGCCGCGACTGGGTGCGCGGCTGGACGGTGCATCCGCTCTCGCGCACCTTCTACGTCGAGAGCGTCTGGCTCGACCGGCGCTGAGCCGTTGACTGCCGCCTACCTCGTCCGGCGGCTCGCCGCCATCCTGCTGGTTCTGCTGATCGTCTCGTTCACCGTCTTCGCGATCACGCTGATCCTGCCGGGCAATGCGGCGGTCATGATCCTCGGCGAACACGCCACCGAGGATCAGTTGCGCGCGCTCGAGCAGCAGCTCGGGCTCGATCGCCCCTGGTACGTCCAGTACGTCGACTGGATCGGCAACATCATGCGCGGCGACTGGGGAACCTCGCTGCGCCTGTCGCTGCCGGTCGCCGGCCTGATCGGCGACGCGTTCTGGCATTCTGCGCTGCTGGCCGCGACCGCGCTCGTGACGGTGACCGTCATCGCCATTCCGCTCGGCATGGTGGCGGCGCTGCGCCGCGGCACCGCGGTCGACCTCGGCATCGGGCTCCTCGCCTATGCCGGCACGGCGATGCCCGAATTCGTCACCGCGACGCTGCTGCTCGTGTTCTTCGCCGGGCCGGGCGGGGGCATCCTGCCGGCCGGCGGTTTCGTTGCCCCGGGCGAGAGCCTTTCGGGCTTCCTCCTGCATGTGATCCTTCCGGCCGCGACGCTCGGCCTGATCCTCACCGCGCACATCGCCCGCCAGGTGCGCAGCGAGATGTCGGACGTGCTGGCGAGCGACTATGTCCGCGCGGCGCGGCTCAAGGGCCTTAAGGAGAGCGTCGTCGTGCGCCGCCACGCGCTGCCCAATTCGCTCGCGCCGGCGGTGGCCGTGATCTCGCTGGACATCGGCTACCTGCTCGGCGGCATCATCGTCGTCGAGGAGATTTTTGCCTGGCCCGGCCTCGGCCGGCTGCTCGTCTACGCGCTCGAGAACCGCGACCTGCCGGTCATCCAGGCGGTGACGCTGGTGCTGGCGACCGTCTACGCGCTCTCCAACCTCGCCTCCGACCTCGTGATCGCCGCGCTCGATCCGCGTGTGCGCTATGCGTGACTTCCTGCGCAGCCCGACCGCCTTCGCCGGCATCGTGCTGCTGTCGGCGGTCGCCGTAGCCGTGGTCTTCGGTCCGTGGCTCGCCCCCTACGACCCGCAGCAGTTCTTTCCCACAGCGCGGCTGCAGGGCCCGTCGGCGGCGCACTGGCTCGGCACCGACCAGTTCGGCCGCGATCTCCTCTCACGCCTCCTGCACGGTGCGCGCTCGACCATTCTCTTCGGCGTCGGCGCCACCGCCCTCGGCGTGCTCGCGGGCGCGATCATCGGCGTCACCGCCGGCGTCGCCGGTGGCTGGCTCGACAGCCTCATCATGCGCCTGGTCGACGGCCTGCTCGCCGTGCCCGAGCTGCTGTTCACGCTGCTCATCGTCACCATGCTCGGCGGCGGCACCGGTTACGCGATGCTCGCGGTGGCGCTCGCCTTCACGCCGGGCATGGCGCGTATCGCCCGCAGCGCGGTGCTGTCGGTCCGCACGCGGGAATATGTGCTGGCCGCCGTCGCGCGGGGCGAGTCGCGGGGCTACGTGATAGGCCGCGAGGTGGTTCCGAACGCCATCGGCCCGATCATCGTCGAGGCGACCATCCGCGTCTCGTTCGCGATCATGATCGGCGCGACGCTGGGCTTCCTCGGTCTCGGCGCGCAGCCGCCCTCGACCGAATGGGGCCTGATGATCTCCGAGGCGCGGCGCTTCATGTTCCGCAATCCCTGGTGCGTGGTGGTTCCGGGGATCGCCATCGCCGTCGCCGCGCTCGGCTTCAACCTCTTCGGCGATGCGCTGCGCGACTATCTCGACCCGCGCCGGGGGCGCTAGGCGGATGCGGGCGACGAGCGGCGGCAGGCAGGTGGTCAGCGCGGAGGACGAGGCGCCTCCGGTGCTCGCCGTCCGCGACTACAGCCTCGGCTACGAGACGCCGGCCGGCCCGCTCGAGGCGCTGCGCTGGGTCTCGCTCGACATCCGGCACGGACGGACGCTCGGCCTCGTCGGTGAATCGGGCTCGGGCAAGACCTCACTCGCCTGGGCGATCATGCGCTACCTGCCCGCCAATGCGCGCGAAACGTCGGGCTCGATCGCCCTATCCGGCGAGGATCTGCGGACGAAGACGCCGAAGGAGATCCTCGAGATCCGCGGGCGGCGCATCAGCATGGTGTTCCAGGACCCGAGCACCTCGCTCAATCCGACCCTCCGCCTCGGCGACCAGCTCGCCGAGGTGCTGGTCCGGCATGGCGGCTTGGGCCGCAAGGAGGCGCTGCAGGCGGGGGAGGCGCTGCTCGCCCGCACCGGCATCGCCCGGCCGGCGGACATGATGCGGCGCTATCCGCACGAGGCCTCGGGCGGCGAGAAGCAGCGCGTCGTCATCGCCACCGCGATCGCCTGCTCGCCGGAGCTGATCATCTTCGACGAGCCGACCACGGCGCTCGACATCATCACCGCGCGCCAGATCCTCGAGCTTTTCGCCGGGCTGCAGGCGGAGACGGGCGTCGCCGCGCTCTACATCTCGCACGACCTCGGCCTCGTCTCCCGCGTCGCGCACGACGTGGCCGTGATCAATCGCGGCGAGATCGTCGAGCAGGGGCCGTGCGCGCGCATCTTCACGGCGCCCGAGCACCCCTATACGAGGGCCCTGCTCGCCGCCGTGCCGCGCCCCGACCGGCGGATCGGCACGCCTCCGCCCGATCCTTCGGCACCGGAGCTGCTGCGCATCGGTCGCGTCAGCGTGCGCTACCGCGCCACCTCGGCGCTGATGCGGCTCCTCGGGGCCGGCGAGGACGAGGTCTGGGGCGCGCGCGACGTGGAGCTGTCGGTCCGTCCGGGCGAGCTCGTCGGCGTCGTCGGCGAGTCCGGCTCGGGCAAGTCGACGATCGCCAAAGTGCTCGCCGGCCTGCAGGATTTCGAGGGATCGGTGGTCTTCGCCGGACGCAGTTTCGTGAGCCGCCGGGCCATCGACCGCGCCTATCGCCGCGCGGTGCAGATCGTCTTCCAGCATCCCGACGCCTCGCTCAATCCGCGCCAGCGGGTGAGGGAAATCCTGTCCCGGCCGCTGAAGCTCTATCGCATCGTGCCGCGCTCGGGGATCGGCGCGCGGATCGGCGCGCTGCTCGCGAAGGTGCGCCTGCCGGGGCACCATGCCGAGCGCTATCCGCATCAGCTCTCCGGCGGCGAGAAGCAGCGGGTGGCGATCGCCCGCGCCTTCGCGGCCGAGCCGCAGCTCGTGATCTGCGACGAGATCACCTCCTCGCTCGACGTGTCGGTGCAGGCCTCGGTGGCGCGGCTCCTGGTCGATCTGCAGCGGCAGACCGGCACGGCCTGCGTGTTCATCACCCACGACCTCAATCTCGTGCGGCAGCTCGCCCACCGTATCGCCGTGATGTATCGCGGCCGGCTCGTCGACGTGTTCGACGCCGAGGATGCCGAGAGCGCCGACCGCCACCCTTACACCAAGGCCCTGCTCGAAGCGGTGCCGAGCCCCACCCCCTCGGGCGCCACGCCCGCCATCGCCGAGAGGACGCCGTGATCGACCCCTTGGACCTCGCTCGCAACATCGACGAGGACGCCTGCCTGAAACTGCTCGCCGACATGGTACGCCACAAGAGCTACACCGAGACCCCCGGCGAGCGGGCGCTGGCCGAGCATGTCTGCGCCGTCATGGCCGGTATGGGGCTCGAGGCCGAGCTGCAGCCGGTCGAGGGCGAGCGCGTCAACGCCATCGGCCGCTGGCGCGGCAGCGGGGGCGGCAAGAGCCTGCTGTTCAACGGGCACATCGACACCAACCCGGTCACCGAGGGCTGGACCGTCGATCCGTGGGGCGGGCTGGTCGACGACAAGTTCATCTACGGCATCGGCGTGTCGAACATGAAGGCCGGCGACGCCGCCTCGCTCTGCGCGGTCAAGACGCTGATCGATGCCGGCGTCCGCCCGCGCGGCGACGTCGTGCTCACCTATGTCGTCGGCGAGCTGCAGGGCGGCATCGGCACGCTCGCGGCAATCCGGCAGGGCGTGCGGGCCGACTACTTCGTCAACAGCGAGCCGACCGACCTGCAGGCCGTTACGATGCACGCGGCCGCGTTCACCTTCATCATCGAGCTCGAGGGCAAGACGCGGCATCTGTCGAAGCGCGAGGAGGCCGTCGACGCCATCCTCACCGCTTGCGACCTGATCCCGCGGCTGCATGGGCTGACCTTTCCCGATGCTCCCAGCGACGAGCACCGGTCGATCAACCGCGTCCATGTCGGCGTCATCCACGGCGCGCTCGGGCGCGATCTGCACGAATGGCGGCCGCCGCAGGTCGCCGACTTCGTCCGCCTGAAGGGCTCGGCCCGCTATGCTCCCGGCCAGACCGAGGCCGGCGCACTCGCCGAGATCCGACGCGAGCTCGATGCCCTCGAGGCGCGCCATCCCGGCCTGAAGGCGACGGTGACCGCCGAGCACGGCGGCGGCCGGCCGATGATGCCGCCCTTCGAGGTGGCGCGCGAGGCCCGCATCGTGCGCGCCGTCAACGCCGCCTACGCGGCGATCCGCGGCGAGCCGCAGCCGACCGGAGCGATCACGCCGCCCGGCTTCTACGGCACCGATGCCGGCCATCTCTATGCCGAGCTCGGCATGCAGGGCGTCGTCTGCGGCCCCGGCGGGCGCTATAACACCATGCCGGACGAGCGGGTCGACATCGCCGACTATCTCGACATGATCCGCATCTACCTGCTCACCATCGCCGACATCTGCGGCATCGACTGAGCCTCCGCGACAGGTCCGCCGGGGGCTCGGACAGCTTCCGCTGCTCGGCCGAAGAGCCAGTCGCACCGCTGTCGTGAGCATATCGACGCCTCGGTCCAGGCCCGAGACGCCGCGAGCGCACGGGCGACGCTTGGCGACAGCTTGCAGATGCACGGGGTAGCGGCCAGTCTGACGAGCCGGAAACGACCCGGGCGAGTGGCCTACGGCCGGCGGCGCAGCACGAGGTGAGCGATGCAGCTTCCGCACCTCCCCACCGGTCGCTTGTCTTTCCTTTATGCCGCGCTCTTCTTCGAGGTGGGGATCGCGCTGCCCTTTTTCCCGATCTGGCTCGAGGCGCAGTCGCTCGACGCCTCGCAGATCGGCATCGTCCTTGCTGCGCCCTTGCTGGCACGGATCGTCGCCAACCCGCTGGTCGGCGCCTATGCCGATCGGCACGGCGCCATCGGCAGCGTGCTGACGATCGCCGCGGCGGCCGTGGCCGTCTTCAACCTCCTGCTCGGGCTCGCCAGCGGCTTCGTCGCGATCCTCTGCCTCGTCATCCTCGCCGCCTTCGCGCAGGGACCGCTGATCGCGCTGACCGACACGCACACCTGGATGCTCCTGCGTGACCGAAGTCCGGCCGACGCGCATGAGCGGCTCTACGGCCGCATCCGTCTCTGGGGCTCGATCGGCTTCATCGCCGCCAGCCTCTCCGCCGGCTATCTGACGACACGGACGTCGGCGGATGCGATCATCTGGTTCATCGTCCTCGCCGCCTTCGCGACCGCCGCCGCGGCGCTGTTCGTCTCCCGCTACCCGTCGACGCCTTCGATCCCGGCCGGCGAAGCATCGGCCGGCGTGCCGCGCGCTGCCGTGGTCGCGCTGCTCGCCGGCGCCGTCTGCGTGCAGTCGAGTCACGCCATGTACTACGCCTTCAGCAGCCTGCACTGGGTGCAGACCGGCATCAGCGCAACGCTGGTCGGCGCGCTCTGGGCGATCAGCGTGGTGTCGGAGATCGTCCTGTTCTGGTTCGCCCGGCTACTCTTCGCGAGGTTCGGCAGCCCGCGGGCGGTGCTGCTGTTCGCCGGCATCGTCGCCGCTCTGAGATGGTCGATCATGGCGCTCGATCCGCCGCTGCCGGTGCTGGTCGTCCTGCAGCTCACGCAAGGCATCACATTCGGCGCCACGCATCTGGCGACGATGGTGACAATCGCCCGCGCGGTGCCGCGCGGCGCGCAGGCGCGCGCGCAGAGCTGGGTCGCGGCCGGCTGGGCCGCCTCGCTGGCGGGGCTGACGGCGCTCTGCGGAGGCCTTTATCCGGACCTCGGCGAGCACACCTATTGGCTGATGGCGACGACCGCGGCCGCCGGCCTCGGCCTTTTCCTAGTCGGGCGGGCGGCCGAGAGCGGCCCAATCATGCGACAGGCCTGAGATCCGTGTGGCGTGCGGCAGCCCCGGCACGCGCCGCAGCGGCGGTTGCGGCCCGTGCGGCCTCACCAGAAGGGCGGCGAAGCCGCCGTCGTCGGACGTGGCCGCCGTTCGGGCGACCGTCGGCTGTAGCGGGATCCCGGCGAGCGCGGCAGCGCGCGCGTCGCGCGGCGTATAGCCGAATTCGGCGTGGAAGGCGCGGCTGAAGCCGGAAGCATCGCCGAACCCGAAGGCCTCGCCGATCTCGCGGATCTGGCGCGCCTCGGAAGGGTTCGACAGCGCGGCATGCGCGAACAGGAGGCGCTGGCGTCGGATGTAGTTGGCGACGCCGCCGAACGGCTCGAACAGCCGGTAGAGGCGGGAGCGCGACACTCCGAGCGCGCGGCAGAGCTCCGTCGCGCCGAAGCCAGGCGACTCGATGTTGCGGCGGATCTCGGCCCGTGCGCGCTCGACGAGCGTGAGCGCGAGCGGCCTTGCGGCTCCGGCGAGGTGCTCGGCGGTCGGCGCGAGGCAAGCCGTCACGGTGGCACGGGTGACCTCGACAAGGCTCTGGAGATCAGCCTGCTTCATCTCGGGAAGGCGGCGGCCGAGGCACAGCATGAAGTCGGCCAGCAGCGCGCCGAGCGCCTCGTCGGGAATGGCCGCGGGGACGCTGTCGAGCCGCGCAGCGACATCGGCGAACTGGTCGCGCGGCAGAAACAGCGAAACGAGGTGCGCTTCGTCGCCCTGGCCGGTGAACGGACGGCCGAGCGATCTGAAGCTCAGCGACCGCCCCTGGCGCTCGCCCGGAACGCCGGGCACCGTGTCGAGCGAGAGGACCAGGCACCAATGGTCCGAAAGCGGCTGCTTGAGGTGCCGCCAGACCCGGGCAAAGCCCCGGCTCGGCATGCGCATTTCGGCCAGCACGAGGCCGCCGAAGTCCCAGGCCACGAGATCGGCCGGGAAGCCGTCGTCTTCGCCGACGCGCGTCAGCTCGACATTCGACGACATCAGCGCTCGCCACGCCTCGAACTGGCTTTTCGTCGGCAAGTCGACCGTGGAGTATCGATGACTCTTCAGCCCCGCATCGCTGCTACCCACGATACCCTCCCGCCCCGACTGCTCCCCAACAGCCGTGCCTGGTTATGATCTATCGATGTTGTTCGAGGCGCATAAAAGTATCTTCTCTGACGGATCGAGCCACCCGCTCTGATCCAGATCAAGCTCGTGAAAGCTCGTCGAAGGTGCTCGCGCTGCCCGGAACGAGAGCGGCGGTCATGCCACCGCCCGGCCGGCCGGCGTGACCGCCGTCACGAGCCAGCCGACGCCGTGCAGGATGAGGTCGACGCCGAGCAGGAAGCCGAGCACCCACAGGCCCGTCATCGGCCAGCCGCTGAGGATGACCAAGCCGGCGCCGATTCCGAACAGCCCGGAGATCACCAGCACCCATCCCGCCTCCGCCCAGCGGCCGAAGCCGACGAAGATGCGGACAAAACCGGATGCGAGGAGGATGAAGCCGAGCACCCAGGTGAGGAGCAGCGAGCCGGAGACGGGCTGCGTCACGAGCGCGATGCCGCCGACGATGTAGAACAATCCGAGGATGATCTGCCACACGAAGCCACCCCACCCCTTGGTCCAGAAGGCGTGGACGAGCTCGAAGACGCCCGCCGCTATGGCGGCGATGCCGATGATGAACGTGCTGACGATGGTTGCCAGCACGACGTCGCCGAGAACGACGAAGCCGGCGATGACGAGCACGATGCCGAGCAGCACGCAGAGCCAAGTCGGGACGTCCTGTCGCCCTTCGGACGACGCGGTCGAGAAGACTGCCATGGCCTCACTCCGGTAAGCGCACTCCTTAACTCGGCGGAGCCGCCGCTCCGCGAAGCCGTATCCTCGATCTGCCGCCTCGCTGCGGGAGGCATCAAATCACAATAGCCGCGCTTGCGGGAAAGTTAAATGGGGTTCTTGTCCAGGACTATCGACTCGATACTGAGGCTTTTATTTCTAGTCAAATCGTCTCTGATTGTGCGTACCGTCCCAGAATCCTTCCTGCATCCCGCGCGAGCATTGACAGTCTGTCGAGTTACGGCTAGCCTGGAACTAGAATAATAGTAATGTATGATCTAGATTGCGAAAAGAACCTGCGCGTAGGCGTGCAGCATAAGAGGTGTAAATCTGTCGAGCATCGCGTCGATCGGACGACTGATTCATTAAAACGTCGTCGCGCGACTGCTCGTCTATCGGGGCGATATCGTGGGATTCAGGCGAACGGCGCATGCGGCGCAGCTGGCTGCACTCGCACTCGGTTTCGGTCTTGTCGGCGCGCTGACCTATGGCGCGCTGTCTCAGGACGCCTATAGCGGAAAGAATATAATCTTCCCCGACCAGGGCTGGTCCCAGGAAGATCGACTCCGCTACTACAACACCTCGCAGGGGTCGGCAGCGCTCTGGTACGACATTTTCCTCAACCTCGAGAGCGCCGGCAAGACGGAGTTGTTCCGCTCGGACGGAACGATGCGCGGCTACGGGCTCGTCCCGCAGAGGCCCGACCCGGTCTACAATCTGGACGGCCTGCCGATCGGCGTCACCAAGACCACGGTCCCGGCCGGCCGCTGGAAGGGCGAGTGGGTCGGCCTCACCTGCGCCGCGTGTCACGACGCCGAGCTGGAATACAAGGGCACGACGATCAAGGTCTCGGGCGGCAACAACAAGGATGTCGACATCCACGCCTTCGTCCAGGGCCTCGACGATGCGCTGGCGGCGACGGTCGCCGACCCCGATAAGTTCAACCGCCTCGCCCGCCGCCTCGGCCGGCTGGACGATGCGGGCCGCGCCGAGCTGCGCCGCCGGCTCGCGGAGAACGCCGACGCGGTCAATAAATACAACGAGATCATCGCCCTGACCCCGACGACGGTCGGCCCCGGACGGATGGATGCGCTGCGGCTGATCCACAATCAGGTGCAGAGCAACCTGATGGATATTCCGCAGAACTGGGTGGCGCCGCTCGCCCCGGCGAAACCCTCCTTTGTCTGGAACGTTCCGCAATCGGCCTGGGCGCAGTGGAGTGGCGTGCTGTTCGACCCGCTGACGCGTAATGGCGGCGAGTCGGTCGGCGTGTTCGTGCGCTTCGACGGGACCTCCGCCTCGCCCGAGGAGGGGCTGTTCGAGTCGACGATCGACTTCCGCGGACAGATCGATCTCGAGGATCTGCTGCGGCGACTGGCGCCGCCGAAGTGGCCGGAGGAGGTGCTCGGTCCGATCGACCGCACGAAGGCCGCGGCCGGCGCGAAACTGTTCGCCGAGACCTGCGCCGGCTGCCATTCGACCTGGCCGCATCGCTGGAGCGAGCCGCGCGCACAGGGCAAGCGTTTCATCGAGAACGCCATCGTCGCCGGCCGCGTCATCGGCACCGATCCCGGCCAGTTCACGAGCCCGCAGTTCGAGAGCCAGCCGACGGTCCGCAGCGGCGCGCTTCGCGACCGGCTCCCCGCTCCCTGGACGGGCTCGGCGCTGGCGCCGCCGCCGGCCGTGTTCTCGGCAGTGACGGACGGCGTCTTCGGCAAGGCGCTGGCGAAGCTCGGTCTCAGCGACGAGGAGATGCTGTCGGCGCGCGCCTACACGCTGCCCGACGCGCCGTTGCCGATTCCGGTGATCGGCGGCTACAAGGCCAACCCGGCCGAGGGCATGTGGACGGCGCCGCCCTATCTGCACAACGGCTCGGTGCCGAACCTCTACGAACTGCTGCGCCCCGCCGCGGAGCGCCCGAAGACCTTCCTGATCGGCCGCGAATACGATCCGGTGAAGCTCGGCATCGACACGAGCGGCGCCTCGGGCAAGTTCCTCTACGACACCACGCTCGTCGGCAACTCGAATGCCGGCCACTCGTTCCAGAACGGCTCGGGGCCCGGCGTCATCGGCCACCTGCTGACCGATGAGGAGCGCTGGGCGCTGATCGAGTACATGAAGTCGATCCCGGGCGAGCCGCGCCAGATCAGCCCGTTCGGCGGGCCGGCGGACCCGGTCCGCGCCTGGACCGACAAGACTTTCTACCACGTGCGCAATCCGGGCACGTATAACGGCGCGCCGACGCCGTGATGGCCCGGTTCCTTCGCCGGACCACCCGCGCGGGCGCCGTCCTCGCCGCCGTCGCCCTCCCCGCGCCGGCGACGAGCGTTGCCCAGACCGCTGCGCCGCCGGCTCTCGGCGCCGAGACGATCGATCCCGGCGAGCCGGCCTTCATCGACTTCATCACCAAGGCGACGATCGATCGGCTGCAGGGGCAGTTCCCGCCCGGCAAGCAGCCGGTGCTGCGCGATGCGCATCCGAAGACGCACGTGCTGGTGCGGGCGCAGTTCATCGTGCTCGACGACGTGCCGCAGGATCTGCGCCACGGCGTCTCCGCGCGGCGACGCAGCTTCGACGCCCTCATCCGCTTCTCGGCCGGCGGCATCGAGGTGCAGTCCGACACTGTGCCGCAGGCGAACGGCATGGCGATCAAGCTGTTCGGCGTCGAAGGCACGAAGATCCTCGAGAAGGAACAGGACGCGACGACGCAGGACTTCGTGATGATCAACAATTTCCCGAGCTTCTTCGTCCGCAACCTCGCCGACTACCAGGCGGTGCACGAGGCGCTCGGGGCGGAGGATCCGACCAAGGGCACGGCGAAATTCTTCGCCAGCCACCCCGAGGAGCTGCGGGCGGTGATGACTATGCGCGGCAGCGTGCCGCTCACGAGCCCGTTCCAGGGCCGCTACTGGAGCCAGACGCCGATCAGGCTGGGGCCGCAGGCGATCAAGTTCTCCGCCAATCCCGTCTCGGTCCCGCCCGCGACGCCCGGAAGCGGCCCGGACTTCCTCGCCGAGATCGCCGGAGAGCAGCTGGCGCAGGGCGACATCTATTTCGATTTTCTGGTGCAGACGCAGACCGACGCCGTTGCGATGCCGATCGAGGACTCGCTCGTCGTCTGGGACGAGGCGAGATCGCCGTTCCGCCGGGTGGCGCTGATCCGCATCCCGAAGCAGCCGATCGGCGCACGCAGCAAGGCGCTCGCCGAACAGCTCTCGTTCAATCCTTGGCACGCGCTGCCCGAGCACCGGCCGATCGGCGCCATAAACCGGGCCCGCAAGGCGATCTACGAGGCGCTGGCCGAATTCCGCCACGGCCGCAATGGCGGGCCGCGCGGCGAGCCGAGGACGATTCCCGCACTCGACTGACCTACGGATCTCCCGCGAGCAGCTCATGCAAGCATATCGCGACAAAGATTCTCTACAGCGCGGGCCGATACGTGAGCCGAAACTGACGCTCGGTATCGATCACTCGGAAAACCAACCCAACGGAAGACGGAAAAAAATCATGTTCCGAAAGATCATAACCGCAGCCGCATTGGCTGTTCCTCTCCTTCTCGCGCCCGCCATGCTCGCACCCGCCGGCGCCCAGGTCAGCGTCAACATCGATATCGGCATCGGCTCCAATCTCAGCGGCGGCCGCCGGATCAGCTGCGCGGGGGGCGAGCGCATCCTGCGCCAGCGCGGCTTCTTCAACATCCGGCGGGTCGACTGCCGCGGCCGCTTTTTCATCTATCGCGGGACACGGCGCGGATGGCGGCACGAAATCTCGCTCAGCTCCTTCGATGGCCGCGTCGTCGACTACCGTCGGCTGCGCCGGGTCTGACCGCGGACCTGGCAGGCAGGGGAGCGAATCACGTCGTCGTCGAGCTTTGCTTTGGGACTAAACGACTATCGCTGGGATTCTCAGCTAATCCATAAGACCCGAGCCGCCGCTAGAGTCCGCGGCAGGATGGACCGGCGACAGGGGGCTCGCCCTGCCTGGACTTCGGTCTGGTCTGGCTCTCTAATCGAAGACGGTGGGCCGATGGCGGCCGATGCTCCCCCACAATCCAGTCCTGCGGCCACCCGGCGGCTGCTCGTCGGGATCGCCGCCGCGCTGAGCCTGTCGGCATGCGGCCAGGAGCCCGAGGAGAGGGCGACGCAGCCGCGCCCGGTGCGCACCGAGACGATCGAGCGGCGGCTGCCGGGCGATATGATCACCATGACCGGCCACGTCGAGGCGCAGAACGAGGTCGCGCTCGCCTTCCGCATCGGCGGCCGGATGATCGAGCGTTCCGTCAATGTCGGCGACAAGGTCGAGCCCGGGCAGGTCGTCGCCCGCCTCGATCCGCAGAACGAGCAGAACGCGCTCCGCTCCGCGAGGGCCGCTCTCTCGGCGGCCGAGGGCCAGCTCGAGAAGATGCAGAACGCCTTCGAGCGCCAGGACCGGCTCATGAAGAGCGGCTTCACGACGCGCGCCAATTTCGAGCAGGCGCAGGCGGCGCTGCGCAGCGCCACCTCGGCGGTCGACGATGCCGAGGCGCAGCTGAAGATCGCCGAGGACAATCTCGGCTTCACCGAGCTGAAGGCCGACAGCGACGGCACGGTCACGGCGCGCGGCGCCGAGCCGGGCGAGGTCGTGCAGGCCGGCCGCATGATCGTGCAGGTGGCCCGGCAGGGCGGCCGCGATGCCGTGTTCAACGTCCCCGCCCAGGTGCTGCGCACGGCGCCGAGCGATCCCCTGGTGAGCATCCGCCTCACCGACGATCCCTCGGTGTCTACGACCGGCCGGGTGCGCGAGGTGGCGCCGCAGGCCGACCCGACGACGCGCACCTTCCCGGTCCGCGTCGGCCTCATCGACCCGCCGGAGGCGATCCGCCTCGGCTCCACCGTCACCGGCCAGGTGCAGCTCGACTCCGTGCCGGTGATCGCCATCCCGGCCAGCGCGCTGACCCGGCAGAGCAATCAGCCGGCGGTCTGGATCGTCGATCCCGCCACCTCCACCGTGACGCTGCGCAATGTCGAGGTGCTACGTTTCGACCCGGCGACCGTCGTCGTCTCCGAGGGGCTCGAGGACGGCGACGTGATCGTCACCGCGGGCGTTCAGGCCCTGCATCCGGGGCAGAAGGTCCGCTTGCTCGGATCTGCGCCGTGACGGGCTTCAACCTCTCCGACTGGGCGCTGAAGCGTCCGTCGCTGATCGTCTACTTCATGCTCGTCGCGGTGCTCGCGGGCGTGCTCGCGTTCAAGAATCTCGGCCGCAACGAGGACCCGTCCTTCGTCATCAAGACGATGGTCGTGCAGGCCGCCTGGCCGGGCGCGACCGTCGAGGACACGCTGAAGCAGGTCACCGAGCGGATCGAGCGCACGCTGCAGGAGACGCCTGGGCTCGACTTCCTGCGCAGCTATACCAAGGCCGGGCTGACGACCATCTTCGTCAACCTCGAGGGCAGCACGACCGCCGACGAGGTGCCGGACATCTGGTACCACGTGCGCAAGAGCGTCGGCGACATGCGCCACACGCTGCCGGCCGGAGTGGTCGGCCCGGGCTTCAACGACGAGTTCGGCGACACGTTCGGCATCATCTACGGCTTCACGGCCGACGGCTTCACGCATCGCGAGCTGCGCGACTATGTCGAGGGGGCGCGCTCGGAGCTGCTGCAGGTGCCCGACGTCTCCAAGATCGAGATGATCGGCGCCCAGGACGAGGTGATCTACATCGAGTTCTCGATGGAGCAGCTCGCGGCCCTCGGCGTCGACCGCGCCGCGCTGCTCGCCGCGCTGCAGGCGCAGAACGTCGTGCGGCCGGCCGGCATCATCCAGACCGGCGACGAGAGCCTGTCGGTGCGGGTCTCCGGCTCGTTCAACAACGAGCAGGACATTCGCGACATCAACTTCGCCGTCGGCGGCCGCATGCTGCGGCTCAGCGACATCGCCACCGTGCATCGCGCCTTCGTCGATCCGCCGCAGCCGATGTTCCGGGTGAACGGCCAGCCGGCGATCGGCCTCGGCATCGCCATGCGCGAGGGCGGCGACATTCTGGCGCTCGGCCGGAATCTGAAGACCGCGATGGCCCGAATCGAGGCCGACCTGCCAATCGGCATCGGCGTCACGCTGGTCGCCGACCAAGCCGTCACCGTCGACGAGGCGATCGCCGACTTCATGGCCTCGCTCTGGCAGGCCGTCGCGATCATCATGGTGGTCAGCTTCATCAGCCTCGGCATCCGGCCGGGCCTCGTCGTCGCGCTGTCGATCCCGCTGACGCTGGCGATCGTCTTCGCGGTGATGGACATCATCGACATCGACATGCAGCGGATCTCGCTGGGTGCCCTGATCATCGCGCTGGCGCTCATGGTCGACGACGCGATGACCGTCACCGATGCGATGATCAATCGCCTGGCGGCCGGCGACGACAAGCACGCCGCCGGCACCTATGCCTTCCGGACCTATGCCTTCGCGATGCTAGCCGGCACCTTCGTCACGATCGCCGGCTTCGTGCCGGTCGGCTTCGCCCAAAGCTCGGCCGGCGAGTACACCTACTCGCTGTTCGCGGTGGTGACGATCGCCCTCGTCGTCTCCTGGTTCGTCGCCGTGATCTTCGCGCCACTGCTCGGCGTCTTCATCCTGAAGGCGCCGAAGCCCGAGACCGATCCGAAGCCGAGCCGGATCATGAGCGCCTATCGCGGCTTCCTGACCTTCGCGATCCGCGTCCGCTGGCTGACGCTCGGCGTCACGCTCGGACTGTTCGTGCTCGCCATCCTCGCTCTGCCGCTGATCCCGCGCCAGTTCTTCCCGGCCTCCGACCGGCCCGAGCTGCTGGTCGACATGAGCCTGCCGCAGAACGCCTCGATCTTCGCCACCGAGAGGGTCGCCGAGAAGGTCGAGCAGTCGCTCGCGGGCGATCCCGACGTCGAGCGCTTCAGCACCTATGTCGGGCGCGGCGCTATCCGCTTCTACCTGCCGCTCGACGCGCGGCTGCCGAACGACTTCTTCGCCCAGTCGGTGGTCGTCGCGAAGGACGTTGCGGCGCGCGAGCGTGTCCAGGCCAAGCTCCAGAAGCTGTTCGCCGAGGAGTTCCCGAGCCTGATCACGAGCGTCTCGCCGCTCGAGCTCGGGCCGCCGGTCGGCTGGCCGATCCAGTACCGGGTCAGCGGGCCGGACATCGAGGAGGTGCGCGACATCGCCCTGAGGCTCGCCGCCGCCATCGCCGAGAACCCGGATGCGCAGCGCGTGAACTTCGACTGGATCGAGCCCGCACGCTCGGTGCGCGTCGTCGTCGACCAGGACGAGGCGCGCCAGCTCGGCCTGTCGACGCAGGCGATCTCGAGCGTCCTGAACACGGTGATCACCGGCATGCCCGTGACGCAGGTTCGTGACGACATCTATCTCGTCGACGTCGTCGCCCGGGCGACCCAGGAGCATCGGGGATCGCTGACCAGCCTGCGCGACCTGCAAGTGGCGCTGCCGAACGGCCGCACGGTGCCGCTCGGCCAGTTCGCGCGCTTCGAGTACGAGCAGGAGTACCCGATCGTCTGGCGGCGGAACCGCGTGCCGACGCTCACCGTCCAGGCCGCCGTCGCCCCCGGCAAGCTGCCGGAGACCGTCGTCGGCGCGCTCGAGCCGCGGATCGAGGCGCTGCGCAAGACGCTGCCGGCCGGCTACGGCATCGCGGTCGGCGGCACGGTGGAGGAGAGCGCCAAATCGCTCGCCTCGGTCATGGCGGTGGTGCCGCTGATGCTGCTGATCATGTTCACCGTGCTGATGGTCGAGCTGAAGAGCTTCTCGCGCCTCGCGCTCGTGCTGAGCGTGGCGCCGCTCGGCATGATCGGCGTCGTCGCCGCCCTCCTGCCCTCGGGGCGGCCGCTCGGCTTCGTCGCCATCCTCGGCGTGCTGGCGCTGATCGGCATGATCACCAAGAACGCCGTCATCCTGCTCGGCCAGATCGAGGCCGAGCGCGCCGCCGGCAAGGACGTCGCGAGCGCCGCCATCGATGCGAGCAGCGCCCGCTTCCGGCCGATCATGCTGACAGCGGTGTCGACCGTGCTCGGCATGATCCCGATCGCGCCGACCGTGTTCTGGGGCCCGATGGCCTTCGCCATCATGGGCGGCCTGCTCGTGGCGACGATGCTGACGCTGATCTTCCTGCCGACGCTCTACGTCGTCGCATTCCAGCGCCGGGCGAAGGCGCCGCCCGCCGCGACGGCCGAGCCACGCGCCGCCTGAGCCGCGGCTTCAGGTCCCCGCGTCTTCCGCCGGCGCCTTCTCCGGCATGCCGAGCAGCACCGCGAGCCAGCGCGAGGCGGGGTGATAGGCGCAATAGGTGAGGATGGCGATCGTCACCGGCACGCCGATGAAGGCGCCGAACAGGCCCCACATGTAGGTCCAGAAGAACACCGAGAAGAGCACCACCGAGGGGAGCATCGACACCGCGCTGCCGGAGACGCGCGGCTCGATGTAGCTGCCGACCACGAACTGCACGAGGTTGAGGACGGCGAAGACGAGGATCGTCTCCTGCCAGGTGGCGAACAGCGCCATCGCCAAGAGCGTCGGCAGTATGGTGGCGACGAACGGGCCGATGAACGGGATGTAGTTGAGGATGAAGGCGATCACGCCCCATTCGGTCGCCAGCGGCAAGCCGACGACTTTCGCGAAAAGCCAGACGAGGACGCCGGTGAGCACGCTCATCTGCGTCCGCACGATCATGTATTTGCGGATCTTGCGGCCCGTCTCGGCCGAGCCTTCGATCAGCATCCTCGAGAGCACCGGATTGTGCAGGGCCTGGATGTTGCGCTTGACGTCGTCCACGTCGAGCAGGCCGAGCAGGACGTAGACGAACACGACGAGCCAGAAGCTCAGCGTCGTATTGAGGCGGCCGGTGATGTCCTGGATCGTCCGGATCATGAAGCCGACATTGAAGTGCTCGCTCCACAAGCCGGCCACGGCGACGCCGTGTCCCTCGAGCCAGACCGTCACCTGCTCGTAGATCGCCTGGAACAGGGCCGCCTCGGCGATCAGCCAGCGGCCGACGCGGCCGAACGCCCAGGCCACCATCAGGCCAAAGCCAAGGAAGACGCCGAGCACCACGAGGATGCTGATCGCGAGCGCGAGGATCTTCGGCAGCCGGCGCTGCATCGCGCTCTGCATCGGCCAGGCGAGGGCGATGGTGAACAGCGCGAAGGCGACCGGCGCGAACACCGTGCTGCCGACGCGCATGCAGGCGGCAAACAGGAGAACCGCGATCAGCACGGTGAGGTGGCTTTGCGTGCGATCGGCGGTCATCCGTTGGCCTTCGGCGGATTCGGGATCCGCGCCGAGAGTGCGGCGCCGACGGCCGTGGCGCAATGGATCATCGCGCCGGGCGGCGCTCCCGTGCCGCGGCGAACGCCATCGTCACGAGGATCGCGAGCAGTGGATTGGCGAGATTGAAGATCGCGAACGGCGCGTAGCTGGCGGTGGCGACGCCGAGGGTCGCCGCCATATAGGCGCCGCAGCTGTTCCAGGGGACGAGCGCAGAGGTCGGCGTCGCCGACAGCCCCACCGTGCGCGAAAGGAGCAGAGGCGGCAGCCCCTTGTCCGCGAAGGTCGCCTTGAACATCCTTCCGGGGACGACGATGCTGAGATACTGGTCGGCGGTGGCGACGTTGGTCGCGAACACCGAGGCGACGAGAACCGTGACGAGCGCCGAGGCCGAGCGGAAGGCCGCCGCCACTGGGGCCATCAGCCGCGTCAGGGCGCCGATGCGCTCGATCACGCCGCCGAAGGCGAAGGCGGTGATGATCAGCCAGACCGTGTTCAGCATGCTGCTCATGCCGCCGCGCGTCGCCAGCGTGTCGACCACCGGATGGCCGGTGGTAGAGACGTAGCCGTCGGCGATGGCGAGCCAGACGCCCTTGACGATCGCCAGCGCGCGCGGCAGCTCGCCCGCGGGATCGGCGAAGCGGACGACCCGGTCTGGCGCGAGGATGCCGGCGAGGACGCCGCCGACGAGCGCGCCGATGAAGATCGTCGTGAAGGGCGGCAGCCGCATGACCGCGAGGGTGACGACGACGACGAGCGGCAGGAAGAGCACGAGCGAGATGTCGAAGTCGGCATTCAGCGTCGCCATCTTCTCACTCGCGTCGAAGCCGCCCTCTCCCCCGCCGAGAAACCAGAAGACGACGAGGGCGATGGCGAGCGCAGCCGCCGATACGGGCGCCGTCTGCTTCAGATGATCGTAGAGGTTCACGTCGGCGACGCCGGCGGCGAGGTTGGCCGAGTCCGACAAGGGCGAGACGGTGTCGCCGAAATAGGCGCCGGAGATGACCGCGCCGGCGGTGATCGCAAGGCTCAGCTCCATCGCCGCCGCGACGCCCATGAGGCCGATGCCGACGGTGCCGACGAGCGTCCACGAACTGCCGATGCCGAACGAGACGATGGCCGCGATCGCCGCCGCCGAGACGTAGAAGAGGGCGGGATCGAGGATCTGCAGGCCGTAATAGACCATCGCGATCAGCGTGCCGCTCATCGCCCAGGCTCCGACGAGGGCGCCGACGGCGAGCAGGATGAAGATCGCCCCCATCCCGGAGCTGACGCTGGCGATCGCGGCCGCCGACAGGTCGTCGAAGCTGATGCCGCGCCGGCGTCCGATGGCGACGGCGATCATCGTCGCGGCGATCAGCGCCACCTGGTTCGGCCCCTTGGCGCCGGCGTCTCCGAACAGGAAGTACGACAGGGCCACGAGGCCGATCAGCCCGGCGACCGGGACGATGGCCTCGAACAGGGACAGACGTCGCGGCTCGGGGACCGCGGCCTCGATGGGAGCGTCCGTCATCGGTCTCCCGCTCTCTTGCGCCGGCGGGAGGACCGCAGCCGGCGCCGGCCAGTCAGTAGTCGACCGCGTCGCGGATGATCGGGCAGGTCATGCAGTGGCCGCCGCCGCGGCCGCGGCCGAGCTCGGCGCCGGAGATGGTGATGACCTCGATGCCCGCCTTGCGTAGCAGCGTGTTGGTATAGGTGTTGCGGTCGTAGGCGAAGACGACCCCGGGCGAGGCGCAGACGAGGTTGGCGCCGCTGTCCCATTGCGTGCGCTCGCGCATGTAGGCGTTGCCGCCGGTCTCGACGACGCGCATCTCCTTGAGGCCGAGCGCATCGCGGACGGTCTCGACGAAGGTGCCCTTGTCCTTGTGCAGCTCGAGCCCGCCCTTGCCGTCCGGCCGGTAGGAGAACGCCTCGATGCCGTTCACGATGTCCGGATAGTAGAGCACGCAGTCCCGGTCCGCGAAGGTGAAGACGGTGTCGAGATGCATCGCCGCCCGCAGCTTCGGCATCGCCGCGACGATCACCCGCTCGGCAGCGCCTTTCTCGAACAATGCCGTGGCCACCTGGCTGATCGCCTGGCGCGAGGTGCGCTCGCTCATCCCGACCAGCACGTTGCCCTTGCCGATCGGCATCACGTCGCCGCCCTCGAAGGTGGCGAGGCCCCAGTCCTTGGTCGGATCGCCCCACCACACGTTCACCTTGCCGGCGAAGTCCGGGTGGAACTTGTAGATCGCCGTCGTCAGAATCGTCTCTTCGTGCCGGGCCGGCCAGTAGAGCGAGTTCAGCGTCACGCCGCCATAGATCCAGCAGGTCGTGTCGCGGGTGTAGAGCGTGTTGGGCAGCGGCGGCAGAAGATACTCGGTGACGCCGGCGGCGTCCCGGACGAGCTCCATGAGCTCGCCGGCGCCCTGGAATTCCTCCGTCGACAGGCCGCCGATCAGCGTCTCGGCGAGCTCGCGCGGCGGCAGCCCTTCGAGATAGCTGCGGATCTCGTCGACGAGCTCGATCCCGACCTGGTTCGGGACGACTTGGTTGTCGAGGATCCACTTCTTCGCCTCGGGCACGGCGACGGTCTCGGCGAGGAGATTGTGCATCTCCACCACCTCGATGCCACGGTCGCGCATCTTGGTGATGAAGTCGAAATGGTCGCGCTTGGCGACGTCGACCCAGAGCACGTCGTCGAACAGCAGCGCGTCGCAATTGCTCGGCGTCAGCCGCATGTGCGCGCGCCCCGGCGCGCAGGTCATCACCTTGCGGAGCTGGCCGACCTCGGAGTGAACGCCGAATGGAGTTTCCATCGCCATTTTGTTCTGCCTTCTTTTCAGACGGTGATCGCACCGGTCAGGATGCCGATGAACCCGGCCACGCCGGCGACCACCGTGACGCCGAAGATGATGAGCTCGGTGGGGGTGAATAGGGTGGCGTTCTGCTCGCGCCGCGCCCACACATAGAGAATGACGGTGCCGGGGACGAACAGGACGGCGAGGAGCAAAACCTTCTCGAGCCCTGCTGCCAGGAACATCACGAGCACGTAGAAAACGGCGATCGAAGCGATGATCTGGTCCCGAGTCCGCTCGTGCGGCGTCGTCTCATAGCCTTCGCCGCGCCGGGCGATCAGAACGCCGTAGGCGGCGACGAGGAGATAGGGCAAGAGCGAGGTGACGCTGGTCATGTCCAGCATGAAGTTGAAGGCGTCGGCGGACCAGTAAGTCGAGATCACGAACAGCGAGACGATGATGTTGGTGAGCCAGAGCGCATTCGCCGGCACCCGGTTGTCGTTCTGCGCGGCGAACAGCTTCGGCATGTCGCTCGACTTGGCGGCGGCGAAAAGCACCTCGGCGCAGATCAGCGACCAGGCGAGATAGGCGCCGAGCACCGAGACGAGCACGCCGATCGAGATGAACACCGCGCCCCAGTGGCCGACGACCACCTCGAGCACGCCGGCGAGCGAGGGGTTGGTGACGCCGGCGATCGTCGCCCGCGGCATCGCCGCATAGGGCAGGAGCGTGATCGCCACCATGAGCCCGGTGACGGCGACGAAGCCGAGGATGGTCGCCGTCCCGACGTCCGCACGCGTCTTGGCGAAGCGCGAATAGACGCTGGCGCCTTCGATGCCGAGGAAGACGAAGACGGTGATCAGCATCGTGTCGCGCACCTGCGCGACCAGCGTCTTCTCCGGCATGCCGACCCCGCCGAAGAAGTTCTCGGAGAACTGGGCATAGTTGAAGACGAAGATGAAGGCGATGATGGCGACGATGATCGGCACGATCTTGGCGATGGTGACGATGGTGTTGATGAAGGTGGCCTGCTCGACGCCGCGCAGGATCATGAAGTGGAAGGCCCAGATGCCGAGCAGGGAGACGATGATGGCGGTCGCCGTGCTGCCGTCGCCGAAGATGCCCGGGAAGAAGCGACCGAGCGTCGTGCCGATCAGCACCCAGTAGAACACGTTGCCGAGGCAGCTGCCGAGCCAGTAGCCGAAAGCCGACAAAAAGCCCATGTAGTCGCCGAAGCCGGCCTTGGCATAGGCGAAGACGCCGTTGTCGATGTCGGGCTTCTTCTCCGCCAGCGCCTGGAAGACGCGCGCCAGCATGTACATGCCGGTGCCGGCGATCGTCCAGGCGATGATGGCGCCGAACGGCCCGGTGGCGGTGCCGAAGCGGCCCGGCAGGTTGAAGATGCCGGCGCCGACCATCGAGCCGATGACCATCGCCGTGAGCGCATACAGGGACAGCTTCTGTGGTTGCGACGCGTTCACGGGGCACCGGCTGACGAGGACGGTTTATCGGAGCCCGGTTATGCCGCATTTCTTCACGGCGAGGATGAGCGCGCAGTCTCACCGCTGTGCACTGCGTCTCAATTTTCGCGACGCTCTGCTTTTCGATTGGAGCGGCACCCGCATACCCTTTAATGCGGCAGTAGAGTGCAATTCGGCGCGTTGCCGGCTGCACGCATGACCGGATCGCGGGTGCCCGATGCGGGTGAATGCTTCGTTTTGCCGCCGCTTCGTCCTGTCGGCGTGCCGCACCGCCGGACGCTGAGCGATGCTGGCCGACACGACGGGCTCGCCGGGGACGCTGCTGACGCGCTTTGCGGTCTATCTCGCCTTCTGGATCATCGTCTCCGACTCGGGGTCGCCGGTCGACGTGCTCGTCGGCTGCCTCGCCGCGGCCGCCGCCGCCTGGACGAGCCTGCGGCTGATGCCGCCGGCCGGGCATATGCCGTCGACCGTCGGCATCGCCCGGCTCGCGTGGAAGATCGTCTCCGGCTCGGTGCGCGCCGGCCTCGACGTCGGCCTGCGTGCGCTGCGGCCGGAGCCGCGGCTGCGGCCGGGCTTCGTCGCCTACCGCACCGGCCTGCCCGAGGGCGATGCGCGCAGCCTCTATCTCACGGTCGCGAGCCTGCTGCCCGGCACGCTGCCGGCCGCCGTGACCGAGGACGGGACCGTCTCCGTGCATTGCCTCGACACGGAGATGCCGGTCGCCGCCGACATGGCAGCCGACGAGGCCGCGCTCTGCCGCGCGCTCGGCCACGAGGCCGCGCATGGCTGAGGCGCTGATCGCGGCGGCGACGCTCGTTCTCGTCTCGGTCGGCACGGGGCTGCTCGTCGTCCTGCGCCGCAGTGGCACGGTTGACCGGATGATGGCGGTGCAGCTGCTCGGCTCGGGCTGCATCGCCGTCGTGTCGCTGCTCGGCGTCGCCGCCGGCGATCCGGCGGTGATCGACGTCGCGCTGATGCTGGCCCTGCTCGCCGCCTTCGCGGCGATCTCGCTCACCGCATGGCGCTCCGAGGCCGGCCGGGACGGGCCCCATGAGCGCCGTCGTCGACGCCGTCACCCTGCTGTTGGTGATCGCCGGCGTGGTTTTCTTCGTCGCCGGAACCGCCGGCCTCGTGCGCTTCCCGGATGCGCTGACGCGCCTGCATGCGCTGACCAAGGCCGACAATCTCGGCCTCGGCCTGATCGTGCTCGGCCTATGCCTGCAGATGTCGTCGGTTCTCGATGCCGCCAAGCTCGTCTGCGTCTGGCTGCTCGCGCAGTTCGCCGGCGCAACGGTCGCGCAGCTGATCGCGCACGGCCCGCCGGAGGATTCCGGCCGATGACGCCGCTGTTCGACGTGCTGCTCGCCGGCCTCCTGCTCGCCGTCGCCTTCTGGACGGTGCGGGTGGCCGACACGCTGACCTCGATCGTCGGCTTCATCGCCTATGGCCTGCTGCTCGGTCTCGTCTGGGTGAGGCTCGATTCGATCGACGTCGCGCTCACCGAGGCGGCGATCGGCGGCGGCCTCACCGGCGTCCTCCTGCTGCGGGCCGGCGTGCGGATGAGCGGTGCCGGTTCCTCGTTCGGCGACAGCGGTCCGAGCTTCAAGCTCCTCGTCGGCGCGCTCTGCGCGACGATCTCGATCGGGCTCGCGACGCTCGTGCTGTGGCCGCCGGAGGCGTCACCCGGCCTCGCCGGCGCGGTCGCCGCGCAGATGCCGCCGCTCGGGCTCGCGAACCCGGTCACCGCGGTGCTGCTCGGCTTTCGCTCGCTCGACACGCTGCTCGAGATCATCGTGCTGCTGCTCGCCCTGCTCGGCGTCTGGTCGCTGACGCCCGATCCTCTCTGGGGCGGCGTTCCAGGGCCGCAGCTGACCCGGCGCCCCGACGCGACGATGGTCTTCTTCACCCGCGTGCTGATCCCGTTCGCCATCGTCTACGCGCTGCACGTCTTCTGGGCCGGCGCCGACGCGCCCGGCGGTAAGTTCCAGGCCGGCACCATCCTCGCGGCCGCGATCGTGCTGGCGACGATGGCCGGCATCCTCGCCATGCCGCGGACGAGCAGCCGGCGCCAGCGCATCCTGCTCGTCGTCGGCCCGGCGACCTTCCTCGCCATCGGCTTTCTCGGCGTTTTCCTGGCGGACGGCTTCCTCGCCTATCCGGACGGCTGGGCGAAACCGCTGATCATCGTCATCGAGGCGGCGCTGCTGCCCTCGATCGCGCTGATTCTCGCGCTCGTCGTGCTCGGGCCACCGGAGCGGAGGTCGGCGCCGTGAGCGCGATGACGGTGTTCGGCCTCGCCGGCGCCGCCCTCGTCGGCCTCGGCCTGTTCGCGGCGATCGTGCAGCCGCAGCCGATGTGCAAGCTGCTCGGCTTCAACCTCATCGGCGGCGGCGTCTTCCTCCTGTTCGGCGTCATCGCCCGGCGCGGCGCCGATGCCGGCTTTTCCGGCGATCCGGTGCCGCAGGCGATCATCATCACCGGCGTCGTCGTCGCCTTCTCGGCCACCGCGCTCGCCGTGACGCTGATGCAGCGGCTGTTCGAGGAGAGCGGCGCGACGGTGCTGGATCCGCCTGCGGAATCCGATCCGGGGACGCCAGATGCCGGCCGCTGAGGCGCCCACCGCGGCCGGCATCCTGCTCGTCCTCGCCATCATCACGCCTTTCGTCGGCGTCGGCACGGCCCTGCTCGCCGGCCGGCACGCGCGCGAAGTGGTGCTCTGCTTCATCGCCGCGGGCCTCGTCATCGCGCTCGCCATCGGCGCTGCCGTCTGGAACGCGCACGCGCCGCTCGGCTATGCGCTCGGCGGCTATGCGCCACCGCTCGGCCTCGCGCTGCGCGCCGACGGCCTGTCGGTGGCGATGCTGCTGATCGCCGCCGCCGTCATCGCGCTCGTCGCGATCTTCGCCGGGCACGCCTTCGCCCGGGATCCCGCCGCCGCCGAGCAGCGAGCCCCGCTGACCTTCTGGCTCCTGCTGCTCGCGATCCTCGGCTCGCTCAACCTGATCTTCCTCGGCCGCGACCTCTTCAACTTCTACGTCGGGCTCGAGCTCCTGACCTTCAGCGCCGTGCCGCTCGTCTGCCTGAAGTCGAGCCCGGAGACGCTGCGCGCGGCGCTGCGCTACCTGATCTTCGCGCTGCTCGGCTCGATCCTCTATCTGCTCGGCGTCGCCCTCCTCTACGGCGCCTACGGCGTGCTCGACGTCGGCCTCCTCGCAGAGGCGGCGCGGCCGGAGCCGGCGCTGTGGATCGCGCTCGCGCTGATGACCGCCGGCCTGATGGCCAAGACGGCGCTGTTCCCCCTGCACCTCTGGCTGCCGCCCGCGCATGCCGGCGCGCCGCCGCCGGCGAGCGCGATCCTCTCCGCGCTCGTCGTGAAAGGCTCGTTCTTCATCGTCCTGCGGCTCTGGTTCGACGTCATGCCGACGGAAGCGAACCGGTTGCCGCCGCAACTCCTCGGCCTGCTCGGCGCCGGCGCGATCATCTATGGCAGCGTGCTGGCGCTGCAGCAGGCGCGGCTGAAGCTGCTTATCGCCTACTCGACGGTGGCGCAGATCGGCTACCTGTTCCTGATGTTCCCGCTGGCGCTCGGCGCCGCCGAGGCGTGGGAGAGCGTCGCCTTCACCGGCGGTATCCTGCAGCTTGCCGCGCACGCCTTCGCCAAGGCGGCGATGTTCCTCGCCGCCGGCCTCATCGCCGAGCGCCTCGGGCACGACCGCATCGATGGCCTCGCCGGCGTCGCCCAGGCCATGCCGACGACCTTCTTCGCGCTGGCGCTCGCCGGCGTCTCGCTGATGGGCCTGCCGCCGAGCGGCGGCTTCTCGGCGAAGTGGATGCTGCTCGGCGCCGCCGCGGCCGAGGGTCAGTGGTGGTGGGCCGTGGTGATCCTCGCCGGCGGCCTGATCGCCGCCGCCTACATCTTCCGCGTCGTCGGCACGACGCTCGCCGCCCCGGCCGAGCCACTGCCGCCGACGCCGGCCGCGGCGCGCCTGCAGGAGTGGGCGGCGCTCGGCCTCGCCGCGATCGCCATCCTGCTCGGCTTCCTGCCGCTCGAGCCTTGGCCTCTGCTCGAGATCGGCGGCGGCCCAGGAGGCGCGCCATGATCGGCACGGCGCTCGTCGCCCTCACCCTCGCGACGCCGATCGGCATGTTGCTCGCATGCTTCTCGCCGCATTGGCGGGCGCGCATGCTCGGCTTGCTCGGCTGGGCGGCGGTTCCCGGCCTTGTCGCCGCGCTGTTCGCCGAAGGCTCGCGGCTCGTCGTGACGACGCCACTGGCGTTCGCCTTCGCGATGGACCGGCCGGCGGCGATCCTCGTCCTGTCGGCGTCCATCCTGTGGACCGCCGGCGGCTTCTATGCCGGCGCCTGGTTCCGCGACGTGGCCGACAAGGGCCGCTTCGCCGAATGGTGGCTGCTCACGCTCGCCGGCAGTCTCGGCGTCTTCCTCGCCAGCGATCTCGTCGGCTTCTATCTCACCTTCTCGGTGGTCAGCCTCGCCGCCTGGGGCCTCGTCGCGCACGACCGCACGACCGATGCCGTTCGTGCGGCCCGCATCTATGTCGGCGTCGCGCTGCTCGGCGAGGCGTTCCTCCTGATGGCCTTCGTGCTGCTCGCCCAAAGCCTGCCGGCGGGCGAGCTCTCGATCGCTGCCGCGGTGGTCGCCCTGCCCGGCTCGCCGGTCGCCGGCGCGGCGCTGGCGCTGCTAATCCTCGGCTTCGGCGCCAAGATCGGCATGGTGCCGCTGCACTTCTGGATGCCGCCCACCTACCGCGCGGCGCCGATCCCGGCGGCCGCCGTGCTGAGCGGTGCCGCGGTGAAGGCCGGCATCGTCGGCTTCGTCGACTTCCTGCCGCTCCAGGCGGCCTTCCCGACCTGGGGCGCGGTGCTCGCCACCGCCGGTTTCGTCTCCGCCTTCTTCGGCGTCGTCGCCGGGATGCTGCGCACCGATCCGAGGGTGGTGCTGGCCTATTCGAGCATCAGCCAGATGGGCCTCCTCGCGGCGGCGCTCGGCACAGCCCTCGCTGCCGGCGGCCCGGCCTCAGTGCCGGTCGCCTGGTACGCCGCCATGCACATCCTGGTGAAGGGCGGCCTGTTCCTCGGCCTCGGCGTCCTCGCCGCCGCCGCCGGCGGCCAGCGGCGCCTGATCCTCGGCTGCCTCGCGGTGCTCGCGCTCAGCCTCGCCGGCCTGCCGCTCACAGGCGGCTATCTCGCCAAGCTGGCCGTCAAGCCGGTGCTCGGCGACGGCCTCTCGGGCTGGCTCGGCATCCTTTCGGCCATCGGCAGCGCGATGCTGATGACGCACTTCCTGATGCTCTGCGGCCGGCAGATCGAGCCCGTCCAGAGCGCACGGATCACGGGGCTCGGCCCGCCCTGGATCGCGGTCGTCGCGGCGTCCATTCTCGTGCCCTGGACGACGAGCGGCTGGCTCGACGCCGGGACGCTCGGCGGTCTCGGCCTCGGCAACATCGTCAAGGCGCTGGGGCCGGTGCTGCTCGGCATCGGCCTCGCCGCGTTTTTCCGAATCCGGATCCCGCCGCGGCTGACGCGGCTGATGTGGCCCCCGGCCGACACCGACATCGCCGGCGAATCGCCCCGGCTCTCCGCGGCCTGGATCCGCGCCTGGGCGACCGCCGACGCCGTGCTGCGCCGCTGGCAGGTGGCAAGCACGCTGCTGCTCGTCATCGCGATCGTGCTCGGTGCCACGATGCTCCGCTCCGCCCCGGCGCCGGACCCGACACCCCGATCGGCCTCGAGCACCAGCCCATGACCACCGCCACGAGCAAGCTGTCATTCTGGGCGCTGATCGCGCTCGTCGTCGGCTCGATGGTCGGCGCCGGCATCTTCTCCCTGCCGCAGACCTTCGGCCGCGCGACCGGGCCGCTCGGCGCCATCATCGCCTGGACGATCGCCGGCGCCGGCATGCTGGCCCTCGCCCTCACCTTCCAGGTGCTGGCGCGGCGCAAGCCTGAGATCGAGGGCGGCGTCTACGGCTATGCGCGGGCCGGCTTCGGCGCCTATCTCGGCTTCAACGCCGCGCTCGGCTACTGGATCGTCGGCTGCCTCGGCAACGTCTCCTATCTCGTGCTCATCAAGTCGACGCTCGGCGCCGTTATCCCCGCCTTCGGCGACGGCAACACGGTGCATGCGGTCGCCGTCTCCTCGGTGCTGCTGTGGTCGGTGCACTTCCTGATCCTGCGCGGGGTCAAGGAGGCGGCGACCATCAACACCATCGCCACCGTCGCCAAGCTGGTGCCGATCGCGGTCTTCATCCTCGTCGCCGCGCTCGCCTTCGACGGCGCAGTGCTCGAGCACAACCTCGCCATTTCCGGCGGCCTCGAGCCGGGGCCGCTGTTCGAGCAGGTGCGCAGCACGATGCTGATCACCGTGTTCGTGTTCGTCGGCATCGAGGGCGCCAGCATCTATTCGCGCTATGCGAAGAACCCGAACGATGTCGGCACCGCCACCGTGCTCGGCTTTGTCGGCGTGCTGGCGCTGCTCGTGCTCGTGACGATGCTCTCCTACGGCATCCTCGCCCGGCCTGAGCTCGCCGCCCTGCGCAATCCCTCGATGGCCGGCGTGCTGCAGGCGATCGTCGGGTCGTGGGGGGCGGTGTTCATCAGCGTCGGACTGATCGTCTCGGTCAGCGGCGCCTTCCTGTCCTGGTCGCTGCTGGCCGCCGAGGTGCTCTATTCGGCCGCCCACACCGGCACCATGCCGCGCTTCCTCGCCCGCGAGAACGTGCGCAAAGTGCCTGCCAACGCGGTGCTGCTCACCAACATCGTCATCCAGACATTCCTGATCTCGACGCTGTTCTCGGAGGACGCTTTCACCGCCGCGCTGAAGATGACGAGCGCGATGATCCTGATCCCCTATCTGCTCGTCGCCGCCTATGCGCTGAAGCTCGCCTGGACGGGCGAGACCTACGCGTCCCAGACCCGCAGCCGCCGGGTCGATCTCGCCCGCGGCGCCTTCACGACGCTCTACGTCCTCGGCATGATCTATGCGGGCGGGCTGAAGTTCGTGCTGCTGTCGTCGCTGATCTACGCGCCGGGCGTGATCCTGTTCGTCATCGCCCAGCGCGAGCAGAACAGGCGGCTGTTCGGCTTTTCCGAGCTGCTCGTCTTCGGCGCCGCGGTCGCCGCCGCACTCGTGGCGATCTGGGGGCTCTATTCCGGTTCCATCAGCCTGTAGGCGATCGAGCGCTCCCGAGGGACCCGCGCTCTCCAACGAAGAGGTGTCGGCGCCTCGCTGCCGGTCTCGAATGCGGCGGCCGCGGAGCGGCGGGCGGCCGCAGGATAGCCGGCCGGCGCCGATACCGGCACGCTGCCGAACGTTCCCTGGTATTTTCTGCCGCTGAAGGCCGGCACGCGCAGCATCGGCGCCGTCGGCGTCGCCGCCGGGGGCGGCACGCGGCCGCTCGACCGGGACGACCGCACCATCGTCGAGACGGTGGCCGGGCTCACCGCCGCTGCTCTCGATCGGGCGCGGCTCGCCCGCGAGATCGGCGAGGCGAAGGCCGCAGCCGAGGCCGAGCGCATCCGCAACACGCTGCTCGCCTCGATCAGCCACGACTTCCGCACCCCGCTCGCCTCGATCCTCGGCGCCGCGACCAGCCTCATCGACTACGGCCCGAAGTTGCCCGACGCGGCGCGCTCCGATCTGTTGCATCAGATCAAGGACGAGGCCGGGCATCTCGATGGCATGGTCCGCAACCTGCTCTCGATGACGCGGCTCGAGGCCGGCGTGCTCGAGCTCCGCCGCGACTGGATCGATGTCGGCGAGATGCTGCAGCGCGCCGCGGCCGTCGCCCGGCGCTATGGTGCGGCGCAGGAGATCACCGTGACGACGCCGCCCGGCCTGCCCTTCCTGTTCGCCGACCAGACGCTGCTCGACCAGGCGATCGGCAATATTCTCGGCAACGCCGTGAAGTATTCCGGCCCGGACGCCCGCATACGCCTCGCGGCGGAGGCCGAGGCCGACGGGGTGCTGCGCATCGAGGTCGTCGACACCGGGCCCGGCATCGCCCGCGAATGGCTGCCGCGCATCTTCGACAAGTTCGCCCGCGCGCCGTCCGCGGAGGTGTCGGGCGACGGCGGCGAGGGAACGGGCCTCGGGCTCGCCATCGCCAAGGGCATCGTCGCCGCGCATGGCGGCACGATCGCCGCCGAGAGCCCGGTCGAGGCGGGCCGCGGCACGCGGATCGTCCTCCGATTGCCGGCCGGCGGCCGCCCGCGTCATGAGCCGAAGCGGCCGCGTGCTCGTGATCGACGACGAGTCGGCCATCCACCGCTTCCTCGCCCCGGCGCTCGTCGCCAACGACTACGAGGTGCTGCGGGCGGACACCGCAGCGGAGGGGCTGAAGCGGATCGCCGCCGACGCGCCGGACCTCGTCGTGCTCGACCTCGGACTGCCCGATCTCGACGGCAAGGAGGTGATCGCTCGCGTCCGGCAATGGTCGCACGTGCCGATCGTCGTGTTGTCGGCGCGCGACCGCGAGGCCGAGAAGATCGAGGCGCTCGATGCCGGCGCGGACGACTTCGTCAACAAGCCGTTCGGCGTCGGCGAGCTGATGGCGCGGCTGCGCGCCTCGCTGCGGCACAGGATGCAGAGCCACGGCGAGAGCCGGTCATTCGCGTCGGCGGCGTTCTCGTCGACGTGCCTCGCCACCGCGTCACCCGCGACGGCGAGGAGGTGAAGCTGACGCCGCGCGAGTTCGAGCTCGTCGCCTTCCTCGCCAGGAACGCCGGCAAGGTCGCGACCCACCGTCAGATTCTCACCGCGGTCTGGGGACCGGCGCACACCGAGGACACGCAGTATCTGCGGGTCTATATCGGCCAGCTCCGGCAGAAGCTCGAGGCCGACCCCGCCGCACCGGAGCTGCTGCTGACCGAACCGGGGATCGGGTATCGCCTCGGCGCGGTACCCTGAAACGACGCCGGCGCGATAGGCCCAGCGCAGAGCGGATCCCTCAGCCTGCGCCAGACTAATCTCAACTAGAACGAAAGGAAGCGCTATCCAAACCAGTGGGGCGGCACGCTATCGCCGACCTCCCCCTGTGCGGACCGACCTACTACAGAGGCACGGGGGACCGAGGGGCTGCGGCATAGGGGCAGTTGTTGGGGCAGCGGAGACCTCGAAACCGATTTGATCGCTTTTTCGATGACTTACGCAATCCTATTGGCGGAGAGGGTGGGATTCGAACCCACGGTACGGTTGCCCGCACAACGGTTTTCGAGACCGCCCCGATCGACCACTCCGGCACCTCTCCGCTGAGCGTCGTACTTAAGGGCAAGCGCGTTCGCTGACAAGCTTTGCGGCGGCAGCGACGGAAGCGGAGTTGCGCGTCCATTCACCCGCCGGCTCGGGTGGGGGCCAGGCGCCCGGCTCGGCGGACGTCATGGCGCCGCGGCAACCTCGGAGGCGTCACGGCGCCGGGTCATCTCGGCGGTGTCGCGCGACCACGGCCGCGATGCGCCGGTCCATGAACTCCTCGAAGGCGGTATCGTACTGGTTCGTCGGGAACCCGGTCTCGCTGTAGGCGCTCCACCAGGCGCGGAAATTCTGCCGGCCGGCATACTCGTCGATCCAGGCGAGCCAGCCTTCCCACTGCTGCCGTCGCTGACTGTGCCGCGCGCGCTGGTAGACGAGAAAGGCGCGCTCGAAGACCGAGCACAGCAGGTCGAAGAGCAGGTCCTGGGTGACGCGATCGGCGGCCGGCAGCGCTTCGCGGGCGATTTCGGGCTCGCTCCAGACGACGCCGACCCGCGGCTGCGCCAGCGCCGCGCTGATGAACTCGAGGTACTTCTCCTGGACCGACTGGTAGATCTCCCATTCCCGCTGCTCGCGCGAGGCGGCGATGTCGCGGCGATAGAGGAAGATCGCCACCGGCACGCCGAAGATGGCGATCAGATAGGTCAGGCCCTCGAGCAGGCGTACGAGCCGCTCGTCGGCGATCTGTCCCAGAATCTCCATGAGCCGACATCTCCCGCAGCGCCGCTGAAGATGCCGCGAACCGGACGCCTGGCCAAATCGTCGCCGCCCGTGAACCCGACTGGCCCCGCCGGCGTTGGTGGCCGCACGAGCGGGTGGGGGAGCCATGGCGGATCTTGCGGACGGCGAACGCGATCTCAGGGGCGGCACCACGCTCTGGGAAGCGCAGAACGGTGCCGCAGACGCCGCCCGCGGCCTCGGCGGGCATGCGCGGACCGATGCCTGCATCATCGGCGCCGGGATCACCGGCGCCTTCCTCGCCGAGGAGCTTTCGCGGCGCGGCCTCGGCGTGCTCGTCCTCGACCGCCGTGGCCCGCAGCGCGGCAGCACCGCCGCCAGCACCTCGCTGCTGCAATGGGAGCTCGACCTGCCGCTTATCGCGCTCGCCGACCGCATCGGCTTCGAGACCGCCGCCGCGGTCTGGCGGCGCTCGCGGGCCGCGGTACAGCGGATCGGCGCCCTCGTCGGCGATCTCGGCGCCTCCTGCGATTTCGCCCCGCGCTCGACCCTCTACCTTGCCGGCGACGTTCTCGATCCGGCCGGGCTGCGGGAGGAGCGGCTGGCGCGGGAAAGGGCGCAGCTCTCGAGCGACCTGCTCGACGCCGCCGGCCTTCGCCTGTTCGCGGGCATCGAGGCCGAGGCGGCGCTCGTCTCGGCGGGCTCGGCGGAGGCCGATCCCGTCGCCCACGCGCGCCTGCGGCTGACGGCCGCGCTGCGGCGTGGAG
>JAEZCD010000388.1 GCA_023430145.1 Pseudomonadota bacterium
CGCCGAGGCGGAGGCCGCACGCGCCGTCGCAGCGCTCGGCACGGCGGCGGCCGACACGCCGGCCACCGCGCCGCCGGCGCCGGAATGCGACGTCTCCGCCTATCGCCTCGCCTGGGTGCGGGCGAGCGTCGTCGAGGCGCGGGCGGAATTCCATGTCTGCCAGTGCGAGGAGGTGACGGCGCGCGAGATCCTCGAGGTGCGCCCGCCGCGCTATCTCGGCTGGCGGAACGAGCGCCGCAACGACCGCTCGCTCGCGGCGCTGCTCGGCCAAGGGCCGCCGCATCTCGACCAGGTCAAGCGCCTGACGCGCGCCGGCATGGGGCCCTGCCAGGGCCGCCGCTGCCGCGAGCAGGTGGCGGCGCTCCTGGCGCTCGGCGCGGCGCAGCCGCTTTCGGCGATCCCGCTCGCGGGATACCGCGCGCCGACGCGACCGATGCCGCTGTCGATGACGGCGCATATGCCCGAGGCGCCCGCGCTGGCGGAGCATTGGGACACCTGGTTCGGCATGCAGGCGCAGTGGCGCCCCTTCTGGGAGGTGCCGGCGCTCTACACCGTCGCGACCAACGACGCGACCGGCCCCGCCGCGAGCGAGTGAGGCGCAGCATGAGCGAGATCGAGGGAGCTTCGGTCGTCATCGTCGGCGGCGGCGTCACCGGGCTCTCGGCCGGCTGGTGGCTGGCGCGCGAGGGCATCGATGTGCTGGTGCTGGAAAAGGGGCTCGTCGGCTGGGAGGCCTCGGGCCGCAACGGCGGCGGCTGTTCGCACCACCACTCGCCGCTCTTCCTCGAGGAGCAGCGGCTCTGGCCGATGCTGGACGAGCTGCTCGGCTACCCGACCGAGTTCCGGGGCGGACGCATCCGCCTCGCCGCGAACGAGCAGCAGATGGCGCTCTACGGCCGGGCGCTCGTCAATGCCGAGCGGCAGGGCTTCCGGTCCGAGGTGCTCGATCTCAAAGCCGCGAAAGAACTCGTTCCCCTGGCGGGCGACACCATCGTCGGCGGCTACCACTACCAGTTCGGCGGCCACGCCAATCCGCATCGCACGCTGCAGGGCTATGCCTGGGCGATGCAGGACCATGGCGGCCGCGTGCTGCAGCACACCACCGTCACCGGCTTCCGCACCGCGGGCGGCCGCGTCACGGCGGTGGAGACCGATCGCGGGCCGATCGGCTGCGACAGCCTCGTGCTCGCCGCCGGCCCGCAAACCGGCCGCCTCTCGGCCATGCTCGGCGAGGAAGTGCCGGTGCAGTCGGCCCGCTGCGAGATGATCGTCACCGAGCCGCTGCCACTGATGCCGCTCGGCGGCGTCGACGGCTGCGGGCTCTACGGGCGCCAGACGCTGCGCGGCAACCTCGCTTATGGCGGCGGCCCGCACGAATGGCTGAGCCTGACCGAGGACGGCACGCCGGCCAAGCCCAGCTCCCCGTTGACCCTGTTCATGGGCAAGCGGCTCGCCCAGCTCCTGCCCAGGGCGGCGCATGCGCGCATCATCCGCTCCTGGGCGGGGGTGATCGAGAACACGCCGGACGGCCGGCCGGTGATCGACCGGCTGTCCTCGCAGGCCAATGTCGTGGTGGCGACGCTGTCGAGCGTCGGCTTCGGCCTCTCGCCGGCGAGCGGTCATGCGATCCGAGACCTCGTGGTCGACGGAGCCTGCAGCTTCGCCGACATTTCCAGCTTCAGGCTCGCGCGCTTCGCCGAGCTCGAGCCGAACTGGCGCGAGCTGCAGGGCTGGCAGGTGACGGCGGCGACCGAGGTCCTGGCCGCCTGAAGGGAGCGGCGGCCCGCTCCTCAATCCCGGCCGAGCCTCTTCAGCCGCTGCCGCGCCTCGCGTACGAAGGCCGCAATGTTCGGCGAGCCGCGACGGCTCGCCTGACAGACGAGGCTGATCGGCATCGGCGCCGGCTCCCAGTCGACGAGGAGGCGCCGCAGGCGGCCGTCCGCGACCGCGTCGGCGACCTGGTAGCACAGGGCGCGCGTGATGCCGTTGCCGCGGATCGCCGAGGCGAGGGCGGCGTCCGCAGCGTTGACCGAGAGCCGCGGCGACACGGTCACGCTCGTCCGGCCGTCCGCACCGAAGCGCCAGTCATTGGTGAAGTCGATGCCCTCGAAGCTGACGATGCGGTGCCGCTTGAGCTCGGCGGGCGAGGCCGGCGTGCCCGCCGCGGCGAGGTAGGCGGGCGAGGCGACCAGCACGCGGCGCGTCGCAGCGACCGGGATCGCGATCAGCGCGCTGTCGGCCAGCGCCCCGATCCGCACGGCAAGGTCGAACCCCTCCTCGACGAGATGCGTCACCCGGTCCACGAAGGTGAGGTGGATCTCGAGCTCGGGATGCAGCGCCAGCAAGACCTCGGCGATCGGCAGCACGTGCAGACGGCCGAACAGCACCGGGGCGGTGACCGACAGAATGCCGCGCGGGGCCGCATTCTCCCCGCGAACCAGCCGCTCGGCCTGCTCGACCTCGGCGAGAATGCGCCGGCAGCGCTCGGCGAAGAGCGCGCCCTGCTCGGTCAGCCGCACCGAGCGCGTGGTGCGGCTCAGCAGAGCCGTGCCGAGCTCGACCTCGAGCCGGGCGACCGCGCGCGATGCCGCAGCCGCCGAGACGCGAAGCGCGCGTGCCGCATCCGCGAAGCTCTCGCGGTCTGCCACGCCGAGAAAGATTCGCATGGCGTCGAGCCGGTCCATGATCGTTTCATCTGCCGCAAGAATGAAGTGCTAAACTAGCCGATTATCACCGGCTGCGGCAGAGGGCATGTGAAGGTGGCGTCGGCGGTGGCCGCCGTTCGCAGAGGAGATCGACCATGTCCCGCATCGCCGTCCCCGACCGGAAGACCGCTCCTGCCGCCTCGCAGCCGCTGCTCGATGCGGTCGAGAAGCAGCTCGGCAGCGTCCCCAACCTGTTCCGCCTCGTCGGCTCGAGCCCGGCGGCGCTCGAGGGGCTGCTGGCTCTGAACGGCGCGCTCGGCAAGGCGCTCGACGCCCGCACGCGCGAGCGGATCGCGCTCGCGGTCGCCGAGATCAACGGCTGCGACTACTGCCTGTCGGCGCACACCTATGTCGGGCAGCATCACCTCAAGCTCGACGCGGCCGAGATCGCCCTCAACCGGCGCGGCCGTTCCGGGGATGCCCGCGCCGATGCCGCCGTCGCCTTCGCGGCCGCCGTCACCGCCCGCCGCGGCCGCGTCGACGACGCGGACATCGCCGCCGTCAGGCGCGCCGGCTACACGGACGCGCAGATCGTCGAGATCGTCGCGCTCGTGGCCGCCAACGTCTTCACCAACTTCGTCAACAATGTCGCCGAGACCGAGATCGACTTCCCGGTCGTCACCGCCGCCGAGGCGGCGTGAACGGTACGGAGCCAGGGCTGATGGGTCACCGCTTCCTCGAGATCGCGACGACGCCCGACGTCGAGGCCGCCCAGGCCGCGCGCGGCAGCCGCACCGCCTATGCGCGGATGCAGCAGGGACCGGCCACCCACGACCGGCTCGGCAAGAGCGAGGCGGCGTTCATCGCCGCCCGCGACAGCTTCTACATGGCAACCGTGTCGGCGACCGGCTGGCCCTATATCCAGCACCGCGGCGGGCCGGCCGGCTTCCTGAAGGTGCTCGACGAGCGGACGCTCGGCTTCGCCGACTTCCGCGGCAACCGGCAATACATCTCGCTCGGCAACGCCGCCGGCAATGATCGGGTCGCCCTGTTCCTGATGGACTATCCGAACCGGCGGCGGCTGAAGCTGCTCGGGCGCCTCGCGGCGATCGACCCCGAGCGCTCTCCCGCGCTGCTCGAGAAGCTCGCCGTGCCGGGCTATCCGGCGCGCGTCGAGGGCGGCTTCACCATCGCGGTGGAGGCGTTCGACTGGAACTGCCCGCAGCACATCACCCCGCGCTTCACCCCGGCGCAGCTGACGCCGATGCTCGACCGCATCGCCGCGCTCGAGGAGGAGAACCGCGCGCTGCGCGAGCGGCTCGCCGGGGCCGACGCCTCACGCGACGGCGCCTAGCCGTTCGTCGCCGCTTTCGGTGCGGCCGGGCATATCGGGGGCGCGCCGCATCGCGCTCCGGTAGCGGTTCGGCGCGCTTCCGGTGACGCGCTTGAAGGCCGTGCTGAAGGCGCTTTCCGAGGCATAGCCGACCGCGGCAGCGACGAGCGACAGCGGCCGGTCGGTCTCGCGCAGCGCCTTGGCGGCGAGCCGCATCCGCCACTCCGTCAGCCAGGCGAGCGGTGCCGTGCCGGCGACGGCCTTGAAATGCAGCGCGAACGCGGTCCGCGACATGGCGGCGGCCCGCGCCAGCTCCGAAAGGCGCCAATCGCGGCCGGGCTCGGCATGCATCAGCCGCAGCGCCGGCGCGATCCGCGCATCGCCGAACGCCCGCAGCCAGCCCGGAGCCAGATCGGCCGATTGCGCGAGATGGAAACGCAGCACATGCAGGAAGATGAGCTGGGCGAGGCTCGCGCAGGCGAAACCGGCGCCCGGCCCGGTTGCCTCGTTCTCGGCGACGAGCTGCCCGATCAGCCATTGCAGGCGCGGCGCCTCGGCGCTCGCGGCGCGCACATGGATCAGGGGCGGCAGGCTCTCCACGAACAGCGGCCCGGCCGCCGAGTCGATGTCGACATGCCCGCCGAGGAAGAAGAAGTCCTCGCCGCCGCCGAGCCGCACCGTGCCCGATGCGGCCCCGCCGAACACGGCGAGCGCGTCGAGCGGCGCGAGGCTCCGGTCGGTCGCGACGACGAACGGCCTGCGCGCCGCGAGCAGCAGGACGTCGCCCGTGCCGAGCCGGATCGGCGCCTCGCCGGCCGGCGTCAGCCAGCAGGCGCCGCGGGCGATCGCGAAGAATTTCAGCTTGTCGGGCGCCGGGAAGGCGATCGCCCACTCGCCGCCGGCCGAGAAGCCGCCGGCGCAGGCGGCGCGCGCATCGATGTGGGCGAGGAGAGCGGAGAAGGGATCGTCGGCCATTCCTGAACGATGACGAACAAGATCGGGATTTTCAACCATTCTGCGTCCGCGGACGCGTCGCCATCTCCGTGCGGTAACGACCTGGAGACCAGACACTTGCCCACTCCGCAGACTCCCATTCATTCGGGCTTCGGCCCTGCCTCCACCGCCGCCGAGGTGATCGACGGCATCGATCTCTCCGGCAAGACGGCGATCGTCACCGGTGGCTATTCCGGCCTCGGCCGCGAGACTGTCCGTGTCTTCCGTGCCGCCGGCGCGCACGTGATCGTCCCGGCCCGCGACATTCCCCGCGCGACGACCGAGCTCGCGGGCATCGCCGACATCGAGGTGTGGCCCATGGATCTGCTGGATCCGGCCTCGATCGACGCCTTCGCCGAGCGCTTCCTGGCGACCGGGCAGCCGCTCGACATCCTCGTCGACAATGCCGGCATCATGGCCCTGCCGGAGCTGACGCGGGACGTCAGCGGCCACGAGCTGCAGTTCGCCACCAACCATCTCGGCCATTTCCGGCTCGCGGCGCGGCTATGGCCGGCCCTCGTGGCCGCCAACGGCGCCCGCGTGATCTCGGTCTCCTCGATGGGGCACCGCTTCTCGCCCGTGATCTTCGACGATATCGACTACGAGCGCCGGCCCTACGATCCCTGGTCCGCCTACGGCCAGTCGAAGACCGCCAACGTGCTGTTCGCGGTGGCGCTCGACGACCGCGGCGCGGCGAGCGGCATACGCGCCTTCGCCGTCCACCCCGGCGGCATCCTCGACACCAACCTCGCCCGCCACTTGCCGGCCGATGCCTTCAAGGCGCTCGACATCTTCGATGCCGAGGGAAAGCCGATCCTCGATCCCGCGCGGGGCCTCAAGACTGTGGAACAGGGCGCGGCGACGCAGGTCTGGTGCGCGACGAGCCCGCGGCTCGCCGGCATGGGCGGCGTCTATTGCGAGAACTGCGAGGTCTCGCCGCTGCGGACGGGAGACGCGCATTTCGACGTCGGGCGGTCGCTCGGCGAGACCGGCGTGTGGCCCTACGCCGTCGACCGCGCCGCCGCCGAGCAGCTGTGGGCCATCAGCGAGACGATGACGGGGGTGAGGTTCGAGGGGTAGCTCCCGCGGAGGTAGGCGCGCCGTGGTCCTCAGACGCTCGTGCGAGACCGACCTCCTGTTCCGGCACGGGAGCATGCCTTCCCGCGCCGGATCGGCCGGCAACACCACCACGGACGCGAATGCGGCGGGCGAGGCCCGTGCCACACCACGGCCGCCAAATCTGGCCGCGCCTCCTTGACGGATTATATTGATATCAATATATTTGCCATATGAACAAGACCGAAGCCCGTCGCATCGGAGCGACCTGTCTCGCCCTGCACGTCAGGCGGGCCGCCCGGCAGCTCGGGCGCCATTATGACGACGCGCTGCGGCCGGTAGGGCTGAGCAACGGGCAGTTCTCGCTGCTGACCATGCTGGCCGCCAAGGACGGATGGCAGATGCAGGCGCTCGCCGACTTCCTGGGCCTCGACCAGAGCTCTCTGACCGCCGCACTCAAGCCTCTGCTCCGCCGCGGCCTCGCCAGCGTCGCGACCGGCGCGAAGGATCGACGCACCCGCCACCTGAAGCTCACCGAGCCCGGCCGCGCGGCACTCGCCGAGGCCGAGCCTCTCTGGCGCGCGGCCCAAGCCAGGGCGGAAGCGCTGCTCGGTCAGCGCTCGGCGGACGAGATTCGACGCGACCTGCGCGCCCTTTCCTGAAGGGGCTCCCGGTTGCCATGCCCAGCCACCGAACCAGCTCGGCGCGATGCATTGATATCAATCAATCTCGAAGGAGGCGATCATGAGCAGCCTGAATTCCGTCGAACAAATGCCGGACCGGTTCACCATCGTGCGCACCGTCCTCGCCGGCGTCCTCGTCGCGTGGGCTGCCGCGGTGGCGGTGCTCGCCGCGCGCGGCTTCTTCGTCGGCCTGCCGGTCCCCGGCATGGCGCTGTTCGTCCTCGGCGGGATCGTCCTTCCGACCATCGCCTATGCGACGATTCCGCGTCTCCGGGCATACATCGACCGGCTCGGCCTTCGTCCCCTGACCGCGCTGCATGTCTGGCGGATGCCGGCCGCTCTCGCCTTCTTCGCCTATGGGGCGGCCGGCGCCCTGCCCCCGACATTCTGGCTGCTCGCCGGCGGCGGCGACCTGATCGCCGGCCTCTACGCCGCACGGGCGCTCTTGCCGGGGGCGGACCGCGCCTTCTACTGGCGCTTCCACCTGTTCGGCTTCGCCGACTTTCTCGTCGCCGTCGGCACCGGGATCATCTACTCCGTCGTGCTCCGGGATCCGCGCATGGAAGCGATCGCGGTGATGCCTCTGGCGCTGATCCCGCTGTTCGGCGTCGGCATCTCCGGCGCGAGCCACCTCGTCGCGTTCCACATGCTCGCCCAAGGAAAAGCCTTAGGCGCCCCATAGCCGCGCTCCCTCACTCCCGCCGGCGGAACCAGAAGGCGTGCTCGATGCGCTCCATGCCGATGCGCTCGTAAAAACCGCAGGCCTCCGGCACCGAGGCCAGGATCACGGCGATGCGCGGCCCGAGCTGGCGGCGCGTCTCCTCGATGAGGCCGCGGCCGACGCCGAGTTTCTGGGCCGACGGTGCCACCGCCACCTCCGAGAGGTAGCAGCACCAGGCGCCGTCCGAGAGGCCGCGGACGACGCCGACGAGCGGCCGCGCGGGCGTGTCGAGCCGCGCCGTGACGACGAGGTTGGCGCCGGCGAGCAGGTCCCGCAGCCGCGCCGAATCCTTCACCGGACGGATGTTGCCCATGCCCGAGGCATCGAGGACGGCACCGAACTCTTCGGCGGGCAAATCCTGTTCACGGGCATAGACGACGCGCTGGGCCATCGGGCATTCCCGCCTGCTAGATTGCTTCGAGCGGATGGGATAGCGGGAAAACCATGTCTGCGCAGCCAGTCACGATCGCCGTCGGCGAGAAACACTGGGTCTCGGGCCTCTTCGAGCGGCCGCCGGACCCGGTCGCTCTCTACGTGCTGGCGCACGGCGCCGGCGCCGGCATGGCGCATCCGTTCATGGCGGCCGTGGCGCAAAAGCTCGCCGAGCGGAAGATCGCCACGCTGCGCTACCAGTTCCCCTACATGGAGGCCGGCAGCCGGCGGCCGGACGCCCCGGCGCTGGCGCATGCCACCGTCCGCGCCGCCGTCGCCGAGGCGGCGCGGCTCGCGGAAGCCCTGCCGCTGATCGCCGGCGGAAAGTCGTTCGGCGGCCGCATGACCTCGCAGGCGCAAGCCGCCGAGCCGCTGCCCGGCGTGCGCGGCCTCGCCTTCCTCGGCTTCCCGCTGCACCCGACCGGCAAGCCGGGGATCGAGCGGGCGGACCACCTGGCGGCCGTCAAGGTGCCCATGCTGTTCCTGCAAGGCACGCGCGACACGCTGGCCGAGCCCGAGCTGATCCGCCCGGTCTGCGAAAAGCTCGGCGCGCGGGCGACGCTGATCTTCTTCGAGGGGGGCGACCACTCGTTCCGCGTCGCCGGCAAGCGGCCGCCCGGCGCGCCCTCGACGATGGAGCTTCTGGTCGACGCGCTCGCGCAGGGGATCGCCGGGGTTGCCACTGCGGAGGGAAGGGTTCGTTAGGGAACCGCCTGCCGTCCTCGGACGTCTAACCGAGGCCGAGGGAGCCTGAAACACGCACGCAACACGAAGCCCGGGCGGCGCAAACCGGCCGAAACACGCCGCTGTTAACCAAACCTCACGGCCGCCCGCGCCGCCTGAAAGGAGCACGCCATGACCGCCATCCGCACCGCCGCCATCGCTTTTGCGCTGTCGACCGTGGCGCTCGTGGCGGCCGCTTCGCTCTTCCTGTCTCAGACGAGCGTTACCGACCGCTTCGTCACCGCGATCGTCGACCAGTCGTTCTCGGCGCTCGACAAGCTGCCGGTGCCGAGCCCCGATCTCGCCGCCGCGCTGAAGCCCGCGCGCTCCGACCGCTCGGCGATCGCCGCTTCGGACACGCACGTCGCTCCCCGCCACGTCACCGTCGAGCGCCGCATCGACAGCGCCATGTCGGTTCTGGTCCGCACCCCGGTGGTCGACGTCGCCGGGCGGTAGGGGACGGCTTTCTCCTCGTCATTGCGAGCGCAGCGAAGCAGTCCAGCTTCTCTTGCAGCACCTAAAGCTGGATTGCTTCGTCGCTGCGCTCCTCGCAATGACGGCGAGGCCCTCACGCCGCTCCTCGCCATGGGAGCGCGCCTCGCGGTGACGAAAAACCCTCACCCCAAAAGATCGGCGAGCGTCAGCGCCACAACCTTGGTCGCCTTGCGGAGATCCTCGAGCACGAGCTTCTCGTCGGCGCGGTGCCCGTTCGCCTCGAGCAGGGTTCGCGGGCCGGCGCCGTAGAGCACCGTCGGAATCCCGGCCGCGCTGTAGAGCCGCGCGTCCGTATAGAGCGGCACGCCTTCGGCCGGGATCTCGCCGCCGACGATCTCGCAGGCATTGCGGCGGATCGCCTCGACGAGCCTTTCCTGGCCGGGCAGCGGCACGAAGGGGCGGGCGAGCAGGATGCGCCGCGTGCGCACCTGAATGCCCGGCAGGTCGTCGTCGATCAGCGCGATGCGCGAGACGAGGTCCGCCTCGACCTCCTCCGGGACCTCCTCGGGGATGATCCTGCGGTCGAGCCGCATCGTCACCCGGTCCGGCACCACATTGGTGTTGATGCCGCCGCTGATGAGGCCGACGGTCAGCGTCGGATGGGTGATGCCGGGGACGGCGGAGCGGATCTCCTTCAGCTCGTCGCGCATGCCGTAGAGCGCGGCAAGGAGGCGCGTCGCCGCCTCCAGCGCGTCGGCGCCGGTCTCGGGCCGGGCCGCGTGCGCGGAGCGGCCCAAAACCTCGATCTCGAGGTGCAGGCAGCCATTGTGCGCGATCGTCACGGCGTAGGAGAAGCCGGCGCTGATGGCGAAATCCGGCTTCGACAGCCCCTCGGCGAGGATCCATCCCGGGCCGACCGCGCCGCCGATCTCCTCGTCATAGGTGAAGTGCAGCTCGACGGTGCCGCGCAGCGGCAGGCCGGAGGCTTCGAGCGCCAGCAGCGCGTAGGCATAGGTGGCGAAGTCGGATTTCGAGACCGCGGCGCCGCGGCCATACATGGTGCCGTGCCGGATCTCCGCGCCATAGGGGTCGGCCGTCCAGCCGTCGCCCGGTGGGACGACGTCGCCGTGCGCGTTGAGCGCGATCGTCGGGCCGTCGCCGAAACGCCTGCGGACGATGAGGTTGGTGGCGCTCACCATGCCGTTGGCGCGGACGATGTCCTCGGGCACCTCGTGCCGCTCGACCGTGAAGCCCAGCGCCTCGATCAGCTCGGCGGCGCGAGCGGCATGCGGCGCGCAGTCGCCGGGCGGATTGTCGGAGGGCACCCGCACCAGCTCGGCGAGGAAGTCCGTCTGCGCGGCGTGGTGCTTGTCGACGAAGTCGATGATCGCTCGTCTGGCCTCGGTCATCGCATCCTCTCGTCCCGAAAATTCTCGATGAAGCGCAGCAGCACGCGGGCGCCGGCCTCGATGTCCTCGACGGACGCGAACTCGTCCGGCCGGTGGCTGATGCCGCCGCGGCAGCGGACGAAGATCATGCCGATCTCGGCGATCCGCGCCATCGCCATGCCGTCATGGCCGGCGCCGCTCGGCAGGCGCAGCGGTGGATAGCCCTCCGCCGCGATCGCCGCCTCGATGCCGGCGACGAGGCGCGGCGCGCAGGCGGTTGCGGCGAGCTCGTGCAGCGTCTCGATCGCGACCTTCAGTCCCCGGGCGGCGCCGATACCGTCGATGGCCTCGTGCATCTGCTCGCCGATGCGATGCCGGACCGCGTCGTCGGGTGCGCGCAGATCGATCGTGAACCGGACCCGGCCCGGGATGACGTTCACCGCGCCGGGCGCCACGTCGAGCTTGCCGACCGTGCCGACGACGCCGGCCGGCGCCCTCCGGCAGAGGCGCTCGACGCCGAGCACGCATTCGGCGGCGGCGGTGAGCGCATCGCGCCGGCGGTCCATCGGCACCGTGCCGGCATGGCCGGCGCTGCCTTCGAGCGTGACCTGGAACCGGCTCGCCCCGGAAATCGCGGTGACGCAGCCGACCGGGAGGTCCTGGGCCTCGAGCACCGGGCCCTGCTCGATATGCAGCTCGACATAGGCGAGGATCTCGTCCGGCCGCCGCGCCGCCTCGCCGATCTGGCCCGGGTCGAGCCCGAACGTTTGGATCGCCTCGTCCATGCGGATGCCGCGCGCGTCGCGCAGCGACAGGAGGGCGGGCTCGAAGATGCCGGCCACCGCCTTGCTGCCCAGCATGGTGGCGCCGAAGCGCGTGCCCTCCTCGTCCGAGAAGCCGACCACCTCGATCGCGAACGGCATGCGCCGGTTCAGCCGGTAGAGCCGCTCGACGCAGGCGATGGCGGTGACGACGCCGAGCGGCCCGTCATAGCAGCCGGCATCGCGCACCGAATCGAGGTGCGAGCCGAGCATCAGCGCCGGGCCGCCGGGCGGGTCGCCCTCGTAGCGGCCGATCACGTTGCCGACGGCGTCGGTGCGGGCCTCCATGCCGGCCTCGCGCATCCAGTCCATCACCAGCGCGCCGGCGCGCGCCTGTTCGGGACTCATGAAGACGCGCGTCAGCGCGCCCGGCTCCTCGCTGATCGCGGCGAGCTCGTCGAGACGGTGCTGGATGCGGGGGCCGAAGGGCGGGATCGACATCGCGCCCTTGAAGCACAGCCGTGCGCCGCCGCCAAAGCGATTCTCAGCGCCTGTCGGGAGCGGCCCCTCAGCGCGCGGGCGCGGGCTGCAGGAGGCGCGGCAGGAGCTCGTAGGCGACCGGATCGTCCGGGCACATGCCGAGCCCGCATTCGGCGATGGTCGAGGCGCCGTTCAGCAGCGCGAGGCCGCCGAAAAGCGCGAGCGCGAAGAGGGCGGCGCCGGCGGGGCGGCCGACCGTGCCCTCGCGATCGAACTGGCGCTCGAAGAGAGCCGGATCCTGCTCCGGTCATCCGGGCTATGCCTGCTAGGTCGTGGACTCATAATGTTTGAGCCAGATGCGCGCTGATGCGAGCAGGACGGCGGCGAGGAAGTTGCGCGCGAGCTTGTTGTAACGTGTGGCGATGCCGCGGAAGTGTTTCAGGCGATTGAA
>JAEZCD010000403.1 GCA_023430145.1 Pseudomonadota bacterium
CCTGCCGGCAGACTACGCTGGCGGTCGGCGATCCGGGGCATCTCTTTTCTCCCCCTGCAAGGGGGAGACCGGACTCGCGAAGCGAGCCGAGAGGGGGTCCACTTCACGCTCGGCGCGGCTGCATGACCCCCACCCGGACGGCTTCGCCGTCTCGACCTCCCCCTTTCAGGGGGAGGAAGGAGGCGACCATGCCTCTCCAGATCGAGATCGATGCACTTTAGTTCCCAGGAGAACGACGATGGCGAGCCAGGATCTGCCGAAGCCCGATTACGCGAGGAACATGACGCTGATCGGCCATTCCGATCAGGGCGGGCGCGCCGACGGCGTGCAGCTGATGATCAACAAGGGCTACGCCTTCATCGGCCACATGTTCTCCAAAGGCTTCTCCGTCGTCGACGTACGCGACCCGCGCAACCCCAAGCCCGTCACCTACGTCGCGGCGCCAAACAATACCTGGAACATCCATCTGCAGACTTTTGGTGACCTGTTGCTCGTCATCAACGCGAAGGACATGTTCGCGGCGGCCGAGTTCCAGGACGAGAAGCAGTATTATACCGGCGCGCTCGGCCAGAAGGTGGGCACGGCCGAGCAGAAGACCGCGCCGGCCCGCGACTGGACCGCCGGCATGGCGGTCTACGACATCGCCGACCCGGCGAACCCGAAGAAGATCGGCTTCATGCCGGTCGAGGGCGGCGGCATCCACCGCATCTGGTACACCGGCGGCCGCTGGGCCTACGTGTCCGTGCTGCTCGACGGCTTCACCGACTACATCTTCATGTGCGTCGACATGAGCGACCCGACGAAGCCGCAGCCGGCCGGGCGCTACTGGCTGCCGGGCATGAACACCGCGGCCGGCGAGACGCCGGACTGGCCGGCGAACCGGCGCTACGGCCTGCACCACGCCACCGTCAGCGGCGACACCGCCTACGGCGCCTGGCGTGACGCCGGCCTCGTGATGATCGACGTCGCCGACCGGGCGAACCCGAAGCTCATCACCCACCGCAACTGGGCGCCGCCGTTCGGCGGCGGCACGCACAACTGCCTCGCGCTGCCCGACCGCGAGCTGATGGTAGTGCTCGACGAGGCGGTGCTCGACCATTGCGAGGACGGCATCAAGCTGGTCTGGCTGTTCGACATCCGCGTGCCGTCGAACCCGGTCAGCATCTCGACCTTCCCGACGCCGTCGGAGGCCGACTACTGCGCCAAGGGCGGCCATTTCGGGCCGCACAACATCCACGAGAACCGGCCGGACGGCTTCGTCAGCTCCGAGACGATTTTCGCCACCTACCAGAATGCCGGGGTGCGGGTGTTCGACATCAAGGACCAGTACCGGCCGACCGAGATCGCCGCCTTCGTGCCGCCGAAGCCGGAGAAGCTGATGGACCGGAGACCGAACCGGAACCTCGTTATCCAGTCCTGCGACGTCTTCGTCGACAGGCAAGGCCTCGTCTACAGCAACGACTACAATGGCGGGCTCTATATTCTCGAATACAAGGGATGAGCGAGCGGCGGTCTTTTCCGCCTCGTCATTGCGAGCGCAGGCAAACGATCCAGCTTCTCTTTCGCGCGTCCCGAAGCTGGATTGCTTCGCGTCTCGCACCGACCACGGTCCGCGAGCCCATCTCCCGATCCACTCCGTAGCCCATTGGCCCCTCGGTTGCAGCGGCGGGCGAAGCCCCGCCGTGAGCCTCGCCGAGTGTGCCGAAATGATCCATTCCGCTGCCGATATCCTCGCCCCCCTCCGGTCCGGCCGAAGCTTCGCACGGACGATCGCCGTGCTCGGCCTCGTCGCCGTCGCCGTGCTGTCGCTCTACCCGCACGCCCTGCCGATGCGGACCGGCCTGCTTCCCGGGCCGGCCGAGCACTTTCTCGCCTATCTGATCGAGGGCGCCCTGCTCGCCTACGCGTTTCCGCGCCATGTGTGGATGTCCGTCGTCCTCCTCATCGGCAGCGCGGCGACGCTGGAGCTGTTCCAAAACCTCGTCGACCGCCACCCGCACATGATCGACGCCTCCGCCGGTGCGATCGGCGCGATCGCCGGCTGCGCGCTCGGCTGGTGCGCGCACGTGCTGCAGGGATGGACCGAGCCTCGCGAGGTTGGCCCGGATCGGGAGCAGGCGCGCCAGCCGGCTTGAGATGCTTCGGCGGCAGCGGCTCCCGTCCGGCTAGTCTCCGCCGCCGGCCCGCCAGGCCTCGAACGGAAAGATGTCGTTCTCGGCCGCGAAGTCGCGCCCGCAGAGCGCGCCGAGCAGGGCGACGCCCGCCTCGTGCAGCGGCATCGGCACGCCGCGCGCCTCGCCCATGGCGACGAGCGGAACGATGCCGAACGGCATGTCCTCGGCGATGTACCGGCTGTCGAGGCGCTTCGGGCCGGGCGGCCCGCGGCGCCGGCGATGCACCTCGGCCGCCATCTCGGCGACGGTTTGCCCGGGTGGAAAGCCGAAGGTGAGCTGGTAGTGGCGCTCAACGCTGCGCACCTCGACGCCGCAGGCGGCGGCCAGCGTGAGCCGCTCGCGGTCGAGCGCCTCGATCAGCCGGCCGACCGCGGGCGTGATGCCGTCGTAATTGCCCCAGTCCTCGCCGCGCTCGATGCGGGTGAGGTTGCAGAGCGCGTTGGCGAGGTGGCTCGGCGGGTTGAGGTTGCCGAGCTGGATGGCGAGCAGGTCGGCATGCAGGCGGAACCGCTCGCCGAACAGGGTCGTGCAGAGCGCGAGGCCGCGTTCGCCGTCGGCCGGGTCGGCGGCGGCGACGTCGATCTCGTCGCGCACGGCGCCGATCTCGACCGAGGCGGGGCCGGTCTTGCGCCCCATCAGGGCGGTGGTTCCCCAGGCGAGGACCGGGGCCGCGACGCCGCGCGTGGCGAGCCGGTCGGCGAGATGGCGCGCCGCGAGCGACAGGTGCGCGCTGACGATCACCGGCACGCCTTCGGCGAGATGCGGCACGATGGCGTCGAAGACGGCGGCATAGCCATAGGCCGGGACGGCGACGATCACCGCCTCGGCATCGCCGACGAAGGCCGGATCGGTGGCCGTCTCGGGCCGGAAGCAGGCCGCCACCTTGCCCGTCGCCACGAGCTCGGCGCCGCCGCGGAACGGCTCGGTGCCGGCGCCCGAGGGCGACCAGAGGATCGGCCGGTGGCCGGCCTCGTGCAGGAAGGCGGCGTAGCCGAGGCCGATGCCGCCGGTGCCGAGGATTGCGACCTTCATGCCGGCGGCCGGATGCGGGCGGCGACCTCCGGATCGAGCCCATAAATGTCGACGGCGGCTTCGTAGGAGATGCGGTCCTCGCGCAGGTCCTTTTCGACCAGCGCGCGGTCGCGGGCGCGCGGATCGCCATAGCCGCCACCCGAGGCGGCGATCATGGCGAGCCACTGGCCCGGCTCCAGCACCCCCGCCCGGCGGACGAGCGGCGGCGCACCCTCGCTCAGCTCCACCCGGCAGACCTGCCCCGGCAGTCCGCCGAAGAGGCCGAACGGCGGCACGATGGCGTTGGTGCCGCCGGCCGAGACGGTGGCGACATGATCGAGCACCCTTGTCCGCCGGCGCATCGCCATGCCGCCGCGGAAAGTGCCGGGGCCGCCGGAGTCGCGCACCAGCTCGTAGCACTCGACCTTTATCGGATGCTCGAGCTCGAGCGCCTCGATCGGCAAATTGGCGGTGTTGGTCGTGTGCACCTGGATGCCGTCGAGGCCGTCCTTGTGCGCCCGTGCCCCCATGCCGCCGCCGTTCATGTCGTTGTAGACGTAGAAGCGGCCGGTGCGCGGATGGATGCCGCTCGTCGTGACGAGCCCGCCGCCGGTACAGGCCGCGCAGACGCGGTCGGGGATGGCCGGCGCGAGCGCGGCGAGAATCATGTCGACGAGGCGCTGGGCGATGTCGGTGCGGCTGTAGACCGCCGCCGGCGCCACCGCGTTGACGACGCTTCCCTCGGGCGCCGTGACATGGATCGGCCTGTAGAGGCCGGCATTCGGCGGCGTGTCGAGATCGATCAGCGTCTTGACGGCGAAATAGACGGTGGCGAGCAGCGCCGTAAAAACCATGTTGATAGGCGCCCGGACCTGCGGCGGGTTGCCGGCGAAGTCGAAGAAGATCTCGTCGCCTGCGACACGCACCTCGACCTTCAGGTCGAGCACGCCCTCGACGAGGTTGGAGTCGAACGGCGATTCGAAGCGGTAGGTGCCGTCCGGGATGGCGGCGATGCCGGCGCGCGTCTTGCGCTCGGCATAGTCCATGATCTCCTCGCCGACGCGGCGGACGGTCTCGACCCCGTAGCGCGCGCAGAGCGCCTGGTAGCGCTGCACGCCGAGCCGGTTGGCCGCCATCTGGGCGCGAAAATCGTTCACGCGCTCGCGCGGCACCTGGCAGTTGAGGAGCACGAGGCGCATCACGTCCTCCTGCAGGACGCCGGCCCGGTAGAGCCGGATCGGCGGGATGCGCAGGCCCTCCTGGAAGATGTGCCGCCGCTCGCGATCGACGAAGTCCGAATGGTGGGCGAGGTTGGCCACCCAGGCAACGAGCTCGTCGCCGACGAACACGGGCTCGAGGAAGACGATGTCGTTGAGATGCGTGCCGCCGCCGGTGTGCGCGTCGTTGCCGATGAAGACGTCGCCGGGGCGCAGATCGGCGAGATCGAGGTCCTTGAGGACATAGTCGGCGATGCCGAGCAGCGAGCCAAGATGGATCGGGATGCGCTCGGCCTGGGCGATCGTCCGGCCGGCGGTGTCGAACAGGGCAGTCGAGCAGTCCTGCCGCTCCTTGATGTTGGTCGAGAAGGCGGCGCGGATGATCGCCTTGCCCATCTCCTCGACGATGGTGGAGAGCGCGCTGCCGACCACCTCGACCGTGATCGGGTCGACTTTTCGCTGGGCGACGTCGTGCATCTCAGCCCTCGATCAGGATATTGGCGTAGGCATCGATGGTCGCCGTCTGGCCGGCGAGGACGAGCGTCGTCGAATCCATCTGCTCGATGATCGCCGGGCCCTCGATGCGATGGCCGGCGGCGAGGCGCTCGCGGTCGTAAACCGGGCAGGCGACGAAGCGCCCCGATTCCGGCAGGTAGACCTCTCGCTCCGTAACCTGCGCGTCGGCGACGGGGCCGGTGGCCTCCAGCGCGCGCTTCAGCTCGGCCTTCGGCACGAGGCCGGTCGCCTCGAGCCGCAGCGTCGTTACCTGGATCGGCTCGCCGTCGACGACATAGCCGTACATCTGGCGGTGCGCGGTCTCGAAGCGAGCACGCAGCACATCGAGCCGCGCATCGGCGTCCGCTTCCTCCTCCGGCCAGGCGACGGTCAGCTCGTAGCCCTGGCCGCCATAGCGCATGTCGAGCGCCTTCGCGGTGCGGCGACGGGCAGGCTCGATCCGTTCATGCGAGAACCAGGCCTCCGCCCGGCGGTCGAGCTCGTCGAAGCCGTCGGCGACAGTGCCGATCGTCTCCGGCCCGAGCAGCACGTAGCGCGTCACCGTGAGGTCGGTGCGCAGGTCGGTGAGCAAGAGGCCGAGCGCGCACAGGATGCCGGGATATTTCGGCACCAGCACGCGCGGGATGTCGAGCTCGCGGGCGAGCAGCGCGGCATGGATCGGCCCGGCGCCGCCGAAGGCCATCATGGTGAAGTCGCGCGGGTCGTAGCCGCGCTCGACGGAGATCACCCGCACCGCCTTGGCCATGTTGGCGGTGACGACGCGGATGATGCCCTCCGCCGCCGCCATCGGCGCGATGCCGAGCCCGGCGGCGAGGCGCTCGATCGATGCCCGGGAGGCAGCGGCGTCGATCGGCATGCGGCCGCCGAGCAGATGCGTCTGGTTGAGGACGCCGAGCACGACATTGGCGTCGGTCACGGTCGGCTCGCTGTTGCCGCGGCCGTAGCAGACGGGGCCCGGATCGGCGCCGGCGCTGGCCGGCCCGACCTTGAGCAGTCCGTTGTCGATACGGGCGAGCGAGCCGCCGCCGGCGCCGACGGTATTGATGCCGAGCATCGGCACCTTCAGTGGATAGCCGTGCACGTCGGCGCTGCCGGCCATCTGCGGCCGGCCGTTCTCGATCAGGGCGATATCGCTCGAGGTGCCGCCCATGTCGAAGGTGATGAGGGTCTCGTAGCCGGCGAGGCGGCCGACGGCGAGCGCGCCCATGACGCCGGCGGCCGGGCCGGACAGCACTGTACGAACCGGCTCGCGCTGCGCGGCCTCGGCGGAGATCACGCCGCCATTGCTCTGCGTCAGATGCGGCGCCGGCCCGACGCCGAGCTCGGCCAGCCGCGGCACGAGGCGCTCGATGTAGGATTTCATGATCGGCCCGAGATAGGCGTTCACGACCACCGTCGAGGTGCGCTCGAACTCGCGGAACTCGGGCGCGATGTCGTGCGAGAGCGATACGAACGCCTCCGGCCATTCCTCGGCGAAAATCTCTCGCACACGCGCCTCGTGCGCGGGGGTGAGGAAGCTGAACAGGAAGCACACCGCGACCGCCTGCACCCCTTCCGCGCGCAGGCGGCGGGCGGCCGCCCGCACGTCGTCCTCGTCGAGCGGGACGGCCACCGAGCCGTCGAACAGCACCCGCTCACGGACTTCCAGGCGGAGGTCGCGGGAAACGAGGATCGGCGGCTTCTCGGTCTGCAGATCGTAGAGCTCGGGCCGCGTCTGGCGGCGGATCTCGAGCACGTCGCGGAAACCGGCGGTGGTGACGAGGCCGGTCCGCGCGCCGCGGCCCTGGATGAGGGCATTGGTGCCGACCGTCGTGCCGTGCCCGAAATGCACCACGCCGGCCGAGCCGGCGCGAGCATCCGTGAAGGCTGCGAGCGCTTCGCGAACCCCGGCCGCGATGCCGACGGACGGGTCGGCCGGCGTGCTGCTGACCTTCCAGACGTCGAGGCTGCCGCGCACCTCGTCGAAGACGCAGACATCGGTGAACGTGCCGCCCGAATCGACCCCGATCCGAATTCGGCGCTCATCGGGCACCACGTGCTCATCGGGCACCACGTTCAGCATGATTTCTCCGGCCAGCGATGTGGAGCGGCGCAGACGTGTCGTCGCGCCGCCTTCCTTCAAATGCAGGGCAGTCGCGTGCGGCGGCCGGGTCGGGGCCGCCGCCGCGGCTCACTTGACGATCTTCATGTCGGTGGCGCGCAGCCAGTCGTCGCCGCGGGCGTGCCAGTCGACGCGCTTGGAGGTGCCGTAGGTCACCGGCTGCACGTAGAGGAAGACGACCGGCGCCTCCTCGCACATGCGCGCGGTCGCCTCCTTGTAGAGCGCGGTCCGCTTCGCCTTGTCGGTGGTCGAGCGCGCCGCATCGAGCAGCTTGCCGAACTCGGCATCGTTCCAGTAGTCGTAGACGTTGCCCGGCGCGGAGAGCGTGAGCAGGCCGTCGGCGTCGAGCGTCGCCCAGGCATAGGTCAGGAAGGCCATCTGGGCGAGGTCACGCGCCTTGATCTGCTTGGTCATGAAGGTGCCGAAGTCGAGCTCGGTGATCTTCACCTTCAGCCCCAGCTCCTCGTAGTTCGAGGCCATCGCCTGCACGACCTCGGACGCATTGAGGTAGACGGCGACCGGGATCTCGAGCTCGATCGGCTGGCTCGTGTCGATGCCCGACTGCTTGATCAGGGCACGCGCCTTCTCCGGATCATAGGGGTAGGCCTTGAGATCGGGGTTGAAGCCGAAATAGTCGCTCGTCAGCAGCTGGCACGGGGCGATCTGCGCCCGGCCGCCAAAAATCGCCTCGCTGATCGCCTCCTTGTCGACGCCGTAGTTCAGCGCCTGCCGCAGCGCTTTCGCCTCCATCGGCTTCTTCGACAGGTTCAGCTTCAGGAAGGCGGTGCGCGTGCTGCGCACCGAGTCGGCGCGCGCGGCACCGGCGGCGTTGATGCGCTCGATCTCGGTGACCGGGATGGCGGTGATGAGGTCGACCTCGCCGGCGTTCAGCGCCGCGATGCGGCTCGAAACCTCCGGGATGATGCGGAAGGTGACCTTCTGGATGTCCGCCTTCTTGCCCCAGTGGTCGGGCCGCGCCTCGAGCGTCACGTGATCGTCGGGCACGTTCTCGACGACCCGGTAGGCGCCGCCGGGCATCGCGGCCTTGGCCGGGCTGTTCTCGCTCGCCCATTTCGGCGGCAAGAGGAAGAACATCGACAGCTGGTCGGCGAGCGCCGGGAAGGGCGACTTGGTGACGATGTCGACCGTGGTGTCGTCGACGACCTTCACTTCCTTGACGAGCGTGAACCAGGAGCGGATACGCGCCGCGAGCTTCGGATCGAGCACACGCTCGACGTTCCACTTGACCGCTGCGGCGTCGAGCTTCTCGCCGTTCTCGAACTTCGCCGCCGGGTTCAGCTTGAACCGCCAGGTGGTGTCGTCGAGCATCTCCCAGGAGGTCGCCAGATCCGGCTCGAGCTTCAGATCGGCGGCACGGCGGATGAGCGCGGGATAGATGTGGCTGAGGACGCTGAGATCGGTGCCGACGGTCGCCGTGTTGTGCGGGTCGAGCGTCTGCACCGTCGTCGGCAGCGCGATCGTCACGGCGCCCTGCTGCGCGAGCGCAGGCGCTGCCGGGATCGACGCTGCCAGGCAAAGGGCGGCGAACCATCGCTTGCTGTAGTGATATGCCATCGACTTGTTCTCCTCTGTCGCAGGTCGTTCCGACGACCTGCAGATTCAGGGCTGCCTTGCGATGAACTCCCTGATCTTTCCGAGCACGAGTTCACTTTCCTCGATGTGGACGGGGTGGTTCGCACCCTCCACGACGAGCAGTTCCGCTCCGGGGATTCTCTCGGCGATGAGCCGGGACTGGTTGGGCGGGCAGATCCAGTCGTTCGCGCCGACGACGACGAAGGTCGGCACCGTGATCGTCGAGAGCTGGTCGCGCACGTCGTAGTATTTGTCGTGCTGGAACAGGCTGCGGTGCGTCTCGGCGTGGATATGCACCTCGCGCGTCTCCCGCAGCGCCGCATCCGGGTCGAAGTTCTCGAAATAGAGCGGCTGCACGGCCAGCCAGATGAGGCGCAGCTCCATGTCGTCCTCGCAGCCGTCGGCGATCAGCTTGCGGATCATCGCCTCGGACGCGCTCGGTGCCTTCGGCAGCCGCTCGGCGAGATGGGCGAACACATCGTCCTGCATATGATAGCTCGGTGCCGTGCCGCGCAGGATCAAATGCGAGAGGCCGGCCTGGTATTTCACCGCATAGGTCAGCGCGATCATGCCGCCGAACGAGCCGCCGATCAGCGTGATCTTCCGCCCGCCGCAGACCTCGAGCCGGAAGGCCTCGAGGTCGTCGGCGAGCTGGGCGAAGGTGTAGGGCGGGGTGAGGCTGGTCAGCCCGCAGCCGCGCTGGTCGTAGGCGAGCACCCGATAGCTGTCGGCGAGCGGGCGGAAGGCGGCGAAATCGCGGCGGTGATCGCTGATGCCGCGGCCGCCATGCAGCACGACGATGCTGTGCTCGTGCTCGTCGCCGGCGGTCTCGTAGACGAAGTCGGCGCCGTTCAGCCTCACCGTGCGCATGGCCGCCCCTTCATGGCTCGCCCGACTTCGGCTTGCACGACTCCGGCTCGACCGCCTCGCCGAGCGTGTGCATCAGCCGGTTGGCCCAGGCGAAGATGCCGGCCGCGAGCACCAGATCGAGGATCTCGAGCGGCCCGAGGCCGAAACGACGTAGCGCGGCGATGTCGGCCGCGGAGGCCCCCGACGGTGTCGCAGACAGCCGGACGGCGAAGTCGAAGACGGCCTGCGCGCGCTCGTCGAGCCCGGCCGTCGCCTCGCCCTGCGCGAGTACGGCGTCGACGACATCCTGCCGCTCGGTGAGCTGGAGGTAGCGGCCGGCATGCACCGACAGGCAGTAGACGCAGCGGTTGACGACCGAGGCGGCGGCGGCGGCGAGCTCCCGCTCGGCGGACGGCAGGCCGTCCCGCCCGTACATGATGGCGTTGTACAGCGGCGAGCGGACGGCGAGCGATTCCGGATCGTGCGCGAGCGTCAGCACGTAGTCGGAGACCTTCCGGTTCGACGGCGTGACCTTCATCGCCTCGAGCTGCTGCGGGCTCGCCTCCTCGAGGCGGACCGGCGCCAGATAGGGCGACCAGCGCAGCGGCCGCGCCGTGAATTCGTGCACTCTCGCGCTCATGCGGCCTCCTGCAGGAGCCGCAGGCCGGCGATGACGCGGAGCTGGTAGTTCACGAAGGCGACGAGCTCCGACAGACGGACGATGTCGGGCTCGCCGAGGCCGGCCTCGCGTAAAGCATCGATGTCGCCGCGGGTCGCCTCGCGCGGCGAGCGCGTCAGGAGATCGACGTGGCGGGCGAGCGCCGCGCCTCGGCCGTCCTGCGGCATGGCGGCGGGATCGCGCAGCGCCGCGATACCGGCCTCTCCGGCGGCCGGCAGTGCCGCGTAGTGGGCGGCGGCGGCCGCGTCGCCGTGCATCCGCGCCATCCGCTCGGCGAGCGCGGCGCGCTCGGCATGCGTGAGGCCGCCGGGATCCTTGGGCGACAGGACCGCATCGTGCGCGGCCTGGCTCAGCTCCATGATCCTGGATCTGGCCGCCAGCGCCGCGGCGAGCTCCGATCCGGGAGCTGTGCCGACAAGCCTTTCGATGATCCCGTCTGCGGCCAAGGCACGTCTCCGGTTGCCATCCTCGGCACAGATTGCATGATGCGTTCCGCGCATCAAGAGGCTTTCATAGTGCAAGCTATTAATGATGCAGCTTGGCTATGGGACGGGCAGAGAAGGCCTGATTTTTATGCTTGTGGTGCATTCATCCTCGCTTAGTATGTGTTCCATGGATGAGGATCGGTTCGTTCTCCGGCAGCTCGACGCCTTCGCGGCCGTGATGTCGGCCGGCTCGATCACCGGCGCGGCGCGCCAGCTCGGCAAGTCGCAGCCGGCGGTGACGCGGCTCATCCAGGATCTCGAGGCCGCGCTGGGCTTCACCATCCTGCGGCGATCCGGCCCGCGCGTGTCGCCGACCGAGCGCGGCATCCAGTTCTACGAGGAGGTCGAGCGCCTCTTGCAGAGTTTTCGGCACAGCCGCGAAGTCGCGCAGGCGATCGCCCGGTCGGCGCCGCGTCCGCTGTCGATCGCCGCCACGCCGGCGCTCTGCGTCGGCCTCGTTCCCGGCGCGCTCGCGGCGCTCGAGGCTGGCCTCCTGCCCGGCCGCATCCATGTCAGCGCGGTGGCGGCCGAGCGCGTCGTGCAGGAAGTCGTCTCCCGCGCCGCCGATCTCGGCCTCGCGACGCTGCCGTTCGAGGAGTCCGGCATCGACGTGCACTGGGTCGGCGAGGCGCCCTGCGTGGCGGTGATGCGCGCCGACCATCCGCTCGCCGCGCGGTCGGTGGTGAAGCTCCGCGAGCTGCGCGGGCTTCGCCTCCTCACTCTCGCGAGCCGCCTGCGCCAGCGCATCGACGCCGTGCTAGCGCGCGCCCACATCGAGATCGAGGCGATCTTCCAGTCGAACGCCTCCGCGACCGTGCTCGCCATGGCGCGCGAGGGGCTCGGCATCGGCGTCGTCGAGCCGGCGAGCGCCCACGGGCTCCCCCTCGAAGGGCTCGCCATCCGGCCGCTCGACACGGTCATCCCGTCCGTCGTCGGCGCCTTCTCGCCGGCCGGCAAGCCCATGTCGCCGACGGTAGTGGCGCTGAACGAGGCGCTGCTCGAGCAGGCGACCGCGGTGCTGCCCGGCTTCCGCCTCACTTCCGGCAGCGCTGCCTCGGCGGCGGCAGCGCTCTCGTGATGCCGATGTCGAGCTGCGCACCGCCGATGCCGGCACAGCTTCTCCCGCCGCCGGCTGACACCATGGCACCGGTGCGGACACTCGGAGGCCACCGGTGATCCGGTATGTCCTCTCGCGCCTCGGCGAGGCCCTGCTGTCGGTCTGGGGCGTGGTGACGATCGTCTTCTTCGTCACCCGCCTCGTCGGCGATCCGGTCGCCCTCCTGCTGCCGATCGGCGCCAGCGCCGAGCAGATGCGGGAGCTGACCGTGGCGCTCGGCCTCGACCAGCCGCTCTGGCGGCAGTACGTGACCTTCCTCGGCGACGTGCTGACCGGCGACTTCGGCCAGTCCTATACCTTCGGGCGCCCGGCGGTGGACGTCGTGCTGGAGCGCATGCCGGCGACGATCCAGCTCGCCACCGCCGCCATCCTGCTCGGCCTCCTGATCGGCGGCGGCGCGGGCATCGTCGCCGCGCTGAAGCGGGGCACGCTGTCGGAGTTCGCGGTGATGACGCTCGCCCTGCTCGGCCAGGCGACGCCCGTCTTCTGGCTCGGCATCATGCTGATCCTCGTCTTCGCGGTCGAGCTGCGCCTCGTCCCAACCGGCGGCTACGGCACCTGGCTGCACCTCGTCCTGCCGGCGCTGACGCTCGCCGTCTTCGTCAGCGCCTCCATCGCCCGCCTGCTCCGGTCGAGCATGCTGGACGTGCTGAAGGAGGACTACGTCCGCACCGCCGTCTCCAAGGGCCTGATGCCGCCGACGATCCTCACCTGGCACGTGATCCGCAACGCGCTGATCCCGGTCGTCACCATGGTCGGCATTCTGGTCGGCGAGCTGCTCGGCGGCTCGGTGGTGACCGAGACCGTGTTCGGCTGGCCCGGCGTCGGCCGGCTGATCGTGCAGGCGATCGAGACCAAGGACTTCCCGGTGATCCAGACCGGCATCGCGCTGATCGCGCTGATCTACATCGTCACCAACTTCATCGTCGACATTCTCTACGCGGTCATCGATCCGCGCGTGCGGGGCAGAGGCTGAGCATGCGCGCCGCCTTCCGCATGCTCCTCGGCAGCCGCGCCGGCCTGTTCGGTCTCGTGCTGATCGTCATCTTCGTCGCCGTCGCCCTTTCGGCGCCGCTGCTCGGGCTGCCCGACCCGGTCCGCAGCGACCTGCGAGCCCGCATGCTGGCGCCCACCTGGACCGGCCTCTTCTCGCCCGGCGCGCATCCGCTCGGCACCGACCAGGTCGGCCGCGATATCCTGAGCCGCATCGTCTACGGCAGCCGCATCACCCTCATGGTGGCGGCGAGCGCCGTCATCCTCGGCGGGGTGATCGGCGTCTTCCTCGGCATCGTCGCCGGCTATGTCGGCGGCATCACCGACCGCGTGCTGATGCGGCTCGTCGACATCCAGCTCGCGATCCCGCTGATGCTGCTCGCCCTGCTCGTCGTCGCCGCCCTCGGGCCGAGTCTGACCAACCTCATCCTCGTGCTCGCGGTGACGAGCTGGATCCGATATGCGCGCATCATCCGCGGCCAGGTGCTGACCCTGCGCGAGCGCGAGTTCGTGCTTTCCGCGCGCGCCGTCGGCGCGAGCCGGCTGCGCATCATGCTGCGCCACATCCTGCCGAACGTCATGACGCCGGCCCTCGTCGTCGCGACGCTCGAGCTCGCCCGCGTCATCATCATGGACGCCGCCCTGAGCTTCCTCGGCCTCGGCGTGCAGCCGCCGACGGCGAGCTGGGGCCGCATGCTCGCCGAAGGCCGCGTCTACATCTCGAGCAGCTGGTGGATCGTCACTTTCCCGGGCCTCGCCATCGTCCTGACGGTGCTGAGCGTCAACCTGTTCGGCGACTGGCTGCGTGACGTGTTCGACCCGAAGATGAGGACCTGACCCATGGCCACCCCCCACGTCGAACGGCTCCGCTCGGCCATGATCGCTGAGGGCATAGACGCCATTCTCGCCTTCAAGCCGGAGAACAGTTTTTACATCTGCGGCTTCAACCCGATCATCTACAGCCATCCGGTGGTCGCGATCCTCACGCGGGACGGCGCCGACGGGCTGCTCGTCCACGCGCTCCGCGACGACCACGCCAAGGCGTCGACGTCGATCGCCGACGTCCGCCTCTACGGCGCCTGGTCGACGAAGGTGACGATGGGGCCTAACTGGCTCGACGCGCTGGCCGTCATGCTCGGCGAGCGCGGCCTGTCGACCGCCAGGATCGGCCTCGAGCTCGACTTCCTGCCGGTCACGCGCTTCGCGCAGATCGAGGCGAAGCTGCCGGGCGCCACCTTCGTCAACGTGTCCGACCTCGTCATGACGGCACGCCTCGTGAAGGATGCCGGCGAGATCGCCGATGCGCGCGCGGCCGCCAAGATCGCCGATGTCGGCATGGACGCGGCAATCGCCGAGCTGCGGCGCGGCGGCAGCGAGCGCGACGTCTCGCTCGCCTCGATGGCGGCGATGGACCGCTTCTGGGCCGACAATTTTCCCGACAAGGAGGTGTCGGACTTCGGCAGCCTCGAGGGCGGCGTGCAGAACGGGCTATGCACCTGGGTCCTCTCCGGCGAGCGCATGTTCATGAACTGCGACAACCCGACGAGCCGCAAGCCGGCGCCCGGCGAGACGGTGAGCATCCTCATCTGGACCGTGCTGAACGGCATGCACGGCGAGAACGAGCGCACGGTCATGGTCGGCGAGGTGTCGGCCGAGAAGCGCCGGGCGCTCGAGGCGATCCTCGAGATCCGCGCCGAGGTGGCGGCGATCGACCGGCCCGGCTACCGGCTGTGCGATCTGTTCGAGGCGACGCGCGCGGGGCTCGAGGCGCGCGGCTACGGCCGCTACATCCCCGGCCGCATCGGCCACGGCATCGGCCTCGGCGCGCACGAGCATCCCTCGATCGACGCCGCGACGCAGATCCCGCTCGAGCCCGGCATGATCCTGACGCTCGAGCCGAACATCCGCATCCCGGGCGAGGTGGCGACGCAGATCTCGGACACGATCCTCGTCACCGAGGGCGCGTGCGAGTTCCTGACGCGCTCCACCGGCGGGCTGTTGCAGGCCTGAACGCCGTGGCGCCGCTGCTCGAAGTCCGCAACCTGACGATCGCCTTCGAGACGTCCGCCGGCACGGTGCACGCGGTCAACGACGTCTCCTACGACCTCGAGGCCGGCGAGACGCTCGGCATCGTCGGCGAGTCGGGCTCGGGCAAGAGTGTGCACGTGCTCGCCATGATCGGCCTCGTGCCGCGCCCACCCGGCCGCATCGTCGCCGGGCAGGTGCTGTTCGAGGGCCGCGACCTGCTGACGATGCCGGAGCGCGAGTTGCGTGACCTGCGCGGCGGCCGGATCGGCTTCGTCTTCCAGGACCCGATGACCTCGCTCAACCCGGTCCTCACCGTCGAGCGGCAGCTCGTCGAGATGCTGCGTCGGCATCAGGGGCTCGACGGCGCCGCCGCGCGAAAGCGGGCCATCGAGCTGCTGGAGCTCGTGCGCATCCCCGACGCCGCCCATCGCGTGCGCCAATATCCCTACCAGTTCTCGGGCGGCATGCGGCAGCGGGTGATGATCGCCATCGGCGTCGCCTGCCAGCCGCGGCTGTTGATCGCCGACGAGGCGACCACGGCGCTCGACGTGACCGTGCAGGCGCAGATCCTCGACATGGTGAAGGATCTGAAGGCGCGCTTCGGCACGACCATCATCTGGATCACGCACGACATGGGCGTCGTCGCCGGCCTCGCCGACACGGTGCAGGTCATGTATGCGGGCCGCATCGTCGAGCGCGGCCCGGCCGACGACGTCTTCGACGATCCCCGCAACGCCTATACCTGGGGCCTCCTGCAGTCGCTGCCGACGGCCGAGCGGCGCGCGGCCGGGCGGCTCTACCAGCTGCAGGGCGAGCCGCCCGATCTCTACCGGCCGGCGCCCGGCGATCCCTTCGCGCCGCGCAACGCCTTCGCGACGCCGCGCTGCTTCGAGGAGCTGCCGCCGCTGAAGCAGGTGGCGAACGGCGCCCCGGGGCATCTCGCGGCCGCCTGGTACGACCTGCCGGCCCGCCTCGCCGAACGGGCGGCGCGGCCGTGAGCGAGGCGCCTCCCCTGCTCGATGTCCGCGGCCTGACCAAGATCTATGGCGCACGCGGCCGCTGGCCGTTCAGCCGCGGCCGGACGGTCCGCGCCGTCGACGGCGTCTCGTTCGCCATCGCCGAGCGCGAGATTCTCGGCCTCGTCGGCGAGTCCGGCTCCGGCAAGAGCACGACCGGACGCCTCATCCTCCGGCTCGAGGAGCCGACCTCAGGCGCCGTGCGCTTCGACGGCGAGGACATCCTCGGCCTGTCGTCGTCGGCGCTGAAGCCGTTCCGGCGCGACATGCAGGTCGTCTTCCAGGATCCCTACGCGGCGCTGAACCCGCGCATGACCGCGGGCGACTTCGTCGCCGAGCCGTTCATCGTCCACGGCTCGCTGCCGAGGGGCGAGCGCCGCGAGCGAGTCGCAGCGCTCTTCCGCCAGGTGGGGCTCGATCCGCGCTTCATGGCGCGCTACCCGCACGAGTTCTCCGGCGGCCAGCGGCAGCGCATCAACATCGCCCGCGCGATCGCGCTGAAGCCGCGCCTCATTGTCGCCGACGAGCCGATCACCGCCCTCGACGTCTCGATCCAGGCGCAGATCGTCAACCTGTTCCAGGACCTGCAGCGCGAGCTCGGCATCGCCTACCTGTTCATCGCCCACGACCTCAGCATGGTTCGCTATCTCTGCCACCGGGTCGCCGTCATGCTGCGCGGCCGCATCGTCGAGATCGGCCCGACCGAGGCGATCTTCGAGGATCCCCACCACCCCTACACGCGCTCGCTCCTGTCCTCGATCCCGGTGCCGAACCCGCGCATCGAGCGCCTGCGGCGCCCGATCGCCTTCGATCCGGAACGCGACATGCCGGGGCCGGACGCGACGCTGCGCGAGGTCGGTCCGCAGCATTCCGTTCTCGTCTGACGGGCGGGCGATCAGGCATAGTCGAGCGGCACGGCGGTGGTCGACTTCAGCTCCTCCATCGCGAACATCGAGGTCACGTCGTTGAGCGACACGCGGGCGATCAGCTTCTTGTAGAGCGCGTCGTAGCTCTCGATGTCGGGCACGAAGGCGCGGATGAGGTAATCGACCTCGCCGCTCATGCGGTAGACGTCGACGATCTCCGGAATGTCGCTCGTCGCCCGGCGAAAAGTCTCGATCCATTCGGCCGTGTGGTGGGCGGTGCGGATGGCGATGAACACGGTGACGTTGGCGTTCAGCTGCTTGCGGTCGAGAACGGCGATGCGCTTGCGGATCACCCCGCTCTGCTCGAGCTTCTGAATCCGCCGCCAGCACGGCGTCGTCGACAGACCGACCTTCTCGGCGATCTCCGACAGGGGAAGCGTCGCATCCGCCTGCAGGATGGCGAGGATGCGCCGATCGGCATCGTCGAGGTCGGTTCTTGGTCTGCCACGTGCCATCGATTTCCCCACCCTGCGCCTCGCAAGAAAGGTTCTTCTTCTCGACCACTATCGAATGGGATGGGTTCCTCATCAAGGCCCTCGATGGGGAACAGAACGAAACGACTTTCCGCCCGACCCGGCGTAGCCTCTCTCCAGATTCGACGGAGCTTCCGGCTATGCAACTGGCCCCGAACCTCGCCGCGGCGGCCCCCTGGCAGCGCCTCGTGCAGCCCGTGCTTTCGCGCACCGATCCGCTCGACCAGGCGCGCGCCCTTCTCGAGGCGGTGATGGCCGATCCCGGGGCCATCGCCGCGCTACCGCTCGTCCGCACGGCGCTCCGCTACGAGCGCAACTTCCTGTTCGGCGACGAGACGATGAGCGTCTGGGCGATGACCTGGGCGCCGGGCTGCGCGACCGCGATCCACGACCACCACTGCTCGTGCTGCTTCGGCGTGCTCTCGGGCGAGCTCACCGAGCGCCGCTTTCAGAACGTCGAGGCGGACCGCGTCGTGCAGACCTTCGAGCGGGTCCGCGGGCCGGGCTTCATCGCCTGCATGCTGCCCAGCGGGCCGAACATCCACCAGATGCTGAACCTCTCGGCCGAAGAAGCCCTCTCGGTCCACGTCTACGGCTTCGACCGGACGCGCCACGCCTCGTCGGTGGACCGCGAGTACCGGCCCCGCAACGATTAGCGGGTAGGGGACGCGCCGGCACTTTCGCCGGCGGTCGCCGCGGACTTTCGCGCGGCCTTCGACCAAAGTCGCGATCGGCGGCCTCTCGCCGGGGCGAGCGCCCCGGGACCATGCTCGATCCGCGTGCCGCCAGAGGCTCGTCGGGCCGAAAGCGGGATTGACCGGGTTCTCCCTTATCAGCAATCTGACCTGCAACCACGCCGGGCGCCGGCGTGACGGCAAAAAAGAGCGCCGACAGGGAGGATGCTCGATGACGTTCAACAGCAAAGCCGCGTCCATTTCGCGCCGCGGCACATTCGCGGTGGCTGCGGCGGGGCTGCTCGCCGCCTGGGTCCTGCCGGTCGCTCCGGCGGTCGCCCAGGAGCCGACCATCCCGATCATCGTCAAGGACACGACGTCCTTCTACTGGCAGATCGTGCTCGCCGGCGCCCGCGCCGCCGGCAAGGATCTCGGCGTGAAGGTGCCCGAGCTCGGTGCGCAGTCGGAAGCCGACATCAACGGCCAGATCTCGATCCTCGAGAACGCCGTCTCCGGCAAGCCGGCCGCGATCGTCATCTCGCCGACCGAGCGGGCCGCGCTCGGCGCGCCGATCACCGAGGCCGCGAAGTCGGTGGCGATCATCGGCATCGACTCGGCCGCTGATTCGGATGCCTTCTCCTCGTTCCTGACGACCGACAACGTGCAGGCCGGCCGCGTCGCCGCCGACGGTCTCGCCGCCGCGATCACGGCCAAGCGGGGCAAGGCGGAGGGCGACGTCGCCCTGATCACCGCCCTGCCGGGCGTCGGCTCGCTCGATCAGCGCGCGCAGGGCTTCAAGGAGCAGCTGAAGGCGAAGTATCCGGGCCTGAAGCTGATCGCCGACCGCGTCGCCGACGGCCAGGCGACCACCGGCCTCAACATCGCCACCGACCTCATCACCGCGAACCCCAACCTCGCCGGCATCTTCGCCTCGAACCTGATCATGGCCCAGGGCGCCGGCCAGGCGATCGCCGAGAACAACGCGAAAGACAAGATCGCGCTGATCGGCTTCGACAGCGACGACAAGCTGGTCGGCTTCCTGAAGGAAGGCGTGATCGATGCGCTCGTCGTCCAGGACCCGTACCGGATGGGCTATGACGGCATCAAGACCGCGCTCGCCGTCTCCAAGAAGCAGCCGGTCGAGAAGAACGTCGACACCGGCGCCAACCTGATCACCACCGCCAACATGAACGAGAAGCGGGCGCAGGAGCTCTTGAACCCGAAGGTCAAGTAGCGGGCGCGCCGGCGTGACGGCGGCCGTCAACGAGCGATCCGGCAGCGCCGCCGCGCTGCCAGAAGGGCGTGGCGCGGCGACCGGGCAGCCGATCCTCGAGCTGCGCCGGCTCGAGAAGCGCTACGGCCCGGTGCAGGCGCTGCGGCCCTCCGACCTCGCCTTCGAGCGCGGCGAGATCCACGCCATCGTCGGCGAGAACGGGGCCGGCAAGTCGACCCTGATCAAGCTCCTGACCGGCGTCATCCCGCGCACCGGCGGCGAGGTGTTTTGGGAGGGCCGGCCGGTCGCGCTCGCCACCCCGCAGGAGGCGATCGACCACGGCATCAACGCCGTCCACCAGGAGGTGGTGCTGTGCCGCCATCTCTCGGTGGCGGCGAACATCTTTCTCGGCGACGAGCGCGTCCGCTTCGGCCTTCTGCAGAAGGGCGAGATGAACCGCGAGGCGCAGAGAATCCTCGACGACATGGGCTTCTCCCTGCCCGCCGCCGCCGAGCTCGGCTCCCTGACCATCGGCCAGCAGCAGCTCGTCGCCACCGCCCGCGCCTCGCTGCGCGGCACCAAGTTCCTGATCTTCGACGAGCCGACCGCCTACCTCACCAAGCAGGAGACGGCGCAGCTGTTCGCGCTCATCGCCCGGCTGAAGGCCGAGGGCGTGACGATCGTCTACATCAGCCATCGCATGGAGGAGGTGTTCGAGCTCTCCGACCGCGTCTCGGTGCTGCGCGACGGCCTTCTGGTCGGCACCCGGCTGACGGACGAGACCAATGATGCCGAGCTCGTGACGATGATGATCAACCGCTCGCTCGAGCAGATCTACCACAAGGAGCACATCGAGCAGGGCGAGACGCTGCTCGAGGCGCGCAATCTGTCCGGCAAGGGCTTTTCCGACGTCTCCATGGAGGTGCGGCGCGGCGAGATCGTCGGCCTCTACGGCCTCATCGGCGCCGGCCGCAGCGAGTTCGCCATGGCGCTGTTCGGCCGCCACCCGCCGACCGCGGGCGAGATCCGCTGGAAGGGACAGCCGGTCGACATTGGCCACGAGCGCGACGCGATCGATCTCGGCATCGCGCTCGCCCCCGAGAGCCGCCGCGACCAGGGCCTCTGCCTCAACCTGCAAATCGGGCTCAACCTCAACCTGCCGATCTTCCAGCGCCTCACGGGCAGCACGCTCACTTTGTCGCGCGCCAAGGAGGCGGAGGCCGCCGACCGGCAGATCGCCGCGCTCGGCATCAAGACGCCGAGCCGCCGGCAGCTCGCCTCCTCGATGTCGGGCGGCAACCAGCAAAAAATCGTCATCGGCAAGTGGCTGAACCACGGCGCCGACCTGTTCATCTTCGACGAGCCGACGGTCGGCGTCGACGTCGGCACCAAGGCCGAGATCTATCGCCTGTTCGGCGCCCTGCTGCACCGGGGCGCCGGCATCATCCTCATCTCCTCCTATCTGCCGGAGGTCTACGAGCTGTCCGACCGGCTGCACGTCTTCCGGCTCGGGCGGCTCGTCGGCTCGCACGATTTCCACGCCGCGAGCCACGAGACGATCCTGGCGCAAGCGATCGGCGCCTGAGGCCACAAAAATCAGCTCGCGGAGAGACGCATGACGACCGAGACCGCGCCGAGCGCTCCGCAGATCACCCGCCGAAACTTCAACTTCCTGTTCGCGCTGACCCTGCTCGGCCTGTTGCTGCTGCTCTGCGTCATCCTGGCCATCGCGACGCCGAACTTCGCCACCGCCAACAACATCACCAATCTTCTGCGCCAGGGCTCGATGATCGCGATCCTGGCGATCGGCCAGACCTTCGTCATCATCACCGCCGGCATCGATCTTTCGGTCGGCGCCGTCGCCGGCTTCTCGACCGTCATCATCGCGCTGCTGCTCGAGAACGGCTTTCCGATCTGGGCGGCGATCTCCATCACGCTCCTGATGGGCCTCGGCATCGGCCTCTTCCACGGCTTCGGCATCGTCTACATGGGGCTGCCGCCGTTCATCATCACGCTCGCGACGCTGACGGCGCTGCGCGGCGTCGGGCTTCTGATCACCAACGGCGCCACGATCAGCATCCGCAACCAGGCGTTCAACGAGTTCTCGCGCGGCAGCTTCATCGGCCTGCCGAACCTGTTCTGGATGGTGCTGCTGGTCGCCATCCCGGCCTTCGTGTTCCTGCACCAGACCCGCTGGGGCCGCTATCTGTTCGCGGTCGGCTCCAACCCGGAGGCCGCGCGGCTCTCCGGCGTGAACGTGAAGGGGATGATCTTTCTCGCCTATTCGATGTGCTCGGTCTGCGCGGCCTTCGTCGGCATCCTGCTCGCCGCCCGCATCGGCATCGGCAACGCCACCCAGGCGGAGGGCTGGGAGCTGCAGGCGATCGCCTCCTCGGTGATCGGCGGCTCGAGCCTCTTCGGCGCCGTCGGCTCGGTGCAAGGCCCGCTGATCGGCGCCTTCATTTTGGCGACGATCAACAACGGCGCGAATTTGCTGAACGTGAACTCGTTCTGGCAGCGCATCATTACGGGGGTGCTGATTATTGTGATCGTGTGGTTCGATCAGTTGAGGCGGAGGGGGAGCAGGTGAGGGGGCAGTTCTCCAACCCTACTTGCGTCTCTTTTTAGGCTTCGACGGAGTCCACATTCCACGTCGGCGGAGCCAGCTTGGGTCCGCTTTCCCCCGCGGCGTAGGGATCGCTCGCTTCTGAAGCGCCACGATGAATTCGCTCACGGGGTAGCCGTGCACGAGAAAATTCAACTGCGCCTTGAACAGCTGCACATCTCCGAAGTAATTCGGATACGCCCTCGTGGCAACCTGGAACGAGAGCGCTTCGTCGCTTGAGCGCCGGCCCGCCCGCTTCTACAGCCGCCCGCACATCAAGCCTCCCGGCTGTCCACCAGAGCACCGGCAGCCGCCAACCCACCATCCTCGCACCGAGAGGAGAAATAGGCGCGCACGCTCGCATGCATCGCCGGCTTGTCGGAGCTCCACCGCCACGCGCCGCCCCGGTCGACGGCGATGTCGGCGGCGGGATCGAAGGCGAAGGCGCTCAGCATCTGCTGCCGCTGCGCGTATCGGCGGTTCGCGGTCTCGCCGTGCCACAAATGGAAGACGGTCCCCTCGACATGGCCGACGGAGCCGCCGACATCGGCGTGGAACCGCCTCGCCCAGTCGAAATAGTGCTCCGCCCGCGCCGCGTTCATGTAGAGATAGCGCGCCGAGTCATCGAAGCGGCCATAGGCGGCGCGCATCATGGCCGTGTCGCCGCCGCCGACGATGCAGGCATCGTACAAAAGATGCCGTTCCAACAGATCGCGGTGCGACGCCCAGGCATAGCCGTGCGCGCAGCCGATCTCGCTCGACCGCGATCCCATGCACACCGCCACCGACATGCCGGCGGCGATCAGGGCCGGCGCCGATCGCAGCGCCTCGGTCGGCGGCGCGGCCGTCCCCGGCGTCCAACCGGCCGGGGTGCGATCGGCCGAGCTGAATGGCTGCACGAGCAGGAAGCGGTCGAGCGCTGCCCGGGTCTTCTCGTGCCAGTCAGCATCCTCGAACAGGATGTCGCAATCGACCCACACGACCTTGCGGCACGAGGCGGGCAGCGCCGCCACGGCGAGATTGAGAAGGCGCTCCTTCTGCCACAGGACGTCCTCCGCCCGCAGCCGAATCACGCGCTCGGCGTCATCCTCCCGGAGCTCGAAGCCGTGCCGATAACCGAGCTCGACGGCGAGCAGCGGAACGTTCAGGCGCTCGCGAAAGCGCCGATAGTTGGCATATCTGCGCCAATATCCGATCGGATTGAAAAAGCAGGTGATGGCCCAGAGGTCGCCGGCGCAGCCGGCAGGCCCGGGAATGATTGCCTTCATGTCGATCGCTTGGCCGCTCTGCTACCCACGCTGCGGACCAATCTCCCACGCGGCCGCCGGCCGATCCAGCCTCTCGAAGACGCCCGGCGTCGCGCACTTCGCGTTCTATCTCGTAACCGTGGCGGCGGTGGTCGTCTCGATCAACTCGGTCGAGATCAGGCGCCATGAAGCGCCCGGCTTCCGGTGGTGATCGTCAGGCGGCGGCGCGGTCGGGCATCGGCCGACGGCGCAACCCGCTGTCGAGAATGGTGGGCGGGTTGTAGTTCGCCTCGTTCAGGCCGATGTCTTCCCCGGGCGGGGCGATCGCGTCGATGCGGTCGAGGAGGTCGTCGTCGGGCCGCACCTCAGTGCCGGCCAAAAGATCGTCGAGCTGCGCCCTCGTGCGCGGGCCGAGGATCGCCGAGGTGACGAGCGGGTGCGCGGTGACGAAGCCGAGCGCCATGTGCACCAGCGACAGCCCCGCCTCGCCGGCGAGCGCGAGCAGCTGCTCGACCGCGTCGAGGCTGCGCGCGTCGCTCATCTGCCGCGGGAAATATACGTCGCCCGCGCCGACTCCGGCAGCGGCTGCCCCTTGCGGTAGCGGCCGGTGAGCAGCCCCTTGGAGAGCGGGCTCCAGACCAGCACGCCCATGCCGTAGCGCCCGCAGGTCGGCAGCATGTCGCGCTCGATGCCGCGATCGAGGATCGAGTAGGGCGGCTGCTCGGTGCGGAAGCGGGCGAGCCCGCGGCGCTCGGCCACCCATTGCGCCTCGACGATGGGCTCCGGCGGACGCCCCCGCCCTAGCCGCCGCCCGGCAGCGACGAGGCTCCGCCTTCACCGCTGATCCCGCCTCGAGACGCGCTCGCCGGGCGGCGACGCCCGGAGCGCTCAGGGTGCCGCCTTGCGCCCCGCCACGCCGGTCGCGCAGCCGAAGAAATACGTCGAGTACGTCACCTCTAGGCCCTGGCTGCGCAGCATCTCGGCGATCCCCGCCGCGTCGCCGAACTTGGCGGTGTAGCTGCCGATCATCGCGAAGTCCTGCGCGCCGCGAAGGAAGACCCGCTCGATCAGCGGCAGGACCACCTTCAGGTGCACCAGATAGAGCGGCCGCAGCCACCAGCCCTTCGGGTCCGAGGCCTCGATCATCGAGAACGTGCCGCCCGGCTTCAGCACGCGGGCGATCAGCGCGGCGAGGCGCGCGTGCTGCTCGGGGTTGAAGGTTTTTAGCCCGAAGGTCGAGACGACGAAGTCGGCGCTCTCCGGCGGCAGGACGCTCGCCAGCACGTCGTCCTCGATGAAGGCGATGCGATGCGCCCGGTGCGCGTGCAGGCGATCCATCGCGCGGCGGTGCATCCCCGAAGAGATGTCGATGGCGACGATCGAGCCGATGCCGTCGAAGCGTTTCAGCAGGTGCGGCCAGACCTCGCCGGTGCCGGCCATGAGATCGTAGCCGCGCGCGCCCCGAGGTGGCGCCTCCGGCAGCGCCGCGACGCATTGCCGGCGCCAGCGCTCGGTGAAGCCGAAGGAGCACATCAGGCTGAAGGCGATGTACTTGTCCGAGCAGCGGTCGAACACGCCCTTCACGAAGGCGGGATCGTAGATGTCGCCCGGCGCACCACTTGCAGTCTCGCCCCCACTCGATCGCCTCGCGGGATCGTAGCGCATCGACCCGGCTTGCCTCAAACCTTCGGGTCGGGCGTTGCCGTGTCGGACCGCCCTTCCTGGAGGATCATGCGGCCTTTGGAAGATGCGCGGCGGAAGCGGGAGGCGGCCTGATAGTCGGGGTCGGCGTACCAGGCTTCAGCGGCGGCGCGGTCGGGAAACTCGATCAGCACCATGCGCTCCCCGAAGGTCTCGCCTTCATGGGTGGTGACGGCATCGCCGCGGGTCAAAAACTTCCCGCCATGCCGGGCGACGATTGCCGGCGTGAGCGCGGTGTATTTCCGAAAGGTCTCGGGATCGTCGATCGTCATCGTGCACACGAAATAAGCCGCCATGCGCGTTTCCTCCTTTTCGTAGCATCCCGGCGCAGCGTCAGCACGATCGCCGCGCTCGCCGACGTGCTAAACCTGTTCGCCGCCCGCATCCTACCCTTCGATACCGCCGCGGCGCAGCGCTATGCCGATCTCGCGGTCGAGGCGCGCGCGGCCGGAAAGGGCTTCCCCACCCCCACCCCTGATGGCTACATCGCCGCGATCGCCGCCGCGCACGGGCTCGCCGTGGCATCGCGCGACACGAGGGCGTTCGAAGCGGCGGGCTTGAGGGTGATTGATCCGTGGAGTGTGCGGGATGGCGGGGAGTTTCAGTAACGCTCCCACTCGATCGTACGCCCTGGCTTTCTCGTTACGTCCTAGGCACCGCGGCCTCGCCGTGCGGCAAAGGGCGGCGGCAAGGCTCGCAAATCCCGCATGATTTGGCAGCACTCGACTCCCACGAGAGCCTCGTGTAGAGTTCACTTTATGTTCTGGGGCTTACGCCATGGATGATGCAGGAACTCCAGTAGCACCAAGTCTGGAACAAGTTGAGCAGCTCGGGAGCCCGTCGGAGCCGAAAGGCAAGCGACGGAAGCCCCGATCGCGAAAGGGCGCACCCTCACAAAAGAAATCGCTACCCCAGACAACTCCAGCCGCAGAAAAACCAGAGAGGAAGGCGCCACCACCATGGACCTTTCCAAAGAATACTCTTGAGGATTCAATCAAAATTGCTCGCGCCCTCGAAGAGCAAAACGCTGGAAATCCGATGAAGCCCGACATGCTTTCGAAAGCGGTTGGGTACAATTCTACCTCGGACTGGCGGTTTCTCGATTTACTTAGATCTGCAAATCAGTACGGACTGGTCTCCGGATCGGGAAAGATTTCGCCTGTTTCTTTGACTGAAATCGGCCGCGATGTGGTTGCGCCGAGCTCCCCCTCAGCGAGACCAAAAGCCCTTCAAAGAGCTTTTCGCAACGTTGACGATTTTAGGAAGGTCGAAGAATTTTATAGAGGGAAAAAACTTCCCGAAGATGAATTCTTTGAGAATACCCTTTTCAGAGAATTCTCAATTCCGCGTGAAAGAGTTAAGGCTTTTACCGATGTCTTCACAAACAATCTAAATTACCTTCATGCATTTCAGCCGGATCGGACAAGTTCTGGTCCAGTCATTGAAAGCGAGCTTCGACCCCGCGAACCCGATGTTCCAAGTCACGAAGATGGAGTTCCCGGACGCCAGTTTTTAGACACATGCTTTGTTATGATGCCTTTTGGTCAATGGATGGATGCTTATTATCGAGAAATTTACGTACCGGCGATTAAGGATGCGGGCCTTGAGCCCGTTAGGGCTGATGAATTGTTCTCGACTGGCTCAGTTATAGAGCAGATTTGGGAGCAAATCTCTCGGGCCAAAGTACTTCTTGCGGACCTGACCGGAAAGAACGCCAATGTATTTTATGAACTCGGATTGGCCCATGCCGCAAATAAACCAGTCGTGTTCACGACAGGGGAGCTTGAAGATGTTCCATTCGATCTCCGGCACTTGAGGGTCGCCATCTATGACGTTCGTGATCCGGCTTGGGGCGACAAATTGAAAGTTTCTTTGTCCACATATCTGAGGGCAGCAAAAGCAGAGCCCGCCAAATCTGTTCCTCAACCATTTAGAAAGCGGTTGGCTCCAGGAGAATGAGTTCACTAAGTAGAGCACGACATCATCAACGGATAGCACAGCAGCGCAATACGCCCGCAATCCGACACCCCTCCCCTCACTCCCACTCGATCGTCCCCGGCGGCTTGCTCGTCACGTCGTACACGACGCGGTTGATTCCCCGCACCTCGTTGATGATGCGGGTCGCGGCGCGGCCGAGAAAGCTCATGTCGAAGGGGAAGAAGTCGGCCGTCATCCCGTCGACGGAGGTGACGGCGCGCAGGGCCAGGACGTGGTCGTAGGTGCGGCCGTCGCCCATGACGCCGACGGTCCGCACCGGCAGCAGCACGGCAAACGCCTGCCAGATCGCGTCGTAGAGCCCGGCCTTGCGGATCTCGTCGAGGTAGATCGCATCCGCCGCGCGCAAGATGTCGAGCTTCTCGCGGGAAATCTCGCCGGGGATGCGGATGGCGAGGCCGGGGCCGGGGAAGGGGTGGCGGCCGACGAAGGCATCGGGCAGACCGAGCTCGCGGCCGAGCGCCCGCACCTCGTCCTTGAACAATTCGCGCAGCGGCTCGAGCAGCTTCATGTTCATGCGCTCGGGCAGGCCGCCGACATTGTGGTGCGATTTGATCGTCACCGAGGGGCCGCCGGCGAAGGACACGCTCTCGATCACGTCCGGGTAGAGCGTGCCCTGGGCCAGAAACTCCGCCCCGCCGATTTTTTGGGCCTCTCGCTCGAACAGCTCCACGAACAGCCGGCCGATCGTCTTGCGCTTCGTCTCGGGGTCCGTCACCCCGGCGAGCTCGCCCAAGAAGATGTCGGCGGCGTCGACATGGACGAGCGGGATGTTGTAGTGGCCGCGGAACAGGGAGACGACCTGTTCCGCCTCCCCCTGCCGCATCAGCCCATGGTCGACGAAGACGCAGGTGAGCTGCTCGCCGATCGCCTCGTGGATCAGCACCGCCGCCACCGCCGAATCGACGCCGCCGGAGAGGCCGCAGATCACCCGGGCGGACCCGACCTGCTCGCGGATGCGCGCAATGGCCTCGTCGCGATAGGCGGCCATGGTCCAGTCGGCGCGGGCGCCGGCGATGCTTTTCACGAAATTGTCGAGAAGCTTCGCCCCGTCCGGCGTGTGCACCACCTCGGGGTGGAACATGACGCCATAGAACCGGCGCCGCTCGTCGGCGATGATCGCGAAGGGGGCGTTCGGCGAGGTGCCGACGACGGAAAAACCCGGCGGCATCTTCGTGATCCGGTCGCCGTGGCTCATCCAGACGGGATAGTGGCCGCTCCGGTCCCAGACGCCGTCATAGAGCGCGCTCGGCGCCTGCACCGACACGTCGGCGCGGCCGAACTCGCGGTGATGGCCGCCCTCCACCGCGCCGCCGAGCTGCTCGGCCATCAGCATCTGGCCGTAGCAGATGCCGAGCACCGGCACGCCGGCCTCGAAAATCTCCTGCGGCGCCCGCGGGCTACCCTCGTCCGGCACCGAGGCCGGGCCGCCCGAAAGGATCACCGCTTTCGCGCCGAAGCCGGGAAACACCTCGGCGGCGCGCTGGTAGGGGACGATCTCGCAATAGACCCCGGCCTCGCGGATGCGGCGCGCGATCAGCTGCGTCACCTGCGAGCCGAAGTCGACGATCAGGATCTTGTCGTGATGGGGAGTCTCGGACATGGCGAGGGGTTAAGGTAACCGGGCCGGCGGGGCAATGGGATTCGGACCATCCTCGGCGGATGGCGGCACTCCGCTCGTATCTGCGGCCTCTCCGCGGCTCGCAATGGCCTGCCCCCTCACACCACCACCGTCAGCCGCTTCGCCGCCCGCGTGATGCCGGTGTAGAGCCAGCGGGCGCGCGCCTCCTGGAAGGCAAAACTCTCGTCGAACAGGGCGACGGAATCCCACTGCGAGCCCTGCGCCTTGTGCACCGTCAGCACGTAGCCGTAGTCGAACTCGTCATAGGCTTTTCGCTGCTTCCACTCGAACTCCTCGATGCCGCCGACGAAGCACTCCGGCCGCACCGACACTTTCGCGCGGCGGCCGATGTCCTCCTCCGAGCGCAGCCGCAGCGTCATGATGTGCGCCTTCGAGGAGGCCCGCTCCTGCACGGTCCACAGGCCGCCGTTGAAGAGGCCCTTCTTGCGATTGTTGCGCAGGCAGACGAGCTTGTCGCCTGCCGTCGGCAGCGGGTCTGAGAAGCCGCGCCGCTCGCGCATGCGGCCGTTGTAGGCCCGGCGCGTGGCGTTGCGGCCGACCAGCACCTGGTCGGCGCCGAGCACCCGCTCCGGATCGAGCGCCTGTCGCGCCACCACCTCGGTCTCGCCCCAGCGCCCGGGCTCGAGACGCCGCCCCTCGCGTACCTCCATCGACAGGCGGACGATCGGATCGTCCTTGGCCTGCCGATGCACCTCGGTCAGCATGGCGTCCGGCTCGCTGTCGGTGAAGAAGCCGCCGCCGGCGACCGGCGGCAGCTGCGCCGGGTCGCCCAGCACCAGCACCGGCACGTCGAAGGACAGAAGGTCGCGGCCGAGCTCGGCGTCGACCATCGAGCACTCGTCGATGACGATCAGCTTCGCGCGCCTGGCCGGCGCATCGTCCCACAGCTCGAAGGACGGCGTCTCCTCGCCGCTCTCGCGCGCCTTGTAGATCAGGGCGTGGATGGTCGAGGCGCTGTGGCAGCCTTTTGCCCGCATGACGAGCGCCGCCTTGCCGGTGAAGGCGGCGAACAGCACGCGGCCGTCGACGTTTTCGGCGATCGTCCGCGCGAGCGTCGTCTTGCCCGTCCCCGCATAGCCGAACAGCCGAAAAACCTGCGGCGCCCCCCTTCCTGGCCGCTGCTCGAGCCAGGCGTCGACCGCCTTCAGCGCGGCGTCCGGATGCGGAGTGAAAACGGGCATGGGCGCTCGGGACGTCTCGACCAGCTGCGGCGGCGCCGAATCGCAGCGCGCCCGGGCCGACCGCCCCGGCGCATATCACAAGCCCGGCAGCGGCACCCGCCGCCGATAGCCCGCGGGATCGGCCCCACATAGTTTGCGCCGCGAGCCCTTTCAACAGCCCGGCGAGTCGTGCTCGCTACCCCGAGGCCCGCTTCTCGTCGGCGTCGAGCATGAGCCTGATCAGCTGCCGGAGGCCGAGGATCGCGAAGGCGGCGCCGATCTGGTCGAAGGTCTGCAGCTCGATCGTCTTCAGCAGCGTCGCCGACAGCTTCCAGGAAAGGCCGGAGAGCGCGCCCTGGGCGACGAGGCGCCGGGCCGCGTCGACCGTCGCCCGGCCGGCGAGCAGGCGGCCGAGGGCGAGCGCAGCATAGGCGACGATGACCAGCGTGCCGCCGAACTCGATCAGCGCCGCGCCCCAGGCGATCGTCCGGAACTCGACCTCGCCCACGGCATCACGCCTTGGCGGATTCCTGCGCGGCGGCGCGATCGATGTCTCGCTGCAGGAAGTAGTTGATGACGGTGCGCAGCACGACGATGGCGGCGAGCTGGCCGATCTCGGTCCAGGTCGGCGCCACCGCGGTGCGCAGAATGTCGGCGGCGACCAAAAATTCCAGCGCCAGGGCCAGCCAGCGGCCGAGCCGGAGCCGGATCGCCTCCTTGTCGTCGTGCGCGACCGAGTCCTCGGCGCCGAAGGCGTGCCCGACGAAGGCGATCAGCGCACGAATGGTCGCCTCGATGGTGGCGAGGCCAATGACGAGCGCGGCCGCGACCTCGGCGCCGGCCGCGCACCATAGCGTCAGCGTTTTCAGCTCTTCCACGCCGCGCGCCCCCCGATTCGCCGCCGACGCCCATTGTGTTCGCCGCCGGCGCGGAACGCTATCCTCCGCCATCCGTTTATCGGCCGCGCCGGAGAGACGCCTTCCCATGACCCGCACGCTGGTGATCCTCAACGCCAAGGCCGGCACCCTGCGCGACCTCGGCGCCGTCGACGTCGAGGCGCGGGTTAAGCGGCCGCTCGAGGCGAGCGGCCGGCAGGTGGAGGTGGTGCTCGCAAAAGGCGCCGCCATCGAGGCTGCGATCGAGCGCGGCAAGGCCGGCGACTACGACGAGATCGTACTCGGCGGCGGCGACGGCACGGTGAGCCGGGCGCTCGGCAAGCTCGTCTATTCCGGCAAGACGATCGGCGTGCTGCCGCTCGGCACCGTCAACCTGCTCGGCCGCGATCTCGGCCTGCCGAACGATCTCGACACCGCCGTCGCAGCGCTCGTCGCGGCCGAGCCGCATTCGATCGATCTCGCCCGGGTCAACGGCCGCGTGTTCCACAGCATCTCCGGCCTCGGCTTCTTCAGCCAGATCGCCCGCGCCCGCGAAGAGGTGCAGGTGCTCGGCATCGGCCGCTTCTTCCGCTTCATCGTCGCCGCCTGGCGGGCGTTCATCCGCTCCGGACGGCTCAACTTCCGCATCGAGATCGACGGCCGGCCGCACGATGTGGAGACCTACGCGTTCCTCGTCACCGTCAATCCCTTCGACGGCACCGGCTGGCGGCGGACGCATCTCGACGACGGGCTCCTGGAAGTGCACGTCGCCTTCGATGCGCCGCGGATGGTGCGCCTCAGGACCGCCCTCGGCCTGCTTGCCGGCACCTGGCGGGACGATCCGGGGATCGCGAGCTTCAAGGCCAAGCGCGTCGTCGTCAGCCGCGGCCGGCCCCGGGCGTGGGTGTCGACCGACGGCGAGCTCGTCCGCGAGGAGCTGCCGCTGACCTACGAGATCCTGCCGCGGGCCGTTACCGTCCTGATGCCGGCGCAGGCGTCCGTCGAGGCCGCCGGCGCACAACCGGATGTCGTCGCCGGGTTCCTCGGCAGCTGAGTGCGAGTTCCGCGGCGCCACGCCGCCCGGCGGCGGAGCCTAGTCTCGCGCCGGCAACCAGGTTTTGCAGTTCCTCAACTAAGCTGCTCTTCAATCATGCTCCCGGAATGTCGGCGGGAACGCTCACGGCATGCGTGTATTGTCGAAAAATCTGTCGCTTCGCGGGCAGATCACGCTCCTGACCTCGATCCTCTGCATCCTCGTGGCGATGGCCGTCGCCGGCGCCTCGGCCTATATGGGCCGGGGCTCCGCGACCGCCGAGGCGAGATCGCAGCTCGAGATGCTCGCAGCGACGATGGCCGACCGGCTGGACCGCGGCATCCAGGCGCGTCTGCGGCAGATGCAGGTGCTGGCCGAGCTGCAGGCGCTGCAAGGATTATGGACCGGCTCGAAGGTTCAGATCCGCACCGCGCTCGAGCGCATCCAGACCGCATTCCCCGATTTCAGCTGGATCGGCTTCGCCGACCCGTCCGGCATCATCCTCGGCGCCGCCGGAGGACTGCTCGAAGGCGCCTCGGTGGCGAGCCGGCCATGGTTCGAGGCCGGGATCAAAGCGCCTTACGTCGGCGACGTGCACGAGGCCAAGCTCCTCGCCGGCGTGCTCGTGCCGCGGCAGGGCGGCGAGCCGCACCGCTTCGTCGACTTCGCGGCGCCCATACACCGCGCCGACGGAACCGCGCAGGGCGTTCTGGCTGCCCATCTCGACTGGTCGTGGGCAGCCGAGCTGCGCAAGACGCTGCTCTCCGTCGACCGGCCCGAGACCGACATCTGGGTGCTGTCGGCGAGCGGCGAGCAGCTGCTCGGCCCGGATGTCGGCGCCGCCGCCGTGTCGCCCGAGGAGTTGAAGCGGATCCAGGCCGCACGACGCGGATCGCTCGAGCAGGCGACGTCGGAGGGCGCGGTTCTCACTGGCTTTGCGGTCACCGAGGGCTTTCGCAACTATCCCGGGCTCGGCTGGATCGTGGTCGCACGTCAGCCGACCCGGGTCGCCTTCGCGGCCGCCGACCGATTGACCTGGACCATTGTCGCACTGTGCGCGCTGGTCGCCGTCGCCGGTGTCGTTCTGTCGTCCTTCGTCGCCCGGCGAATCGCGCGTCCCATAACCGAGCTGTCAAGCGCCGCCGACCAGATCGGCCGCTCGCCGGAGACGACGAGCCTGCCCCGGGTCGCCGGCTCGCGCGAGGTGACGCAGCTCTCCGGCTCGCTGCGCTCGCTGCTGCGGCGCATCGGCAGCGCCGAGCGCCGCGTCGTCGAGGCGGAGGAGGAAGCCGCGCAGCAGGCGGCGCGCTACGCCCTCGACGTCGAGGAGCTGCGCCGGATGGCGGACACCGACCCGCTCTCGGGGCTGCCCAACCGGCGTGCGTTTCTCGCCTCTGCCGAGGAAGCATTCGCCTATTTCAAGCGGTACGGCCGCAGCATCGGCGTGCTGGTCGTGGATATCGATCTCTTCAAGCAGGTCAACGACAGGTTCGGCCACGCCGCCGGGGATGCCGTGATCCGCGACGTCGGGCGGCGCATCGCCGAGACCGTGCGCGGCACCGACCGGGTCGCCCGCTTCGGCGGCGAGGAGTTCGTTGTGCTGCTGCGCGAAATCGCCGCGGACGACATCGGCGGGCTCGCCGAACGGATGCGCGCGGCTGTGCGCGAGGCGGTGACGGCGTTCGAGGGTCGGAGCATCCCGGTCACGATCAGCATCGGCGCCGCCGTCGTCGATGCGGGCGATCGCGACGTCCAGGACCTGATCGAGCGCGCCGACCTCGCGCTCTACGACGCCAAGGCCGATGGCCGCGATCGCGTGGCGATGAGCGCCGGAAGCAACCGCCCGGCCGAGCAGGCGGCCTGAGGCGCACTCCCGTCAGGAGCTGCCGATCAGGATGCCGGCCGCGAGAACCAGCGAGCCGCCCAGCACCACCTGGAGCACGGCACGGCGCCAGGGCGTCTCCATCCAGCGCTGCTGGATCCAGGTGATCGCCCAGAGCTCGACGAAGACGACCGCGATGGCGACGCCGGTCGCGATCTCGAAATGCGGAATGAGGTAGGGCAGCGTGTGGCCAAGCCCACCGATGGTCGTCATGATGCCCGAGGCGAGGCCTCGCTTGATCGGCGAGCCGCGGCCCGACAGCTTGCCGTCGTCGTGCGCGGCCTCGGTGAAGCCCATCGAGATGCCGGCGCCTACCGAGGCCGAGAGACCGACCAGAAAGGTCTGCCAGGTGTCGCCGGTGGCGAACGCGGCGGCGAAGATCGGCGCCAGCGTCGAGATCGAGCCGTCCATCAGTCCGGCGAGGCCCGGCTGGACGAAGGTGAGGACGAACTGACGGCGCTCCGACCGCGCCTCCTCGTCGCGCACCTCCTCGGGCGTGTGCGCCGCCTCGAGCCGCCCGACCAGGCTCTCGTGACCGCTTTCGGCCGCCGCGAGATCGCCGAGCAGCTTGCGCGTGCCGGCATCGGTGGCGCGCGCGAGCGCGGCCTCGTAGAAGCGCGCCGCCTGCAGCTCCATCCTCGCCGCCATGTCGCGCGTCTTCTCGATGCCGAGCGGCCGCACCAGCCAATCGGGCGAGCGCTCGTAATAGCCGCGCACATGCTCGCGGCGGATCAGCGGGATCGTCGAGCCGAAGCGGGCCTCGTGCTGCTCGATGAGGCGGCGGCGGTGCTCGTCCTCCTCGGCCGCCATCTCCTCGAAGACGCGGGCCGAGGCCGGAAAGCTGTCGCGCAGACCGTCGGCATAGCTGCGGTAGATGCGCGCGTCCTCCTCCTCGGAGGAGATCGCGAGCGCGAGAATCTCCTGTTCGCTGAGGCTGTCGAATGACCGTTTCGCCGGTCCGATCAGGCGCGCGAGCATTTTTGGGGTGTCCGTTTGGGAGCCTCTTATTTAGAATTCTTCTAAGATAAGACAAGTGCCAGCGCGCCGCACCTCGGCTCGCGCGGCGCGTCGGCTCCAAGCCGCCCCGGCCTGCGCTTCGACCGAGGTCAGCGCTTGCGAGCGGTCGCCTAGCCGGCTCGAGGCGTGCTGGAGAACAGACGCCGCTGGGCCTCGTTGACGGCCAACGGATCGACGGCGTCCTCCCGCTTCTTGCGATACCACTTCTTGTATCGCTGCAACTCATAGAGGAGCGTGCCGTGGATCCCGTTGGCGTCGCGCCGGCGGATCGGCCGCTGCCAGATTCGCGCGAAGGCCGCGTTGATTGCCGCTTGATCCGGCAGGTCGGCTAGGTCCTCCGCGTACTGCATGTCCTGCAAGGGCTCCGGAAACACCAGGGCGAATTCCTCGTCGGTGGCCTGAAACACGCTGAAGGTGCAATTCATTGCACCGTCGATCACCAGGATATTCTTCACCCGATGCGCCCCCGTTGCCGGCATGTTCCGGCTACCAGTCCACGACCTGCGGGTCGCCGATATTCGGGTACCAGACCCGCCGCCGCAGATGGAAGCCGATCGGGCGAACGTGGTTCTGATCCAGCTCGTCGAGGCTCGCCAGCCATTTGGTCACGTAGTCGCTCGGCATCGGCCGGTCGGTGAAAAGCACCGCCTCGACGAGCGCGACGGCATCCTTCTCGTCGATAGCCGTGACGCCGACGCCAAGACCGCAGCCGCCCGGGAGATCGAACGCGGTTTTCTTGGAAACGTGACCCAGAACGGCTTCACCCGGCCCCGCGCTCCAGAAGCGATCCAATGAGGTTCGCGCTCTGCCGGCATCATGCCACGGCCGCCAGGGGAGCCGGAAGAGAGGACCACGCCGCCGCCTCGGCCGCATAATCGGCTTTCGATATCGACATTCGATATAGACCGAGCTAATCGAACTCATGGAACATCAAGATCTCCTCTCGGGATTCGTCCGGCTGCACATTCTTTTGCATGCTGCCGAGGCGCCGATCTTCGGTCAGTGGATGATCCAGGAGCTGGCCCGGCACGGCTATCGCCTGAGCCCCGGCACGCTCTATCCGATGCTGCACGCCATGGAGCGGCGCGGCTATCTCGTCTCGCGCGAGGAACGGGTGGGCCGCGCCGTCCGCCGGCTCTACGAGGCGACCGATCTCGGGCGCAACGCGCTCGCGGCGGCGAAGGCGAAGGCGCACGAGCTGTTCGGCGAACTCATTGAGGAGCACGGCCTTGACGGTAATCGCTGACGAGGCCGCCTCGGCGCGGCAGCGCGGATCGGCTGCCGAGGTCTTCGTGGCCTTCCTGAAGCTCGGGCTGACCTCGTTCGGCGGCCCGATCGCCCATCTCGGCTACTTCCGCGACGAGCTCGTCCTGCGCCGGCGCTGGATCGACGAGGCCGGCTACGGCGACCTCGTCGCCCTCTGCCAGTTCCTGCCGGGGCCGGCGTCGAGCCAGGTCGGCTTCGCGCTCGGCTACATGCGTGCCGGCCCGCTCGGCGCGCTCGCCGCTTGGACGGCCTTCACCCTGCCCTCGGCGCTGCTGATGCTCGGCTTCGCCTATGCTGCGGGTCTCCTGTCGGGGCCGATCGGCGTCGCCCTGGTGCACGGTCTGAAGCTCGTCGCGGTGGCGATCGTCGCCCAGGCCGTGCTCGGGATGGCGATGGCGCTGACGCCCGACCGGACGCGGGCCGCGATCGCCGTCGTGGCCCTCGCCGTCGTGGTGCTCGCCGCCGGAGCGGCCGGCCAGGTGGCCGCCATCGCCGTCGGCGCCGGGCTCGGGCTGGGGCTGTGCCGGAG
>JAEZCD010000240.1 GCA_023430145.1 Pseudomonadota bacterium
GAATCGTATCGAGCCGCTCGCAGCCCTCGATCTCGACGGAAACCCCGTAGCCGACCACGATCCGAAGCATCGTCATGAGACCGCGGGCACCCCGTATCCGTGGCCGAGGATTGGAGCCCTTCGGCGCCCGGGCCGCTCGGTACCATCGATCGATATCGGCTCTTGTGATTGCGAGGAGCTGCCGCTTGCCGACGGCTGCCTCGAGGCGCCGCAAGTCGCTGTCGTAGGCAATCCTCGTGTTCCACTTGACCTGCCGATAGGGGCTCTCCGGGTCGCACGCCGGATCAGTCCCTCCAACGTGCCATCGAACGGTGGCGCCCCGCGCTCCTCGACGAAGCGGAGCATGTCGGCCTGGAGCCTTCGTGCCTCAGCGATGATGGCCGAGCGGCCGACCTCTGTGCTGTCGTCGCCTGCGATCCTCACCGAGCCGGCAGGAGTATATCCCACCGCGACGGCAGCCGGGGATGGCTTCCAATAGTATCGAGCAAGGGCTGCCTCGACGAAGGCGGGCAAGTGGTCTGGGTCTAGCAGCCGCCGCCGACGTCACGTCGGGCAAGCGAGCCAGCTCCGCGCGGCCGCACTGCGCGGCAGCCATTCGAAGAGCTTCGCGGATTACAACCGCCCAGGCGATTGAACGACTGCCGCTCGGGCGGATCGCACTCTCATCGGTGATAACGCCATCTGTACCGCGGGCGGCCTGTGGGCACCGCGCCCGCCGCAGGTGTCGCGGTCACGACAAGATACGCGGCGCTTCCGCCAGAGTCGCATCCAGAACGGTTCGTGTCCGCCGACCGATCTCCTCGATCTCGTTCTCATTGATGATCAAGGGCGGCGAATAGGCGATGCGGCCCGGAGTAATGCGGAGGATGATGCCCGCCTCAAATGCACGCCGCTCGATGATCTCGGAGATGTTCACCGGGGGATCGAAGCTCTTCCTCGTCTTCTTGTCGGCGACGATCTCGATGCCGCCGATCAGCCCGACGCCCGACGCGTCGCCCACGAGCGGATGATCGACGAGCGAGGCGAGCATCGCGAGGAAGGCGGGCTCGAGGGACTTCACACGGGCGACGATGTCCATCTCCTCGTAGATCTTCAACACCTCGAGCGCCACCGCCGATGCGACGGGGTGGCCGGCATAGGTGAAGCCGTGGACGAAGGCGCCTATGCGATCGCTCTCCTGCGTCATCACCCGGAAGATCCTGTCGCTGATCAGCAGCGCCGAAATGGGCAGGAGGGCAGCCGACAGCCCCTTCGCGCAGACGAGGAGGTCGGGCTGCAGGCGGTAGGTGTCGGATCCCCACATCTCGCCGGTGCGGCCGAAGCCGCAGATGACCTCGTCGACGACGAACAGGATGTCGTATTTCCCGAGTATCGCCTGGACCTTCTCGAAATAGCCGCGGGGAGGCGGCAGGGCGCCGGCATTTCCCTGGACCGGGTCGGCCCAGAAGGCCGCGATCGTCTCGGGGCCCTCCGCCAGAATGGTGGCCTCGAGCGCGTCGGCCAGCCGCTGCGAGAACTGCTCCTCGGTCTCGCCCGGCTCGGCAGTTCGATAATAGTTGAGGCCGTCGACGTGGATGAATCCCTCGAAGGGGAGGCCGAAGCTCCTGTGATAGGCGGGATTGCCAGTGAGCGAGATGGCCGCGCACGTGGAGCCGTGGTAGCTGCCCGAGCGGCTGATGATCTTCCGGCGCTCGGATTTGCCGAGGCCGTGCCAGTAATACCAGACGATCTTCACGGCGCTGTCGTTCGCCTCCGAGCCCGAGCACTGCAGCAGGACCTTCGACATCGCCACCGGGGCGATCTGCAGCAGCCGTTCGCACAGATCGATGGCCGGCCCGTGCGACTGGTGTCGGAAGATCGGGAAGTAGGCGAGACGGTTCATCGTGTCGTAGGCGACTCGCGCGGCGCGCTCGTTGTGATAGCCGAGCGACGTGCACCAGAGGCCGGCGCCGCTATCGAGATATCTCTTGCCGCTGTCGTCGAAGACGTAGACGCCTTCGCCGCCGCTGATGATCGTCGGGCCGGTCTTCAGGTGCTTGAGCAGGTTCGTCTGAGGATGAAGCACACAGGCCTTGTCCCGCTCGTGGGCGTCCTGCAGAGAGCGATGGTCCATGTCAGTGCTGCTTTCGGGATGGTCGAGAAAAAGGAAGGAGGGTAGGGAGATGGTTGCAGCTTGAAGAGTCTCCGCGGGTCATCCGGGGGGAGCGGCGCGCCCGGTTCCGCGGCAGGCTTCGGCAGGCTGCAGCCGGTCGCGCCGCGTCGGGAAGCCGCGATGCGCCGGCGGCGGAGAGGAGCGCGGATGGATCGAAGTCGCGGATGCCATTTGCGATCCATACCGGAAGGTGCGGCGACGGTTCGCCTGCGTGCGACGGTCTCTAGCACGCGCCCGCACAGGAGTGTACAGATGTATACCTTTCTGTGAGGCGGTGGGGTGCGCGTGTGAAGATCGTGTCCGTCGAGGCGATACCGTACAGCGTGCCGATGCGGCAGATCGAGGTCTTCGCCACCGGAATCATCGCCTCGCTCGACCACGTCCTCGTGCGAATCTGTACCGATGACGGGCTCGTCGGCCAGGCCGAGGCGCCGCCGCGGCCGACGATCTACGGGGACTCGGTCGCGTCGTCGGTCGCCGCGATCCGTGACTGGTTTGCCCCGGCCCTGATCGGCGCCGATCCCCTCGACCAGGAGCGGATCTGGGCACACATCGATCGCTACGAGCACAACCCGACCGCGAAGGCCGCCGTCGACATCGCGCTGCATGACATTATCGGACAGGCGGCCGGCGTGCCGCTGCACCGATACTTCGGCGGTTGGAGCAATGAGGTAAGGCTCAGCTACGTCATCGGCCAATGTCCGCCCGAGGAAGTTGCCGATCGCATCCTCGCGGTTCGCGAGCGTTGGGGGATAGGCTGGTTCAAGCTGAAGGTCGGGCTCGGCTTCGCCGAGGATCTCGCGATGCTGCGCACGGTGCGCTCCCGCATCGGCGACGACGTGTCGTTGTATGTGGACGCCAACCACGCCTATGACGCGGTCGCGGCCGTGCGCGCGATGCGATCCTGGGAGCCGTTCGGGGTCGCCTGGGTCGAGGAGCCGTCTCCGGCGGCGGACTTCCGCGGTCGGGAGATGATCGCCCGCGCATCGGTGCTGCCGATGATGGCCGACGAGAGCTGCAAGACGCTGCCGACGGTCACGTCCGAGGTCGCGCGCGGGCACTGTCGGCTGCTGAGTCTGAAGACGGGCGGCACCGGCTACCGGCTGTCGGAGAAGTTCCTCGCGCTCTGCGAGGCGTTCGGCGTCATCGCGGTGAGCGGTAGCCAGAGCGACAGCGACATCGGTGCGGTCGCCGGTGCGCATTTCAACGCAGGGCACCGGCTGCTCGCCGAGCGGCCTGCGGAGCTGTGCTCCTTCCTCGACGCCGAAAGCGGGCTCCTGGCCGAGCCGATCCTCGTCGAGAATGGCCGCTTCCGGCTTGGTGACGCGCCGGGGCTCGGCATCGTCGTCGACGAGGACAAGCTCGCTCACTACAGGATGGACGGATAGTCTGCGCGGCTTAGAACGCGGCGAGGGCGGCGAGCTCGGCGTCCATCACCGATCCGACGTCCATATGATCGGCGAGGCGCAGCAGTCGCTTGCCGTGCTGGACGCTGTCCGGAGCCTGCTCGACCAACGATGCCGCGAGGTTCCGCGCGGCCTCGACCGGATCGTCCGCGAGGCGCGTGACGAGGCCGATCCGAAGCGCCGTTTCCGCGTCGATCGTCGTGCCGGCGAGGAGAATCTCGGCGGTCCAGCCCGCGCCGACGAGGCGCGGCAGCCGATGGTGCAGGCCGCCAGTCGATAGCGATGCGCTGCGGCCGACCGGGGCGCCGAACCGCGCCGCCGGGCCGGCGATCCTGATATCGCAGCTCGCCGCCATCTCGAGACCGCCACCCAGCGCGTGCCCGTGGACGGCCGCAATGGTCGGCACCGGAAGGGAGGCGAGAGCCGCGCAGATCGCCTGCTGGAGCCGAAGCGCTTCCGACTGGGCCGCCTCGTCGAGAAGCGGCTTCTCCTTGATGTCGCCGCCCGTACAAAAGGCGCGGCCTGCGCCGGCGAGGACGAGCGCACGCAGGGCGTCGTCGCGGCGGAGCTCGGCGAGTGCGGCGACCAGCTCGCGCTTCATGGCGAGGTTGGAGGCGTTGAGCGCCTCCGGCCAGTTCAGCCGCAGTTCGGCCAGCGGGCCGTGCCTTCGGCAGGCGACCAGCATGCTCAGCGGCCCTCGTAGACCGGCGGTCGCTTCTCAGCGAAGGAGCGGACGCCTTCCTTCCAGTCCTCGGTCGCCATGCAGGCGACGACGGCGGCGCGCTCGGCGGCGCGCGCCACTGGCATGTCGCCGTCGGAATTGAGAAGTCGCTTGGCGAAACCGATCGGCGCCGGCGCCTGGCGGGCGAGCCGCTCGGCGAATGCCAGCGCTCGCGTCCTGAGCTCCGCATCCGGAACGCAGCGGCTGACGAGTCCTGCCGCGAGCGCGTCCGGCCCCGTCAACCGCTCGCCGAACATGATCATCTCGCGAGCCCGTGCGAGCCCGACGAGGCGCGGAAGAGTCCGCGTCACGCCGCCGCCGACGAACGTCGCCCGCTCGATCTCCGGGAAGCCGAACTGCGCCGTCTCGGCGGCGATGACGAAGTCGCAGTTGAGCGCCATCTCGAGACCGATCCCCACCGCGTAGCCCTGGACGACGGCGACGATCGGGCGTGCGAAGGTGCGCAGCCGCTCGCAGCCGTCGAGCAGGACGTCGATGTAGGCCTGCATCTCATCTGGAGTGCGGTCGCCGGAGGCGTGGCGCTTGTAGTTCGCGCCAGCGCAGAACGCGCGGCCCTCGCCGGCGAGGAGGACCACGCGAACGGCGCCGTCGGCCTCGATCGCGTCGAGCGCGCGCCCCAGGGCACCGAAGGTGATCTCGTCGACCGCATTGAGGCGCTCGGGGTGGTCGAGCCGGATCTCGGCTACGCCCGCCGACGGACGCAGGACCCTGATCCCGGGGAGGGAGCCGTCTTCGATCATGGTGTCGGTCTCCTGCCGAAGGCACGGCCGGCGGACCGGCTCCAGCCGATGGGCAGACGCTCGCCGCGGGTGACGGGACGGTGCTCGAGCAGCGGGGCCGCGGCCTTGAGCAGGATCGGCGCGCTGCCGATGCGGCACGGCAGCAGCACGTGGTCGCCGTTGTAGATGACGTCTTCGACGGTCGCCTCGGCGCGATTGTCGGTCGGCTCGGCCGGTGCGATCGCGATCCGCTCGGGTCGGATCACGAGCTCGACGGCGTCACCCACCGCCAACGTATCGACCGCTTCCGCCAGAACCTCTCCGCCGCAGTCGAGGGCAATCCGGCAGCCTTCGCCGCGGCCGACGAGCCTTCCCGGAAGGCTGTTGTTCTCGCCGACGAAGTGGGCGACGAAGGACGTCGCCGGGCGCTCGTACACCTCTTCGGGGGCGCCGATCTGCTCGATGCGGCCCCGATTGAAGACGGCGATCCGGTGCGACATGGTCAGAGCCTCGCTCTGGTCGTGCGTGACGTAGACCGCGGTCATGCCGATCCGCTGGTGGAGCCGCTTGATCTCGATCTGCATGTGCTCGCGCAGTCGCCGGTCGAGCGCCCCGAGCGGCTCGTCGAGCAGGATCAGCCGCGGATCGAAGACGAGGGCGCGGGCGAGCGCGACCCGTTGCTGCTGGCCGCCGGAAAGCTGCCGCGGCAGCCGCTCGCCGAGGGAGGAGAGCCGCACCATGTCGAGTGCCTTGGCGACTCGATCGGCGATCTCGGGCGCGGGCATCTTCCGCTGCCGGAGCGGAAAGGCGAGGTTCTGGGCGACGGTCATGTGCGGGAACAGCGCATAGTTCTGGAAGACTACGCCGATGCCGCGCTTGTAGGCGGGAACACGGTTCACCAGCTGGCCGGCGATCCTGATCTCGCCCGTGCTCGGCTCCTCGAAGCCCGCCAGCATCATGAGGCACGTCGTCTTCCCAGAGCCCGAGGGGCCGAGAAGGGTCAGGAACTCGCCCTCGCGCACGTCGAGATCGAGGCTGTCGACGACGCTCGTTCTGCCGTCATAGCTCTTCGAGACGCGCGAGAAGCGGACCAGAGCCGACGAGTCTTCGCTGCGGGACGTCATGGGCTGGGCACCACCCGGGCGGCGAGCCGCGCGCTGCGGCCGCGCAGAATCTCGACGCTCGCCATCAGGAGGCAGGAGACGACGATCAGGCTGGTCGCCACCGCGACCAGCGCCGGATCGAGCTGATCGCGCAGCCCGCTGAACAGCTGTCGCGGCAGCGTCAGCGTCGACGGCGAGGAGACGAACAGCGCGACCACCACCTCGTCGAACGAGGTGATGAAGGCGAACACCGCCCCTGATGCGACGCCTGGCATGATGAGCGGCAGCGTGACCTGCCTGAACGTCGCGAGCGGCGTGGCGCCGAGGCTGGCAGCCGCCCGCGTCAGGTTGGCGTCGAAGCCGCTCAGCGTGGCCAGCACCGGAATGACGACGAATGGCAGCGCGAGGGCGGTGTGCGCGAGGATCAGGCCCGTGAACGATCCCTGCAGGCCGACCCGCGACAGGAAGAACGACGCCGCGAGGCCGAAGATGACGATCGGCATGACCATCGGCGACAGGAGAACCGCCGAGACTATCGCCCGGCCTGGCAACGCATTGCTCGACAGTCCCCAGGCGGCGAGCGTGCCGAGCGGAAGCGCGAGCAGGACGGTCGCCGTGCCGATGATGGCGCTGTTCTTCAGCGCGAACATCCAGGGATAGGTGTCGAAGACGGTGTGGAACCAGCGCAGCGACAGGCCGGGCAGGGGATAGCCGAGAAAGGGTCCAGCGCTGAAGCCGATCGGCAGGATCGTGAAGATCGGCAGCAGAAGGAAGGCCAGAACCAGCCCCGTCCAGACGGCGAGCAGGGGACGCACCGGGCTTCTCATCGGCCGAAGCTCCATCCTGCGACACCCGCCCCGAGCAGCCACCTGAGCACGGCGAAGGTCACTCCGGTGACCACGAGCAGGATGAGGGCCACCGCCGACGCCATCGCCCAGTTGGCGTCGTCGAGGGCGAAGCGGGCGATGAGGCCGCTCTGCATCTGATCGTTGGCGCCGCCGACGAGGGCCGGCGTCACGTAGTAGCCGAGGCCGAGAACGAAGGTCATGAGCGCGCCAGCGGCGAGGCCAGGCAGCGTGAGGGGCAGGTAGACTTCGCGGAAGGCGCGGATCGGCCTCGCGCCGAGCGAGGCTGCAGCCGGCAGCAGGTTGCGCGGAACCGACTTCATCACGCTGTAGATCGGCAGGACCATGAACGGCAGCAGGACGTGGATCATCGCCACGTAGACGCCGAAGCGGTTGTAGATCAGCGTCAGCGGGTCCGAGATCAGGCCTGCGGATCGGAGGGCCGAGTTCACGAGCCCGTTCTGCTGCAGGACGATCACCCAGGCGGCCGTGCGGACCAGCACCGACGTCCAGAACGGGATCAGCAGCAGGAACAGGAGGAGCTTCTCCAGCGCCGGTGATGCCTGCGCGATGAAATACGCGAGGGGATAGCCGACCACCGCGCAGACCAGCGTGACGACGAAGCAGATCCAGAGGGTCCGGGCGAGGAAGTCGAGATAGATCCGCCGCTCCTCGGGCGTCCTCTCGATGGCGCCGGTCTCCGTCTGCCGCAGGTCGAGCGCCGCCAGGACGTAGTACGGGGTGATCGTCCGGGTCGCGGCGCGGAGGGTATGCCAGTAGGACGGGTCGCCCCAGCGCTCGTCGAGGGCGACGAGATCGGCCAGGCCGATCGCGGCGGGCCGATCGTCGAATGCGCGCTTCGTTGCCAGAAGAAGGCTTCGATAGCCGCCGAGCCTCGTGTTCAGCTCGCGCGCGACGTCTGCGACGTCCGTCGTCTCGGCTGTCTTCAGATCGTCGGCGAGGGCCTGGTAGGCGCCCGGACGCGGCATGCCTGTCCCGTCCCACCGGCCGAGCTCGGCTGCGGTGAGAGGGAGAAGATGCCTAGCGGATCCGCCATCGACCGCGCGGTAGAGGACGAAGCTGATCGGTACGAAGAACGTCACGATCACGAACAGAAAGGCGGGCAGCACCGCCAGCCAAGCGGCGAGCGCTCGTCGCCGCCGGGCGCGATCGCCCCCCAGGCGCAGCGCCACCGCGTCGTGGATCGACGGGTAGGGGGGGGGGGGGGGCGGGCGCG
>JAEZCD010000218.1 GCA_023430145.1 Pseudomonadota bacterium
GGGCGGCTCGCCCGCGCCCCCCCCCCCGCGGGGGGGGCGCCCCCCCCCCCCCCCCGCCCTCTCCCCACGGGAGGGAAAGGCGCCTTCAGCTGAGTTCCAAAGGCGATTCGAGATGCGTGCAAGCCCGAGCCCTTCGGAGCCGTTTGGGCGCGAGAGCGGTGGATACCAACGGTCCAGCCCACCCGGGGGCCTCGTGGAGCAAGCCGAAGCGCCGCGCGCGGTATGCCGGAGTTTTCGCCGACCGCCTGTGGTGACTTCTGCCCGTGTGCTTTCAAAACTTTCGCACACAAGGCCGCGGGCGCAGCGGCGCTCCGGCATCCCGCGCGCCCCTCGTCGGGGCGGAGCTTTTCGGCGCATTGCTCGGGCGTAGAGAATCCTCAGCGGGAAGGCGGCGTGCGTTCTGGCGTCCACGGGGCGCAAGAGGCGCGCTGTGAGACGTTCGTCATCACCACATAAACATATCCTTATCTTCTGTTGACCTGCCACCTCATGAGGGCTAGTCAGGCACCGTCGAGGTTCTCCGCGCAGCCCGCGGAGCCAAGAGGGAAGCCGGTGCGGGTTCGCCCAAGTCCGGCGCTGCCCCCGCAACTGTGAGCGGCGAGCGTGCCGCCGATCCGGGTCACTGGCGCTTCCGCGCCGGGAAGGCCAGGCGGCACGCCGTGACCCGCGAGCCAGGAGACCTGCCTCGACGAGACAACGTCCGCGGGCGGGGTGCACCGGCGGGACGCCGGACGTGCGGCTTTGTCGCCGCCGCTCGCGCGCGCCCGAAAGACCCTCGCCCGGCAAAAGAGAAAGGGTGAGCCATGTCCGTCATCGTCTCGACGCTGGGATTTCCGCGTATCGGTCGCCGCCGCGAGCTGAAGACAGCGCTGGAGGCCAGCTGGTCGGGAAAGATCGACGGCGCGGCGCTCGCCGAGGCCGCCCGCGAGATCCGCGCGGCGAACTGGGCGCTCCAGCAAGCCGGCGGCGTCACCCACGTGCCGAGCAACGACTTCTCGCTCTACGACCAGGTGCTGGACACGGTCGCCATGGTCGGCGCGGTGCCGGAAATCTATGGCTGGACGGGCGGGCCGGTCTCGCAGGCGACCTATTTCGCCATGGCGCGCGGCGGAGCAGGGGTGCCGGCGCTCGAGATGACGAAATGGTTCGACACCAACTACCACTACATCGTTCCCGAATTCTCGGCCGGCCAGCAATTCGCGCTGTCGAGCACCAAGGCGGTCGACGAATTCTCGGAGGCGCAGGCCCAGAACATCCGCACGCGCCCCGTTCTCGTCGGCCCGGTCACCTTCCTGAAGCTCGGCAAGGCGAAGGACGAAAGCTTCGATCCGCTGTCGCTGCTGCCGGGCCTGCTGCCCGTCTATGCCGAGGTGCTGCGGCGCCTCGCGGCCGCGGGCGCGGAGTGTGTGCAGATCGACGAGCCGATCCTCGTGCTCGACCTCACGGACGCCGAGCGTGCCGCGCTGCGCACCGCCTATGCCTTTCTCGCGGGCGCCGCGCCCGGGCTGAAGCTGCTGGTGGCGACCTATTTCGGCCCGCTCGGCGACAATCTCGGAACCGCCCTGTCGCTGCCGGTCGCCGGCCTGCACGTCGATCTGAAGCGCGGCGCCGGGCAGCTGCCGGCCGTGCTCGAGGCGGCGCCGAAAGACCTCGTGCTCTCGCTCGGCGTGATCGACGGTCGCAACGTCTGGCGCGCCGATCTGTCGGCCGTGCTCGACTTCGTCGAGCCGGTAGTCGAGCGGCGCGGTGCGGAAAACGTCATGCTGGCGCCGTCCTGCTCGCTGCTGCACGTGCCGATCGATCTTTCGCAGGAGCAAAAGCTCGATGCCGCGCTGAAGAGCTGGCTCGCCTTCGCCGTGCAGAAGATCGGCGAGCTGGCGACGCTCGCCCGCGCGCTCGGCGAGGGCCGGAGCGCTGTCGCCGCCGAGCTCGAGGCTTCCGCCGCAGCCGCGGCATCGCGCAAAAGCTCGCCGCGCACGCGGGACGAATCCGTTCGGGCGCGCCTATCCGCGGTGACGCCGGCGATGACCGAGCGGCCCCCATACGCCGAGCGGCGCCGCGTGCAGGCGGAGATGCTGCGGCTACCGGCCTATCCCACGACCACCATCGGCTCCTTCCCGCAGACGCCGGAGGTGCGCCGCGCCCGCGCCGACAACGCCAAGGGCCTCTTGGACGACGCGGCCTATGAAAGCTTTCTCCGCGCCGAGACCGAAGCGGCCGTGCGATGGCAGGAGGAGATCGGCATCGACGTGCTCGTTCACGGCGAGTTCGAGCGCAATGACATGGTGCAGTATTTCGGCGAGCAGCTGGCCGGCTACGCCTTCACACAGGCCGGCTGGGTGCAGAGCTTCGGCTCGCGCTATGTCCGCCCGCCGATCATCTTCGGCGACGTCTCGCGGCCCGAGCCAATGACGGTCGCCTGGTCGTCATTCGCGCAACAGCTCACCGAGCGGCCGATGAAGGGGATGCTGACCGGGCCGGTGACGATGCTGTTCTGGTCCTTCGTCCGCGACGACCTCCCGAGAGCGGAGACCTGCCGGCAGATCGCCCTCGCGCTGCGCGACGAGGTTCTGGACCTCGAGGCGGCCGGGATCGGCATCATCCAGATCGACGAGCCTGCGATCCGCGAGGGCCTGCCGCTGCGGCGGGCGGACTGGGACGCCTATCTCGCCTGGGCGGTCGAATGCTTCCGGCTGACGGCGTCCGGCGTGCGGCCGCAAACCCAGATCCACACCCACATGTGCTACTCGGAGTTCAACGACATCATGCCGTCGGTCGCCGCCATGGACGCCGACGTCATCTCGATCGAGACCGCGCGCTCGGCGATGGAGCTGCTGGATGCCTTCCGCAGCTTCCGCTACCCGAACGAGATCGGCCCCGGCGTCTACGACATCCACTCGCCGCGCGTGCCGGAGATCGCCGAGATGGCGGCGCTGCTGCGAAAAGCCGGGGAGCGGCTGGCGCCCGAGCAGATCTGGGTCAATCCGGACTGCGGGCTGAAGACGCGGCGCTGGGAGGAGGTGCGGCCGGCGCTGGTCGCCATGGTCGCCGCGGCGCGCGCCTTGCGGGCCTCCGCCGCCGCGTGACGCGGCGAGCCGCGGATCGCACGGCGGCAGCCTCTCCGCGCGGCCGCACAGCTTTCAGAGGGGCGCGTATACGCCACCGCCTTGCTCGAGGAGCGCGCACGCCGCGTCGAGCGGGCACGCCGGGCTGAACAGGTAGCCCTGCGCCTCCGTGCAGCCGTGCGACCGCAGCATCGCCAGATCCTCGGCCCGCTCGACGCCTTCGGCGGTCACCGCCATGCCGAGGCTCGTGCCGAGGCCGATGATCGCGCGCACGATCGCCTGGCTGTCCGGCCGCTCGGCGAGGTCGCGGATGAAGGACTGGTCGATCTTGATCTTCGTGAAGGGGAAGCTCGAGAGGTAGCTGAGCGAGGAGTAGCCGGTGCCGAAATCGTCCATCGAGATGCCGACGCCGAGCATCCGCAGGCTTTTCAGCGCGGCGAGGACCGCCTCGCTGCGGTCGATCATCAAGGACTCGGTGATCTCGATCTCGAGGCGCGATGGGGGAAGCCCCGCCTGCTCGAGCGCCAGCGTCACCGCGGCGACGACGTTGCCGCTGCGGAAATGCATCGGCGAGAGGTTCACCGCGACCTTCACCTCGTCCGGCCACAGCCGCGCGTCGCGGGCCGCCTTCTGCAGCACGAACTCGCCGAGCTGGCCGATCAATCCCGCCTCCTCGGCGACGGCGACGAAGGTCTCCGGCGGAACGACACCGCGGACCGGGTGCGTCCAGCGCAGCAGCGCCTCGAAACAGGCGATTCTGCCGGAGGCGATGTCGACGATCGGCTGGTAGTGGACGTCGATCGCGTCCTCGGCGATGGCGTGGCGCAGATCGGTCTCGAGCTCCCGGCGGGCGCGCATGCGGGCGTCCATCTCCGGCTCGAAGAACCGGCAGGTACCGCGCCCGTCGGCCTTGGCGCGGTACAGCGCGAGGTCGGCGCATTTCAAGAGGCCATCGGAGTCGGCGGCGTCGCCAGGAGCGATCGCGACACCGACGCTGGCGCCGACGAGGAGGCGATGGCCATCGACCTCGTACGGCTCCTTCACCGCGGCGATGAGCTGTCGGGCGAAAGCGTCGATCTCGTCCGGGGCGGCCGTCCGCACGAGGATCGCGAACTCGTCGCCGCCGAGGCGTGCCACCATCCTGTCCTGGCCGGCAAGGGCGCGCAATCGCTTCGCGAGGAGGCGCAGCAGCTCGTCGCCGACCGAATGGCCGAGGGTGTCGTTGACACCCTTGAAGTGGTCGAGGTCGAGCAGCAGCACCGCGAAGCCCGCGCTCCCCGCCGCCCGAAGCAGATTCTCGACTCTCTCGCGGTAGAACATGCGGTTCGGCAGGTCGGTCAGGCCGTCGTGGCGCGCCATGTGGACGATGCGTGCCTCGGCGCGCCTGCGCTCGGTGATGTCGATGACCGAGACGATGGCTGCGGCCGTGCCCTGGTAGATCAGGGGCCTTGAGAAGACCGCGACGTCGATCGGCGTGCCGTCCGCCTTGCGGTGCCGCTCGGGCTCCCCGCGCCCGGAGGGTCGGGCACCCCCCTGTCCCGCCGCCTCCCGCACCCACAGGTCGGACAGGCGCATCTGCAGGATGTCCTCGCGCCGGTAGCCGTAGAGATCGAGGCACGCGCGATTGACGTCGACGATGGCCAGCGTCGCCCGGTCGTGCACGACCATCGGCACAGGGTTGTCCTCGAACAGCGTCCGGAACGAGGCCTCGCGGCGCTTCATCTCGGTGACGTCGACGCGGATGCCGATCGTGCCCCCCTCGCGGGTGCGCCGCTCCTCGATCATCAGCCAGCGGCCATCGGCGAGCTGCTGCTCGTGCCGGGGTCCCGGGTTGCGCAGCCTGTCGAGCCGCTCGGCCAGCCACTCCTCCTCGCGCCCGACGGCGGCCGGGTAGTCGCCGCGATAGACGCCGACGCGCAGCGTCTCGGCGAAGTGCGCGCCGACCTCGAAGACGTCGGCCGTGGCCCGGTAGATCTGGGCGTAGCGCTCGTTCCAGAGGATGTAGCGATCCTGGGCGTCGAGGAAGACGATGCCTTCCGGCAGCGCGTCGAGCGCGTCGCGCAGGCGGTCGTGCGCCTGCTGTGCCTTGCGCTCGGCGGCGCTCGCCTTGCCTTCGGCCTCGGCGAGGGCCTGGCGCGTCCGACGAACGGCCGGCCCGCCGACCGCCAAGCGCCGCCTCAGCCCGCCGAGCCATTTTCCGGCACGACCGAGCCCGGCTGCCTGCGACATCCACCAATTCCCCGCACACTCGTGCGACGAATATCGCAAGGCACGTTAACAGACATTCGAAACGGCACGGCGCAATCGTCACCGTATTGCACAAATCTTGGCCACGCCGCGTGGCACCGTCCGCAGATGGCGGCAGCCGCTCTACTCGGCGGCGATCCGGGGCGTTCGGACCAGCGCCAGCAGCGCCCGCAGAGCCGCCGGCTTGACCGGCTTCGGCAGCACCTGGATGCCGAGGGCGCGCGCCGCCTGGCGCAGCGGGCGACCGCTGTCGGCGGTGAGCAGAACGGCCGGCAGCGGCCGGCCGACCAGGGCACGGATTCTCTCGACGGCGGCGAGGCCGTCGCCGCGGTCGAGGTGATAGTCGGCGAGAATCGCGTCCGGCGGCCCGTAGGTCGCGACGAGGTCGAGCGCCGCCTCGCAATCGAGCGCAGTCATCGGCCGGCACCCCCAATGCGACAGGAGCGTGCGCATGCCGTCGAGGACATCCGGCTCGTTGTCGATGCACAGCACGGCGAGATCGGCGAGCGGCGCCGGAGCTGCAGCCGGTCTCGGCGGCGCCGTCGCCTCGACGCTGGCTGTCCCGTAGGGAACCTCGAGACTGAAGACCGAGCCCCTGCCCTCCTCCGAGCGGATGGCGATGCGGTGGCCGAGAACCCTCGAGATGCGCTCGACGATCGAGAGGCCGAGGCCGGCGCCACGCGCCTCGCGCATGCCGCGCTCGAGGCGGTGGAACTCGCGGAAGATCGCCTCGTGCTGCGAGGCGGGAATGCCGTGCCCGGTGTCCCACACCTCGAAGCGCAGCCCATCGCGCGACCGCCGGCAGCCGACCAGCACCTTGCCGGTCTTGGTGTACTTGATGGCGTTCGAGACGAGGTTCTGCAGCATGCGGCGCAGGAGCCGCTTGTCGGATCGGATGACGCGGCGGCTCGGTACGAAAACGAGCTCGAGCCCCTTGGCGCGGGCGAGCGGGGTGAACTCCAGCTCGAGCTGGGCGAGCAGCTCGCCGGCCGAGAAGTCGGTGCGCTCGGGCCGCATGGTGCCGGTGTCGAGCTGCGAGATCTCGAGCAGCGCGGAGAGGATCTCCTCGACCGCGTCGAGGGCGGCGTCGACGTTGCGGACGAGGCCGGCCTCGCCGCCCTCGCCGGTTCGCTCGACGAGGCTCGTCACGTAGAGCCGCGCGGCGTTCAGCGGCTGCAGGATGTCGTGGCTCGCGGCGGCGAGAAAGCGGGTCTTGGAGATGTTCGCCGCCTCGGCCTCGGCCTTGGCGCGGCCGAGCTCCTCGTTGAGCCGCATCAGCTCGCCCGTGCGCTCGCGGACGCGGCGCTCCAGCGTCTCGTTGGCGCGCTCGAGCGCGTCCTGCGCGGCCACCGTCTCGGTGATATCGGCATAGGTGCGGACGATGCCGCCGTCGGGCATCGGCGCCGAGCGGATCTCGATCGTCCGGCCGGAGGGTTTCAGGCGCACCCGCACCGTCTCGAGGCGGTTGGCGAAGCGCTCGAGCAGGTCGGCGACGAGATCGTCGATCGGCCCGTCGCCATAGACGCCGCGCTCGGCATTGTGGCGCAAGAGCTCGTCGAAGCCGGTGCCGACGCGGACCAGCCGCGGCGGCAGGTCGAAGATGCGGCAGAACTCCTGGTTCCAGCAGACGAGGCGGAGCTCGCTGTCGAACACCGAGATGCCCTGCCGAGCCTGATCGAGCGCGGTCTGCAGGAGGTCGCGGTTCGACTGGATCGCCGCCGAGGCCGCGTCGAGCAGCTGCAGCGCTGTGCGCGTCGACAGGTTCTTGTCGCGCAGGAGCAGCGAAAGGACCAGCCGCGAGGAGGCGGCGCCGATCGCCGAGGCGAGCAGGTGCTCGGCGAAGCGCAGCGTGTGGATGTCGGCCTCGGCCTCGAGATCGAGCTTCAGCCCGCGGTCGGCGGCATAGATCTCGAACGATCGCTCCGTCCGCTCCGGGCCGAGATAGCGACCGACCGTGTTGCGTAGCGTGCCGATGGTGACGGCGCCGCCCCAGCGCCGAAAGCTCTGGCCCATGCCGAAGCGCTCGCCGCCGACGAAGGCGTCGGCCTGCAGCCGCTCGATGGGCGCCGCGACGTCGGCGAGCGAGACGAGCACATAGGCGAGCGCGTTCAGCGACAGGCTCCACAGCACGCCGTGCGCGAGCGGGTCGAGCTCGAGGCCGAACAGCGCCGCCGGCCGCAGCCAGGCGAGGCCGAAGGCGCCGTGCTCGACGAGGTCGGTGCCGAACACGCCCGAGGCGGCGAAGTTCGGCAGGAGCAGCGTGTAGGCCCACACGGCAAGGCCGATGAGGATGCCGGCCATGGCGCCGCGCGCGGTGCCGCCACGCCAGAACAGGCCGCCGAAGAAGGCCGGCGCGAACTGGGCGATGGCGGCGAACGACAACAGACCGATATGGGCGAGCTGGGCGGTGCCGGCGGCCCGGTAGTAGATGTAGGCGAGGACGAGAATGAGCAGGATCGCCGCCCGCCGGGTGACGAGCAGCAGCCGCCCCATGTCGGCGCGGACCGGCTCGCGGCCGCGCAAGAGGAGCGGCACGGCGATGTCGTTCGAGACCATGATGGCGAGCGCGACGGACTCGACGATCACCATCGCGGTCGCGGCCGACAGGCCGCCGAGAAAGGCGAGGATGGCGAAGCCGCGCGCACCGGCCTCGAGCGGCAGCGCCAGCACGAACATGTCGCTGTCGACACGGCCGCCGTTGAAGACGATGAGGCCGGCGATGGCGATCGGCGCCACGAACAGGTTGATCAGCACGAGATAGAGCGGGAACAGCCAGGCGGCGCGCCGCACCTCGGCCTCGCTGCGGTTCTCGACCACGGTGACGTGGAACTGCCGCGGCAGCAGCAGCGCGCAGCAGGCCGACAGCACGATCATCGCCGTCCAGGAGGCGGCGTCGGGCGGCATGAAGAAGCGCTCCATGGCCGCGATGTCGACCGCGCGCGCCTGGGCGACGATGTCGCCGAGGCCGTCGAACATGCCGTAGGTGACGAACAGGCCGACGGCGAGGAAGGCGACGAGCTTGACCACCGATTCCATGGCGATGGCGAGCATCAGCCCTTCCTGGTGCTCGGTGGCGTCGACGTGCCGCGTGCCGAACAGGATGGCGAACACGGCGAGCACCAGCGCCACGAGCAAAGCGAGGTCGCCGAACACCGGCAGCTGCCCGGGCGCGCCGCCGAGCGTCGTCGCCTGCAGCACGGTCGACAGGGACAGCGACACCGCCTTCAGCTGCAGCGCGATGTAGGGCAGCGCGCCGATCACGGCGGCGACCGAGACCAGCGCCGCCACCGCCTGGCTCTTGCCGTAGCGGGCGGCGATGAAGTCGGCGATCGAGGTGATGTTTTGGGCCTTGGCGAGGCGGACGATGCGCAGCACGAGCGGCACACCGAGGCCGATCACGAGCGCCGGGCCGATGTAGATGGTGAGGAAGTCGAAGCCGCGGCTCGAGGCGAGGCCGACCGAGCCGAAGAAGGTCCAGGACGTGCAATAGACCGACAGGCCGAGGGCGTAGATGTAGGGCCGCGCGCGGCCGCTCATCCAGGCCGGGCGGACACGGTCGCCATAGCTCGCGACGGCGAACAGGCAGCCGAGATAGGCGATGGCGATGGCGACGACGACCGAGCCCGGCATGGCTCCTCGGCGGACGGGTTGCGGAAGCCCGCTAGCACATCACATGGGACGGGTTTCGCCTAGCGATCGTATTCCGAGGATCGCATCCGTCTAGGGCCCCGGCCGTACCGCCTGTCCCGCCGCGATCGGCCACGCACCGGAGGCGAAGCCGCCGGCAGCCCCGCTACCCCCCGGCGGCGCCCGGCCATTGCCCGGAGCCGATGCGGGCGGCGAGGATCACGGCCTGCGTGCGGCTGTCGACGTCGAGCTTGGTCAGGATCGCCGAGACGTGCGCCTTGACCGTCGCCTCCGAGACGCCGAGCTCGTAGGCGATCTGCTTGTTCAAGAGGCCCTCGCTCAGCATCATCAGCACGCGCACCTGCTGCGGCGTCAGCTTGGCGAGCCGGGCGGCGAGCGCCGCCTCCTCGTCGTCGGCGGCCGACAGGTCGACGTCGGCGGGCGTCCAGGTGCCGCCGCCGAGCACGGCGCGGATCGCCGCGCGCATCGAGTCGACGTCGAGCGTCTTCGGGATGAAGCCGGAGGCGCCGAAGCGCATCGCATTTCGGATCGTCGCCGGCTCGGCATGGGCGGAGACGACGACGACCGGCACCGCCGGGTATTGGGCGCGCAGATACATGAGGCTCGAGAAGCCGCGCGCGCCCGGCATGCCGAGATCGAGCAGCACGAGGTCTATGTCGGAGTCGCGCTCGAGCAGCCGGATCAGGCTCTCGATGTCGCCGACCTCGGCCATCTGCACGCGGCCCGCGTCGCCGGCCACCACCTCGCGCAGCGCGCCGCGGAACAGCGGATGGTCGTCGGCGATGATGAGTCTGTAGCTCGGCGCAGAGTCTGGCGCGTGGCTCACGAGCGGCCTCCGGTCGTCGAGAGAACTCATCCTGCCTCACCTCGGGTGCGGGTGGTCGCCCTTGTCGAACCGCGCCTTCGCCGTGCGCGCAGCCTCTCATGCATGCGCCCATAAGACGAAAGGCGCAAGCCGGGGGCACCAGCCTCAGGAGAGATACCGCGGCTGCGGCGTGATCAGGGTGAGCCGGGGATAGTAGGTCTGATACCTGCCGACGTCGCGGGTCAGGAGATCGTAGCCGGCGACGGCCGCATGCGCACCGATCAGGAAATCCGGCAGCAGCGACCCGCGCGGGCCACCGCGCCGACGATACTCGAGAAACACCTTCCCCGCGAGGAAGGCGGCCTCGTAGGGGATCTGTTCACGCTCGAAGAGCATCGCAGATAGGGCATCCTCGAGATCCTCGATGCGCGAGTATCTGACCGAGACCTCGGCGTAGACGATCGGGTTGATGACGAGTCGGGCTCGGTTCGCCGCTCGCTCGATCGCTTCGGCGGCCCACTTCGACCATGTCGGATCATGCGATCCGAGGTCGAGCAGTACATTGCTGTCGACCATGATCGCGGTCATTCAGTCGCCCCGCGTGAGGGCCATGATCTCGTCGGTCGTCAGCGCGACATCGCCGCCTCGCTCTCGCAGATGGGCGACGATGCGGGCACCACGGCTGTCCTTTCTCTGCACGGCGGAGCGAACGATGCGAACATGCTCGCCGTCGAACTCGAAATCGACCTCAGTATGGGGCAGCAGGCCCGCCTTTTCCCGGATGTGGGCTGGGATCGTCACTTGGCCCTTGGATGTGATGCGCATCACAGTCTCCTACTCTTACCCGTAAGAGTAAGACTGCTTAGGAAACCCTGCAAGGCCGACCCCGTAACGCATCCCGGTCTGCAACGCTCCTCCCTCGCTTGCTGCCCCGGAGGGCGCATGCGAATAGACCGCCGGCGTTCGGAATGGCGGCGGTGGAGGATTCGAGCATGCAGCCGACGGCACTGATGGCCGGCAAGCGCGGACTCGTCCTCGGCATCGCCAACAATCGGTCGATCGCCTGGGGGATCGCGAAGGCCTGCGCCGCGCACGGCGCCGAGCTCGCGCTCACCTATCAGGGCGACGCCCTTCGCAAGCGCGTCGAGCCGCTCGCCGCCGAACTCGGCGCGCATGTGGTGGGCCACTGCGACGTCACCGAGCCGGCGACGATGGACGCCGTCTTCGCCGAGGTGGAGCGCCGCTGGGGCGGCCTCGACTTCGTCGTCCACGCCATCGCCTTCTCCGACAAGGGCGAGCTCGACGGCCGCTATGTCGACACGACCGCCGACAATTTCGCCAAGACGCTGCTGATCTCCTGCTACTCGTTCACGGCCATCGCCCAGCGGGCCGAGAAGCTGATGGCGCAGGGCGGCTCGCTGCTGACGCTCACCTATTATGGCGCCGAGAAATGGATGCCGCACTACAACGTCATGGGCGTCGCCAAGGCGGCGCTGGAGGCGAGCGTGCGCTACCTCGCCGCCGACCTCGGCGAGAGGAACATTCGCGTCAACGCCGTCTCGGCCGGACCGATCAAGACCCTGGCCGCGTCGGGGATCGGCGATTTCCGCTACATCCTGAAGTGGAACGAGCTGAACTCGCCGCTGCGCCGGACGGTCACGGTCGACGAGGTCGGCGACTCGGCGCTGTATCTGCTGTCCGATCTCGGCCGCGCCGTCACTGGCGAGATCCTGCATGTCGATGCCGGCTACCACATCGTCGGCATGAAGCATCCGGACGCGCCGGACATCGCCGTCGCCAAGGAAGCCTGACGCGCGACCATGCCGAGAAGCCTGCTCTGCCTCGTCCGGCACGGCGAGACCGACTGGAACCGCGAGGGCCGCCTGCAGGGCGTCCAGGACACGCCGCTGAACCCGCGCGGCCGCGACCAGGCGGCCGCCGCCGGGCGCCTGCTCGCCACCGTGCATCCCGAGGTCGCCGGCTTCGCCTTCGTCGCGAGCCCGCTCGTCCGCACGCGGACGACCATGGAGCTGATGCGCGCCGCGATGGGGCTCGCGCCGACCGAGTACCGGCTCGACGACCGGCTGAAGGAGCTCACCTTCGGCCGCTGGGAGGGCATGACGCTCGCCGAGCTGAAGCGACACGACCCGGTCGGCGCTGCCGCGCGCGAGGCCGACAAATGGGGGTTCGTGCCGCCGGGCGGGGAGAGCTACGCCATGCTGAGCGACCGCATCGCCGGCTGGCTCGGCGGGATCCACGAGCCGACCGTGGCGGTCTCGCATGGCGGCGTCGCCCGCGTGCTGCTCGGGCTCCTTGGGGGCGTCGCGAAAATCGACCTGCCGACGCTCGAGATCACGCAGGGGCGCGTGCTGGTGTTCGAGGCGGAGCGGTATCGTTGGGTGTGAGGGGGCTCAGACTGCCTCACCGCTCCAACACCGCCACCGCCTCGACATGCGCCGAGTGGCGGAACTGGTCGACCGGCGTCACCGAGCCGAACCGGTAGCCGCCGTCGAGCAGAATGCGCAGATCCCGCGCCAGGGTCGCCGGATTGCAGGAGACGGCGACGATCCTTTTCACGCGGGACTCTGCCAGCTGCTGCGCCTGCGCCTCGGCGCCGGCGCGCGGCGGATCGAACACGACGGCATCGAACTTCTCGAGCTCTTTCGGCATCAGCGGGCGGCGGAACAGGTCGCGGCGCTCGACCGTCACCTTCTTCAGCCCCGTCGCGTGCCGGGCCGCGCGGTCGAGCGCGGCGAGCGCCTCGGCATCCGCCTCGACCGCGGTGACGGCGGCGCGCTCGGCGAGCCGCAGCGCGAACGTGCCGGAGCCGGCGAAGAGGTCGGCGATCCGTTTCGCAGCGCCGACGCCGCCCTGAAC
>JAEZCD010000336.1 GCA_023430145.1 Pseudomonadota bacterium
ATCCAGACTTTCGGCAGCCTGAAGAGAGAAAAAAGCTGGGTCCTCCGCCTTCGCGGAGGACGACGAGCGGAAAGGCCCTCGCGGACGGACGGCGAGCAGAGATGCCGTCGCGGAGGTTGAGGAGCGGGAAGGCCTGCATGAGGACAATAGCGGCGAGCCTTCGCGCGGGAGAAACAACCCGAGCCGCGCGCGGGCGTGGCGCCGACTTGCCCCCTCCCCTTCCGCCCCCTACAAGCTCCGCCACCTGAACCGGAGCTGCGAACAACCAAGATGCGCCCTTCCCGCCGCGCGCCCGACGAGATGCGCCCCGTCACGCTCGAGCGCGGCGTCGCCAAATATGCCGAGGGCTCCTGCCTCGTCCGCTTCGGCGAGACGCAGGTGCTCGTCACCGCCTCCGTCGAGGAGCGGCCGCCGGCCTGGCTGCGCGGCACCGGAAAAGGCTGGGTGACGGCGGAGTATTCCATGCTGCCGCGCGCCACGCACGAGCGGACGCGGCGCGAGGTCGCCGCCGGCCGTCCCTCCGGGCGGACGCAGGAGATTCAGCGCCTGATCGGCCGCTCGCTGCGCGCCGTCACCGATCTCGCCGGCATGGGCGAGCGGCAGGTGACGATCGACTGCGACGTGCTGCAGGCCGACGGCGGCACGCGAACCGCCGCCATCACCGGCGCCTGGGTGGCGCTGCACGACTGCCTCCACTGGATGGCGGCGCGCGCCCTCGTCCCCTCGGTGCCGCTGCGCGACCATGTGGCGGCCGTCTCCTGCGGCGTCGTCGGCGGGGTCGCCGTGCTCGACCTCGACTACACCGAGGATTCGGCGGCCGAGACCGACGGCAACTTCGTCATGACCGCCACGGGCGGCCTCGTCGAGGTGCAGTCGACGGCCGAGCGCGGCCTCTTCACCGAGGCGCAGCTGCACGAGATGGTGGCGCTGGCGCGGCTCGGGGTGGCCAAGCTGGTCGACCTGCAAAAGCTCGCGGTCGCCTGAGGCGAACGAGAGAATGCTGCCGCTTTCGGGCCGGCTCGTCATAGCCACGCACAATTCGGGCAAGCTGCGCGAGTTCGCCGAGCTTTTAGCCCCCTTCCCGGTCGAGCCGCTGTCGGCGGGCGGGCTAGGCCTGCGCGAGCCCGAGGAGACGGGCACCACCTATGCCGAGAACGCGCGGCTTAAGGCGGATGCGGCCGCGCGGGCGAGCGGCCTGCCGGCGCTCGCCGACGATTCAGGCCTCTCGGTCGAGACGCTCTGGGGCGCGCCCGGCATTTTTTCGGCCCGTTGGGCGGGGCCGGCAAAGGACTTTTCCACCGCCATGGCGCGTGTCGAGCACGAGCTCTTGGCGCGCGGCGCGATAACCCCCGAGCGGCGCGGCGCGAGCTTCGTCGCCGCTCTGTGTCTCAGCTTTCCGGACGGCAAGCGGGTCGAGGTCGAAGGCTCCGTGCACGGCACGGTCGTCTGGCCGCCGCGCGGCGAAAAGGGCTTCGGCTACGATCCGCTCTTCCTGCCGGACGGCGAATCACGCACTTTCGGCGAGATGGAAGCCGCCGAGAAGCACGGTGTCGGCTGGGTGGGCGGCCGCGGGCGCGGCCTGTCGCACCGCGCGCGCGCCTTCGTGGCGCTGGCGGAGCTGTGCTTCGCGGGGCCCGGAAAATGATGCCCGGCGCCTCCCATCTCCCCCTGCAAGGGGGAGACCGGACTCGCGAAGCGAGCCGCGAGGGGGTCCTCTTCCTCACTCGCGAAGCGAGCCGCGAGGGGGTCCTCTTTGCCAGACGGGACCCCCACCCGGACGGCTTCGCCGTCTCGTCCTCCCCCTTGCAGGGGGAGGAAAGGGGCAGCCGCGCTCCGCGCGGGGCCGAGCCATGAGCGCCGACCCGGGCTTCGGGGTCTATGTCCACTGGCCGTTCTGCGCGGCCAAGTGCCCCTATTGCGACTTCAACTCGCATGTCCGCCACAAGCCGGTCGACCAGGCCCGCTATGCGGCGGCCTTCGCGACCGAGATCAAGAGCATGGGCCGCCGCGTGCCGGGCCGCTCCGTCAGCTCGATCTTCCTCGGCGGCGGCACGCCCTCGCTGATGGAGCCGAAGACGGTCGGCGCCATTCTCGACGCCATCGCCGGCACCTGGAAGATCGACCGCGACGTCGAGGTGACGCTCGAGGCCAACCCGTCGAGCGTCGAGGCCGGCCGCTTCCGCGGTTATCGCGCGGCGGGCGTCAACCGCGTCTCGCTCGGCGTGCAGGCGCTCGAGAACGAGGCTCTGAAGCGGCTCGGCCGCATCCATTCGGCCGCCGAGGCGCTGTCGGCGGTGGAGACCGCAAACGCGGTGTTTGACCGCGTCTCATTCGACCTCATCTACGCCCGCCCCGGGCAGACGCCGAGCGCCTGGCGGACCGAGCTCGCGGCTGCCCTCGCCCGCGCCTCCGAGCACCTGTCGCTCTACCAGCTGACGATCGAGGACGGCACGCCCTTCGCCGCGCTGCACAAGGCGGGCAAGCTCGTCATCCCGGACGACGATGCCGCGCGCGCGCTCTGGGACGTGACGCAGGATCTGTGCGGCGCTGCCGGCATGCCGGCCTACGAGATCTCCAACCACGCGCTGCCGGGCGCCGAATCGCGCCACAACCTCGTCTACTGGCGCTATGGCGAATATGCCGGCATCGGCCCCGGCGCCCATGGCAGGTTGCTGCAGAATGGGGTCCGCCGCGCCACCGCCAACGCGCGCCACCCGGAAACCTGGCTCAGCCTCGTCGACGATCAGGGCGAGGGCGTCGAGGACGACGAGGCGCTCGGCCCCTCCGAGGAGGGCGACGAGTTTTTGCTGATGGGCCTGCGGCTCGCGGAAGGCATCGACCTCGCCCGCTACCACCTGCTCGCGGGCCGCGCGCTCGACAAGGCGCGCATCGCCGATCTCGAGGCCTGCGGCCTCGTCGAGCGGACGCGCAACGGGCGCCTCCGGGTGACGCCGGCCGGTTTTCCGGTGCTGGACGCCGTGGTCGCCGACCTCGCCGCGTGAGCTCGCTTTCTCCCTCTCCCACAGGGCTACGGCATTCACCGATCTCCCCCGTTTCCCGGGCCAGCGACGGCGCAGCCGGAGCGAAGACCCGAGACCCAGCGCGGGCGACGCATCGCGAAGCACTTATTGCGCTTCGCGCGCTGGTCGCTGGGGTCCCCGCTCTGCGCTGCGCTGCGCGCAGCTTGTCCGGGAAACGAAGCGATGTGTGAATGCCGTAGCGACGACGGGAGAGGGAAAGAAGAGCGCCTTGTCGAAGCGCCTGCGCGCATGCTTCATGCCGGAGACGGCAACAGGGAGCGGTGCATGCCTCGGTCGGCGGTCGTTCTCGTCCTGTGCGGCGTCCTGTGCGGCGCTCTCTTCGGAGCCGCGGGGGCCGCGGCCGAGACCCTCTCGCCCGTCGGCATCCGCGGCGTCGAGTTTTCGGACGGCGACCGGCGGATCGCGCTGTTCGTCTTCTACCCGGCGAAACCGGACAGCGGCGCGAAGCCCTTCGTGCTGCCCTTCACCACGAATCTGAGCCTGCTCGACGATCCGCCGCCGGATGTCGGCGCGGGCCGCCGGCCGCTGATCATGCTCTCGCACGGGCGCGGCAGCAACGGGCTGCTGTATGCCTGGTTCGCGCAGTATCTCGCCGAGCGCGGCTACATCGTCGCGGCCATCAACCATTATCGCGCCAATACCTGGAACAGCGACATCACCTATCTGTCGGGTAAAATCTGGCAGCGGCCGAAGGACATCGCCAAGGCGATCGATTTCCTGCTCGCCGATCCGGTGTGGGGCGCGGCGATCGATGCGCAGAAGATCGGCGTCGCCGGCCACTCGCAGGGCGGCTTCACCTCGCTCTGGGTCGGCGGCGCCGAGGTGAGCGCGGAACGATTCCTCGCCTTCCAGCGCGGCTGGAAGAACAACCGCATGGTGCCGGCGCATCTGCGCGCCGAGATGCCGCTCGATCCCTCGCCCGCGCTCGACGTGCGCGATCCACGCGTGAGGGCGGCGTTCGCCATGGCGCCCGGGATCATAAAGGCCTTCGGCATGGACGAGGCCGGCCTCCGGGCTATGCCGGTCCCGGCCTACATCACCGTCGGCGCGCGCGACACGCAGACGCCGCCCGGGCCGAACGCCGAGTTCGCGGCAGAGCACATCCCGAACGCCGAGCTCGTGGTGATCCCGGGGCTCGTCGACCACGAGATCTTCACCAACCAGTGCGACGCGGAGGGCCGGGACGAGTTCCCCGAGGCCTGCATCGATGCGGCGGGCGTCGACCGCGCGGCGATCCACGCCTCCGTCGGCGCAGCGGCGGAAAAGTTCTTCGGCGAGAAGCTCGGCGTCGATCGGCGCTGACTTCGGCACGCCAGGATGAGCGTGGTGCCCGTCTCCCGCGTTTCCGCGGTCACTTCGGGGCAGCTCGCCAAGCGAGCGGGCCCGGAGCCCATAATCCCGAGTGGCGAGGGAACGGCGCGGCCACTATCGCCAACGAGGGGAACCGGCGAGTTCCCTCGGGAATCGTGGCTATGGATTGCAGGCTCGATGCTTCGCTCCCGGAACGACGCGAGGAGCGCTTTCGCTCGATGACAAACGCAACGCTAGGAGCGCGACGGTTTGACGCCGCCGCGGTGTTGATGTTGGGTGCGGGGAGCGGGAGTTTGGAATGATTTTGCGAAGCTTAGCCTCGGCCGCGCTCGCCGCGGCGCCGCTGCTGTTGCTGGGCCCGACCGCGGCCGAGGCGCAGGAGCCGCGCTGCCTGTTCTACCGTGTCGCGCCGAGCATCCTGAACGTCGCCAAGGATGCGGGCGATGACGTCTTCATCGACCTGCTCGAGCAGGACGAGGTGGTCTGCGTCACCCGCGCCCGCGGCATCGGCGCCCGCGATTTCGCCTTCGTCCCCTACAAGATCGGCAAGCCGACCGGCCGCCAGGTCGTCGAGGGCTGGGTCGACTTCCCCTCCTTGCGGCAGTTGACTGCGACCGAGTCCGCCGCCGCGCAGGCGGC
>JAEZCD010000395.1 GCA_023430145.1 Pseudomonadota bacterium
AGCGGGGACCCAGCTCTGATACTCTGCTCCTGGGTCCCCGCTTTCGCGGGGACGAGCGGAGCAGGGATTGGGGAAAGAGAACGGAAACCTCCCTCCCGCGCATCGGCGGCGGCGAACAGGGGCAGCGGCGCCTCGCCGAGACCCTTCACCGCCCACAATGCCTGCCGGCGCGAGAGGCCGAGCGAGCGGAAGGCGTCGGCCTCGGCCAACCGCTCCAGCGCCGCCGGCGGCACGTTCGCCCGCCGCCACACTTCCTCGACCGAGCCGAACCGGCCTTTTCGCGCGGCGACGATCTTTTCCCCGTGCTCCTGCGCAAGCCCTTTCGCCAGCCGCAGCCCGAGCCGCAGAGCGAAACTACCGTTCGGCTTTTGTTCCAGGGACGAATCCCACCCCGAAAAATTCACGTCGGCGGGGCGCACCTCGACCCCGTGCTCGCGCGCGTCGCGGACAAGCTGGGCGGGCGCGTAAAAGCCCATCGGCTGGGCGTTCAGAATGGCGCAGCAAAAAACCTCGGGATGGTGGCACTTCATCCAGGAGGAGGCGTAGGCGATGAGCGCGAAGGACGCCGCGTGGCTTTCCGGAAAGCCGTAGGAGCCAAAACCTTCCAGCTGCGAAAAGGTCTTTTCCGCGAACTCCTGCGTATAGCCGCGTGCGACCATGCCGGCGACGAGCTTCTGCCGGAAGGCGCTGACCCCGCCGGTGAACTTGAAGGTCGCCATCGAGCGGCGCAGCTGGTCGGCCTCGGACGGGGTGAAGCCGGCGCATTCGATGGCGACCCGCATCGCCTGCTCCTGGAACAGCGGCACGCCGAGCGTCTTGCCGAGCACGGCCTCGAGCTCCGGCCGCGGATAGACGACCGGCTCGCGCCCCTCGCGGCGGCGCAGATAGGGATGCACCATGTCGCCCTGGATCGGCCCCGGGCGGACGATCGCCACCTCGATGACGAGGTCGTAAAACTCCTTCGGCTTCAGCCGCGGCAGCATGGCCATCTGCGCCCGGCTCTCGATCTGGAAGACGCCGACCGTGTCGGCTTTTTGGATCATCGCGTAGGTGGCCGGATCCTCGGAGGGGATGCTGCCGAGATCCAGCTCGACGCCCTTGTGCGCGGCCAGAAGGTCGAAGCAGCGGCGCATGCAGCCGAGCATGCCGAGGCCGAGCACGTCGACCTTCATGAACTTCAGCTCGTCGATGTCGTCCTTGTCCCATTCGACGACCTGGCGGTCCGCCATCGCGGCCGGCTCGATCGGAACCAGATCGTCGAGCCGGTCCTCGGTGAGCACGAAACCGCCCGGATGCTGCGACAGGTGCCGCGGCACGCCGATCAGCTCGCGGGCGAGCGCGAAGGTGAGCTGCAGCCGCCGGTCGGCGAGGTTGAGATTCATTTCGCGCGCTTCCTTCTCGGAGACGCCCTCGGTGCTCCAGCCCCAGACGAGGCCCGAAAGCCCCTTCAGCACGTCCTCGGGAATGCCGAGCGCCTTGCCGACGTCGCGCAGCGCGCCCCGCGCCCGGTAGCGGATCACGGTCGAGCAGAGCGCCGCCCGGTCGCGGCCGTAGGTGTCATAAATCCACTGGATCATCTCCTCGCGCCGCTCGTGCTCGAAGTCGACGTCGATGTCGGGCGGCTCCTTGCGCTCCTGGCTGACGAAGCGCTCGAAGAGGAGATTGTGCCGCTCGGGATCGATCGAGGTGATGCCGAGCAGGTAGCAGACGGCCGAGTTGGCGGCCGAGCCGCGCCCCTGGCAGAGAATTTCTCGCCGCCGCGCCTCGCGGACGATCGAGTGCACGGTGAGGAAGTACGGCGCGTAGCTCAGCTGCTCGATCAGCGTCAGCTCGTGCCGGAGCTGGGCGGCGACCTTTTCGGGCACCCCATCGGGATAGCGCTCCGCCGCGGCTTCCCAGGTGAGGCGGGCGAGCGTCGCCTGCGCCGAAAGGCCCGGCTCGGCGATCTCGTGCGGATACTGGTAGCGCAGCTCGGAAAGGCTGAAGCGCGCCCGCTCGACGATCTCGGCCGAGCGCTCGAGGGCGTCCGGCCAGCGGGCGAAGAGGCGCGCAACCTCCTCGGGGGATTTGAGGTGCCGGTCGGCGAACCGCTCGCGGCGAAAGCCGGCCGCATCGATGGTGGTGCCGAGCCGGATGCAGCCGACGACATCCTGCAGTATGCGCCGCTCGGGCGCATGGTAGAGCACGTCGCCGGTGACGACGGCCGGCACGCCGGCGCGGGCGCCCGCCTCCGACAGCGCCTCGATGCGGACGTCGTCGCCCGGGCGAAAGCGGCGCGTCAGCGCGAGATAGGCGCGATCCCCGAAGGCTTCGTGCAGACGGCTGAGATTTTCCGCCAAACCCTCGTCCGGTGCATCGGGCAACAGGATCGCGAGCAGGTTCTGGCCATGCTCGGCGACGTCCGCGAAGGCGAGCCGGCAGCCGCCCTTGCCGGCGCGGCGCTTGCCGAGCGTCAGCAGCCGGCAGAGCTTTGCATAGCCGGCGCGGTCGGTCGGATAGACGAGCAGCGGCAGCCCGTCCTCGAGGTCGAGCCTCGAGCCGACGACGAGCCGCAGCCCGGTCGCGTTCGCCGCCTGGTGGGCGCGGACCATCCCGGCGAGCGAGCCGCGGTCTGCGATGCCCAGCGCGCAATAGCCGAGCTCGTGCGCGGCGACGAACAGCTCTTCGGGGCTCGACGCACCGCGCAAGAAGCTGAAATGGCTCGTGACCTGCAGCTCGGTGTAGGGGGGCATTCGGGCGGATGCCTCGTTCCTCTGCTTCCCCGCCCGCCCCCCTCTCCTCATCGCCGGGCGACCAGGGTCACGGCGGGACCCTCCTTCTCCCATGGGGAGAAGGTGGCCGCGAAGCGGCCGGATG
>JAEZCD010000030.1 GCA_023430145.1 Pseudomonadota bacterium
ACACCGAGCCGGCCGACACGCCGGACGCCGACGCGCCCGCCTCGCCGACCACGCCGCCGGCACCGGGCACGCCGGCGCCCGCGGAAGGCCAGCGGAGCGACGCCGGCTATCCGCGCAGCGATACGCAGAACATGCGCCGCCTGCTCGAGAGCACGACGGCGGCGCGCTGATTCGCGAACGCCGGAAGGCTTCGCTCGTTCGGAGGTGCGGAATGCCCGACGGTCTCGATACCGGCGCCTCGTGCGTCTTCGACCCGGAGGAAGACAAACTGCACGAGGAGTGCGGCGTCTTCGGCATCTTCGGCCACCCCGACGCCGCCGCCATCACCGCCCTCGGACTGCATGCCCTGCAGCATCGCGGCCAGGAGGCGGCCGGCATCGTCACCTATGACGGACATCGCTTCCACGCCGAGAAACGGCTCGGCCTCGTCGGCGACCATTTCTCGGACAGCCGGGTGATCGAGCGCCTGCCGGGGCGCATGGCGATCGGCCACAACCGCTACGCCACGACCGGCGAGACCATCCTTCGCAACGTGCAGCCGCTGTTCGCCGAGCTTTCCGGCGGCGGCCTCGCGGTCGGCCACAACGGCAACCTCACCAACGCCCAGACGCTGCGGCGCGAGCTCGTCCGCGGCGGCGCCATCTGCCAGTCGACCAGCGACACGGAGGTGATCCTCCACCTCGTCGCGCAGAGCCGAAAGCCCTTGATGACCGATCGGTTCATCGAGGCGCTGCGGGCCATCGAGGGCGCCTACGCGCTCGTCGCCCTCACGACCAAGAAGCTCATCGGCGCGCGCGACCCGCTCGGCATTCGGCCGCTGGTGCTCGGCGAGCTCGACGGCTGCCCGATCCTCACCTCGGAGACCTGCGCGCTCGACATCATCGGCGCCAAATTCATCCGCGACATCGAGAACGGCGAGGTGATCGTCGTCTCGGCCGAGGGGATCGAGTCGCTGAAACCCTTCCCGCCGCAGCGGGCGCGGCCCTGCATCTTCGAATACGTGTACTTCGCGCGGCCGGATTCGGTCGCCTTCGGCCGCTCGGTCTACGCCGTGCGCAAGCGCATGGGTGAGGAGCTGGCGCGCGAGACGCTCGTCGACGCGGACGTCGTCGTGCCAGTGCCGGATTCCGGCGTGCCGGCGGCGATCGGCTTCGCGCAGACTTCCGGCATCCCCTACGAGCTCGGCATCATCCGCAACCACTATGTCGGCCGCACCTTCATCCAGCCGACGCAGCGCATCCGCGAGCTCGGCGTGCGGCTGAAGCACAGCGCCAACCGGGTGGCGATCGAGGGCAAGCGGATCGTGCTGGTCGACGACAGCCTCGTGCGCGGCACGACCTCGAGCAAGATCGTCCGCATGATGCGAGACGCGGGCGCGACGGAGGTTCACTTCCGGCTCGCAAGTCCGCCGATAACCCATTCGGATTATTACGGGATCGACACGCCCGAGCGCGAGAAACTGCTCGCCGCGCAGATGGGGCTCGAGGAGATGCGCGCCTTCATCGGCGCCGACAGCCTCGCCTTCCTGTCGGTCGACGGCCTCTACCGCGCCGTCGGCCTGCCGGGCCGCGACCCGGTGCACCCGCAGTTCACCGACCACTGCTTCACGGGCGACTACCCGACGCCCCTGACGGACATCGAGGGCAAGGCGCCCTTCCAGCTATCGCTGCTGCAGGAAGCGAGCTGAAGCTTCGCCGAAACGTTCCGGCAACGCTTTCGGCCTCGTCGCGCAATCCTGTCGCAACCCGAGGCGCGTACCGACGGCGGTCACAGAACCGAACCGACGGGAGAACGCCCATGCGCAGGCATTCGAGCCTCGTTTCCCATTCGAGCATCGTTTCTCTTCTGGTCGCCGGGACCGCGTTCGCCTTGCTCGGCGCCGCTGCAAGCGCGGTTGCCGACCCGATCACGCACAAATGCGGCAAACCCGTCAGCAGCGTCCTGAAGACGGAGTTCGCACAGTTCACCACGAATTCGACGACCTTCCAGAACCTGCCGAGCTCGACCACGACCGTGGATGTCGGCAAGGGCGGCTGCATCAAGGTCCGCCTGTTCGCCGAGATGCGCTGCAGCCAGACGGCCAACGATGACGTCTGCACATTCAGGACCATCGAGCCGGGCGTTACCGCGCTCGACCCGCCGGTCAACGGCGTGGCCTTCATCGGCGAGGGCGGCCCAGCGGGCTTCTCGACACACAGCTTCGCCTGGGTGAAGGAATTCGGCCCCGGCAAGCACAAGATCGCCGTTCAGGCGGGCGTCCAGAACGCCGCCACGACGATGGAGGTGCAGAGCTGGACGCTCGAAATCGAGGTGACGAAGTAGTTGCTCGGCTCGGGGCGGGGCTTCGGTAGTCATCCAAGCTCCGCTCATGCCCGCGAATGCGGGCATCCAGCCTTTTCGCCCCAAGCAGGCCTGGATCCCCGCTTTCGCGGGGATGAGCGGGATCCAGGTGTCCCGCGCGGCCGTTCCGTTGTATGCGGTCGCCCATGTCGACCGAAAAGCCCCAGGCGGGTAGAATCGCCCTCGTCACCGGCGCCTCGCGCGGCATCGGCGCCGCGACCGCGCTCGCCTTCGCCAAGGCCGGTGCCCACGTCATCGCCACCGCCCGTACCACCTCGGCCCTCGAGGAGCTCGACGACCGCATTCGCGACGCCGGCGGCACGGCGACGCTGGTGCCGTTCGACCTGAAGGACTTTCCGGCCATCGACCGGCTCGGCGCCTCGCTGCACGAGCGCTTCGGCAGGCTCGACGTGCTGGTCGGCAATGCCGGCGTGCTCGGCCCCCTGTCGCCGCTCGGCCATGTCGACCCGAAGGCCTTCGACGAGGTGCTGGCCGTCAACGTCACCGCCAACTGGCGGCTGATCCGCTCGCTCGACCCGCTGCTGCGCGCCTCGGAGGCCGGCCGCGCGGTGTTCGTGACCGCGAGCGCCGCCTGGGACGCGCAGGCCTATTGGGGCCCTTATGCCGTCTCCAAGGCGGCGCTCGACATGCTGGTGCGCACCTATGCGGCCGAGACGCGCTCGACCAGCAGAGTGCGCGTCAATCTCTTCAAGCCGGGCCCGATCCGCACCCGCATGCGGGCGCTCGCCATGCCGGGCGAGGATCCGCTGACGCTCGAGCGGCCGGAAGCGGTGGCGCGCGAGATCGTCGCCCTCGCCGATCCGAGCCTCGAGGAGACTGGGATGGCCTTCGACCACAATGCCGGGCGGATGCTCGCCTTCAGGGCGCCGGCCTGAAGACTTTCCATCTGAGTTAACAGCCGCTTAACCCTCGTCTTCCTACGCTCGTGGAATGGCGATTCAGCGATCGGCGCAGCGCGTACAGCTCGAGGCGGAGCTCGGCGAGCCCTTTCGCGCACTCGCCAAGTACTTCCGAGGCGCCACGGCCGCCCCGCATCCTCGCGATCGGCAATTCTGGAACGCATTGCACGCGAGCGACCTCGAGGCGGCGCTGGCCGCACTCGCGCCTGCCCCGGACGCAGCGGCGGACGAAGCCTATCTCGACGAGATCGCCTTCGCTTTCGCCCGCATCGTCGATGCCAAGAGCAGCTTCACCCGCGGGCACAGCGCGCGGGTCGCCGACTATGCGCTCGCCATTGCCGACGGTCTCGGGCTCGAGCCGGGTCACCGCCGCTGGATAAGGCGCGCCGCGCTGCTGCACGATATCGGCAAGCTCGGCGTCGCCACCGCCATCCTCGATAAGCCCGGCAAGCTGAGCCGCGCCGAGATGGCGGCCATGCGCGAGCACGCCGCCCTCGGCGAGTACGTGCTGTCGGAGGTCCCCGTGTTCGCCGACCTCGCGGCGGTCGTCGGCGCCCATCACGAGCGGCTCGACGGCAGGGGCTATCCGCGAGGGCTCGCCGGCGAGGCGATCTGCCTCGAGACGCGCATCATCTCGGCCGCCGATGCCTTCGACGCGATGACCGCCGACCGCCCCTACAGCCCGGCCGTGACCCGGACGGTGGCGCTCGCGCGGATGACCGACGAGATCGGCAGCTGTTTCGACGCAGGCTGCGTCGCCGCGCTCGCGGCGGCGGACGTCGTCCCGACGACGGCGGATGGGCCGGCGAGGGCCGGATCGGCGGCCTGACGCCGCCTCTTCATGCCGGGCTTCACCGCACGGCGCCTTCCGGGCGCCCTCTCACGCCTCGACGTCCTGCTCGGTCTCGGCGGCGATCCAGGCGAGATAGGCCGGGTCGCCGGCGATGATCGGCAACACGACGATGTCCGGCACCTCGTAGGGGTGCGCGAGGCGCAGCGCCTCGACGAGCCTCGCCGCGACCGAGCCGCGCGTCTTGGCGAACAGCACCACTTCCTCGGCGCGCTCCACCCTGCCCTGCCAGCGATAGATCGAGGCGACCGCCGGCGTGATGTTGACGCAGGCGGCGAGCTTGGCTTCGACAGCGGCCGTGCCGGCGGCGTCGGCCGCCTCGCGGGTCGGGAACGTCGAGTAGACGAGCACCGGATCGTCCATATATCCCTCCCGGACGGCAGAGCTTGCCCCGCGCCCGGTGCAGGATCAACCGCAACCTGAAGACGGGCCGGATGCAGGAACGACGCCTCGACCGCATCGCTTTCGTCGCCAGCCCGGCCGAGGAGGCGCAATCGGCGCTGCGGCGGCTGCGGCTGCGCTATGGCGATGCCCCGATGCTCGAGGCCGACGTCGTCGTCGCCCTCGGCGGCGACGGGTTGATGCTGCAGACGCTGCACCAGCTGATGGGCACGAGAATCCCGATCTACGGCATGAACCGCGGCTCGGTCGGCTTCCTGCTCAACGAGTTCAGCGAGGATGGCTTGCGCGAGCGTCTCGCCGCCGCCCAGGTCACCGTCATCCACCCGCTGTCCATGGAGGCGGTCTGCTGCGACGGCGAGGTGCGCCACGCCGAGGCGATCAACGAGGTGTCGATGTTCCGGCAGCTCTACCAGGCCGCCAAGCTGCGCATCAGCATCGATGGCAAGGTGCGGCTCGAGGAGCTGATCTGCGACGGCGTGCTGGTGGCGACGCCGGCCGGCTCCACCGCCTACAATCTTTCCGCGCACGGCCCCATTCTTCCGCTCGGCTCGCCGCTGCTGGCCCTGACGCCGATCTCGCCGTTCCGGCCGCGGCGCTGGCGCGGCGCCCTGCTGCCCGACAGCGCCGTCGTCCAGGTGGACGTGCTCGAGGTCGAGAAGCGGCCTGTTTCGGCCGCCGCCGACCACACCGAGTTCCGCGACGTGAAGTCGGTACGGGTGGCGCTCGACCGCGCCAACAGCCTGACGATGCTGCACGATTCCGGCCTCGAGGAACGCGTGATCGCCGAGCAGTTCGGGTATTAGGGACGGCGGCTCGGCACCTCTTCGTCATTGCGAGCGCAGCGAAGCAATCCAGCTTCCTTGTTGGCTGCAAAGAGCTGGATTGCTTCGTCGCTTCGCTCCTCGCAATGACGACGAGGCCCGCGATTCACCCCCATCGCCGCCGCGACACGTCAAGCGGATTCGGCCGTCGCTGGCCCGGCATGTTGATAGCGGGATCGACGACGGCATCCCGTCTCGATCTGGCACGGGGTCGTGCTACAGCGCGAGTCCGCCGCATTTCGAGGTAGCCTGCCCGCATGGCCTTCGCCGAATCACTCACCCGCCGCCTGCCGGCCAAGGAACCGGCCTACCGCTCGGTGCCGCACAACATCGAGGCCGAGCAGGCGCTGCTGGGCGCGATCCTGGTGAACAACGACGCCTTCTGGCGCGTCTCCGACTTCCTCCTGCCCGAGCATTTCCACGACGGCGTCCACCAGCAGATCTACCAGGTCGCCGGGAGCCTCGTGCGCGCCAGCAAGGTGGCGACGCCGGTCACGCTGAAGACCTTCCTGCCGGCCGACCTCGAGCTCGGCGACATCACGCTGCCGCAGTATCTCGCCCGGCTCGCCGCCGAGGCGACGACGGTCATCAATGCCGAGGATTACGGCCGCGCCATCTACGACCTCGCGCTGCGGCGCAATCTGATCGGCATCGGCGAGGACATGGTCAACGTCGCCTACGACGCGCCGGTCGACGTCGATCCCAGGCAGCAGATCGAGGACGCCGAGCGGCGGCTCTACGAGCTCGCCGAGACCGGCCGCTACGACGGCGGCTTCCAGCGCTTCGCCGACGCGCTCGCCAGCGCCATCGATCTCGCGGCGAAAGCCTACCAGCGGGACGGCGGCCTCTCGGGCCTCGCCACCGGCCTCGACGATCTCGACCGGCTGATGGGCGGGCTGCAGCGGTCGGACCTCGTCATCCTCGCCGGCCGCCCCGGCATGGGCAAGACCGCGCTCGCCACCAACATCGCCTTCCACGTCGCCCGGGGCCACCGCACCGAGACCGGCGAGGACGGCCGCACCGAGACGGTGGACGGCGGCATCGTCGGCTTCTTCTCGCTCGAAATGTCGGCCGAGCAGCTCGCCACCCGCATCATCGCCGAGCAGGCCGGCGTGCCGTCCTCGAAGATCCGCCGCGGCGACATTACCGAGCCGGAGTTCTTCCGCATCTCCGAGGTCGCCGGCGAGATGCAGCGCATGCCGCTGTTCATCGACCAGACCGGCGGCCTGTCGATCGCCCAGCTCGCCACCCGCGCGCGCCGCCTGAAGCGCTCCCGCGGGCTCGACCTGCTCGTCGTCGACTACGTGCAGCTGCTGCAGGGATCCTCCAGGCGCTCGAGCGAGAACCGGGTACAGGAGATCACCGAGATCACCACCGGCCTGAAGGCGCTCGCCAAGGAGCTGGAGCTGCCGATCCTCGCCCTCTCGCAGCTCTCGCGCCAGGTCGAGCAGCGCGAGGACAAGCGGCCGCAGCTGTCGGATCTCCGCGAATCCGGCTCGATCGAGCAGGACGCCGACGTCGTGCTGTTCGTCTTCCGCGAAGAGTATTATTTGAAGAACAAGAAGCCGCGCGAAGGCACGCCCGAATTCGAGGCCTGGATGGAAGAGATGGACCGGATCATGGGCCGCGCCGAAGTCATCATCGGCAAGCAGCGGCACGGGCCGACCGGCACCGTCGACGTCCACTTCGACGCCGAGGTCACCCGCTTCGGCAATCTCGCCCGCGACGACCGGCTGCCTGACCTCAGGCAATGAGATGACGGCGGACCGCCTTTCGGGACCGCCCGACGCCTGGGCCGGCGCCCGGCTGACGGTCGACCTCGACGCGCTCGTCGACAATTGGCGCCGCCTCGGCGAGCGGGCGGCTCCCGCCCGCGCCGCCGCCGTCGTCAAGGCGGACGCCTACGGGACCGGGCTCGCCGAGGCGGTCGGCGCGCTCGTCCCGGCTGGCTGCGGCACCTTCTTCACGGCGACCCTCGCCGAGGGCGTGGCGGCGAGAAACCGGGCGCCGGCCGCCGACATCTACGTGCTGAACGGGCTGCCGCCCAGCACCGCGGAGGTTTTCGCGGCCGAACGGCTGCGGCCGGCTCTCGGCAGCCTCGACGAGTTCCGCGAGTGGCGCGCCTTCTGCGCTGCGACCGAGCTGCGGCCCGCCGCGCTGCACGTCGACACCGGCATGAACCGGCTCGGCCTGCGGCCGCTGGAAGCCGCCGAGCTCGGCGCCGGCGAGCTCGCCGCCGCCGGGATCGACCTCCTGATGAGCCACTTCGTCTCGGCCGAGGATCCGGCCGACCCTATCAGCGCCCGCCAGATCGCCGATTTCCACGCCCTCACCCGGCGCTTTCCCGGCATCGAGGCGAGCCTTGCCAACTCCTCGGGCATCTTCCTCGGGCCGGAGGCGCAGTTCGATCTCGTCCGCCCGGGATACGCGCTCTATGGCGGCAATCCCCAGCCCGGCCGCGAAAACCCGATGCGCGACGTCGTCAGGCTCGAGGCGCCGATCGTGCAGTTGCGGCGCGTTCCCGACGGCGAAACGGTCGGCTACAACGGCCAGTGGCGAGCTCGTGGCGAGCGGCGGCTCGCGATCATCGCCGTCGGTTACGCGGACGGCTACCTGCGCTCCGGCAGCAGCACCGACACCAGGCCGGGCTCGTCGGCGATCGTCGCCGGCCGACGCTGCCCGTTCGCCGGCCGCGTCTCCATGGATCTCGTCGCCATCGACGTCACCGATGCGCCCGAGGGCGAGCTGCGCCGCGGCGATCCCGTGCTGCTGATCGGCGATGGCCTCGGCGTCGACGAGGTGGGCGCGATGCTCGGCACCAACGGCTACGAGGTGCTCACCGGCCTGTCCCGCCGCTATGCGCGCACCCATGTCGGCGGCTGAGGAGAACATCTAAAGTTTTATGCATCGTCGTAGGTGTTCGTGAGGGTTACTTCCACGTTCACCTCCCGATGCGGATAATTTTACTTTCGCTTACGGACTCCGACCCGAAATTCCGGGCTCACGCCATCCCGAGTCCGAAATGCTCCCCTTCTTCAAGCCGTTCCTGAAAAGCGCCGACGGCGCCGTCGCTATCATCTTCGCGCTGGCGACCATCCCGCTGCTCGCGGCGGTCGGCGTCGCCGTCGACTATTCCCGCGTCGCCGCGCAGCGCACGATCCTGCAGCAGGCGGTGGACGTGACGGCGCTCGCCGTCGCCCGCGCGATGGACAAGAAGACGACGAGCGAGCTGCGCAGCTATGCCGGCGAGTTTCTCACGGCGCAGCTCGCCGGCCGCTTCCCGGCCGAGATCACGAAATTCGTCGTCAACAAGGACACGCGCGAGATCGACATCGCCGCCGAAGGCTCGATGCGGACACTGCTGATCGGCCTGTTCCAGAGGAAGGACGTGGCCTTCAACGCCACCGCGAGCGCCATCGATTCGCTCGGCAACGTCGAGGTCGTGATGGCGCTCGACAATTCCGGCTCGATGGCCGGGCAGCGCATCATCGACCTCAGAGCCGCCGCCGAGAAGCTGGTCACCATCCTCTACTCGGCGCCGAAGGCCGCCGAGCGCGTCAAGATCGGCCTCGTCCCCTTCGCGGCGCTGGTCAATGTCGGCCCGGGCAATGCCGGCGCGAGCTGGATGGACACCGGCGCCCAGTCGCCGGTGCACAGCGAGAACTTCCAGACCGCGGCGAACCGCTTCACGCTCTACAAGACGACGATGAAGGAGGTGAGCTGGGCGGGCTGCGTCGAGGCGCGGCCGAACGGCCACGACGTCCTCGACACCGCCCCATCGGCCGGCAATGCCTCGACGCTGTTCGTGCCCACCTTCGCTCCCGACGAGCCGGACAATCGCAGCGACCGCAGCGACGACAATGGCTACGTCAACAGCTACCTCGGCGACGAGGGCGGCAGCTGCAAATCGAGCGACAACACCGACAAGACTCCCTCCGTTCGTCAGAAGAAGCTGTGCAAGTACAGCGGCGTCAAGCCGAACCAGGCGATCGCCAACGGGACGATCCAGGGTCCAAATCATCTGTGCGACACGGCACCGATCCAGCCGCTGACCGGCAGCCAGTCGACGATCACCAATGCCATCAAGGCGATGACGGCGCGCGGCGGCACGAACATCAACGAGGGACTCGCCTGGGCTTGGCGCGTCATCTCGCCGGGCGCGCCCTTTACCGACGGCGCCCCCTACTCGGACCGTAGGGTGACCAAGAACATCGTGCTGATGTCGGACGGCGCCAACCAGATGCTCGGCATAGGCTCCTCCAACCACAACAAGTCGTATTATTCGGCCTGGGGCTTCTCGGCCGCCAACCGGCTCGGCACCACCTCGAGCAGCTCGAGCACACTGAAGAGCAAAATGGACGACCGGCTGAAGACGCTGTGCGAGAACGTCAAAAAGGCGGGCACCGGGGCGCCGGACAACGGCGCCGGAATCCGCCTCTACACGATCAACTTCGACGTCAGCGACTCCACGTCGACCAAGATCCTGAAGGCCTGCGCGACCAATCCCGATGAGGATTATTTCGAGGTCAGCGCCAATGAGAGCCTGTCAGCCGCCTTCGAGAAGATCGCCCGCAGCATCGGCAAGCCGCGGCTCACGAAGTAGCGGCGGCCGCGTCGGCGATCCGCATCTGCACGCGGGCGCCGCCGCCCCAGCGGTCGATCGTGAGGCATCCCGCGGCATGCACCGGCCGGCCACGCGCCTGCATCAGCGCAGCCCCGAGCGGGCCGTCGGCGCAACGGAAGGCGATCCCCGGCAGCACCGAGCCGTCGCCCGACTGCAGGCGGACGCGGACGTGTCCTTCCCCTGCCCGATCGGCGGCGACGAGGATATGCGCCGGCAGCGCCACGACCGGCTCGGGATTGCCCGCCCCGTAGGGGCCGGCACGATCGAGCTGGGCGACGAGCTCGGCGGTCGCCGCGCGCGCGGTGATCGTGCCGTCGATGCGCAGCGAGCGATCACGCCGCGCGGCCACGATCTCCGCGCCGAGCGCTTCGGCGAGGAATGCCCGGAACGCGTCGACGGCTTCGCGGCGCAGCGTAACGCCGGCGGCCATGGCGTGTCCGCCACCCTTGATGGCGAGGCCCTCGGCCACCGCGGCACGGACGGCACGGCCGAGATCGACGCCCTGCATCGAGCGCCCCGAGCCGGTGCCGATCCCCTCCGCATCGATGGCGATGGCGAAGGCCGGCCGCTCGCAGCGCTCGCGCAGCCGCGCGGCGACGAGGCCGACGACGCCCGGATGCCACCCCTGCCGGGCGACGACGATCGCCGCCCCCTCCTCCGGCGCCACCGCCTGCGCCAGCGCCTCGGCCTCGGCGAGGGTCGCTGTCTCGACCGCGCGACGCTCACGGTTCAGCCGGTCGAGCTCGGCGGCGAGCTTCTCGGCCTCGATGTCGTCTTCGCAGAGCAGCAGCTCCGAGCCGAGATCGGCGCGGCCGATGCGGCCGCCGGCATTGATGCGCGGCCCGAGCAGGAAGCCGAGATGATAGGGCGTCGGCGGGCCGTCGAGGCGCGCCGCATCCATCAGCGCCCTGAGGCCGAGACGCCGGCGGGCCTTCAGCGCGATGAGGCCCTTCAGCACGAACGCGCGGTTTAGGCCGACGAGCGGCACGACGTCGGCGACGGTGCCGAGCGCGACGAGGTCGAGCGCGCCCAACAGATCCGGCTCGCTGCCGCGCGCGGCCCAGAAGCCGCGGCGGCGCAGCTCGCGGCTGACCGCGACGAGGGTGACGAAGACGACGCCGCAGGCGGCGAGGTGGCCGAGGCCCGAGAGGTCGTCCTGCCGGTTCGGGTTGACGACGGCGATCGCCGGCGGCAGCTCGGCGCCGGCCTGGTGATGGTCGAGGACGATCGCGTCCATGCCGCGTGCCCGCGCCTCCGCGAGAGCCTCCGGGCTGGTCGTGCCGCAGTCGACGGTGATCAGGAGGCTGGCGCCCGAGGCGGCGAGCGCCCGTACCGCCTCGACGTTCGGCCCATAACCCTCGAACAGCCGGTCGGGGATGTGGATGCGAACGGCGAGGCCCGCCTCGCGCAGATAGCCGGCGATCAGCGCCGCGGAGGCGGCGCCGTCGACGTCGTAGTCGCCGAACACGGCCACCGGTTCGCCGCGCTCGACCGCGTCGGCGATGCGCAGCGCCGCCGGCTCCATGTCGACCAGCGAGAACGGGTCCGGCAGCATGGAACGAATGCTCGGATCGAGATGGCCGGCGACGCCCTCGCCGTCGACGCCGCGGCCGGCGAGCACGCGCGCGAACAGGTCCGGAAAGCCGAAGCCGCGGCCGATCTCGGCCGCCGTCGCCGCGCCCCGCAGGTCCAGCCGGTCGCACCAGCGCCGGCCGGTGAAGGAGGAGGCGACGCCGAGCACGGCATTGTCCTCGAGAAAGCCGGAATAGGCAGGCGGCCAGGCGAGAGCTTGCGGCACGTTCCTCTCCTCGCGACGCCCGCTCCCCCGCCCGCTCAGGCGGACCGAATCGGCGTCACTCGAGGAAGAACTTATCGAATTGCCGGTGCTCGGCCACGATCCGTCGAACCGTACCCGTGGCCGATCGCATGACGATCGTCTCCGTGGTGATGGTGTCGCCGAAATTGACGCCCTTCAGAAGGTCGCCGGTCGTCACCCCGGTCGCCGAGACGAGCACGTCACCGCGGGCGAGATCGCGCATGTCGTATTTCTTCTTCGGGTCGGTGACGCCCATCTTCGCCGCCCGCTCGCGCTTGGCCTCGGTGTCGAGGATCAGCCGGCCCTGCATCTGGCCGCCGATGCAGCGCAGCGCCGCCGCAGCCAGCACGCCCTCCGGCGCGCCGCCAATGCCGAGATAGATGTCGATGCCGGTCTCGCCCGAATCGGTGACGTGGATGATGCCGGCCACGTCTCCATCCGGGATCAGCCGGATCGAGGCGCCGGTGGCGCGCACGGCGCGGATCAGCTCCTCGTGGCGGGGACGGTCGAGGATGCAGACGGTGATCTGCGCGTTCGGCACGCCTTTCGCCTTGGCGAGCGCCTCGATGTTCTCCACCGGCGGCGCATCGAGATCGACGATGCCCTGCGGGTAGCCCGGGCCGATGGCGATCTTCTCCATGTAGACGTCGGGCGCATTGAGCAGCGTGCCGCCCTCGGCCATGGCGAGCACGGCGATCGAGTTCGGCTGCGCCTTGGCGCACAGCGTCGTGCCCTCGAGCGGATCGAGCGCGATGTCGACCTTGGGCCCCTTCCGGGTGCCGACCTTCTCGCCGATGTAGAGCATCGGCGCCTCGTCGCGCTCGCCCTCGCCGATGACGACGGTGCCGTCGATCGGCAGCCGGTTCAGCTCGCGCCGCATGGCGCCGACGGCCGCCTGGTCGGCGGCCTTCTCGGCGCCGCGGCCGCGCAGCCGGGCGGCGGCGACCGCCGCGCGCTCGGTCACGCGGACGATCTCGAGCGTCAGGATGCGCTCGATGATCTGGCTCGGCTGGACTGTGATCGTCGCCATGGGCCTCCCCCCGGCCGCTAAATTCTCACCGCGGCTCGATTCGAATGACCTGCGGCGCACCCCGGATATGCCCGTCGTTCAGAATTGCGTCCACTGCAAGGCGGATCGCATCCTCGGTCGTCGAATAGGTGATGAGCACCACCGGCACCCCGCCGCTCGCATCGAGTGGGGCGTCGACGCGGCGCTTCTGGACGATGCTCTCGAGCGAGATGTTCTGCTCGGCCATGCGCGTGGCGATGGCGGCCGCCGCGCCCGGCCGGTCGGCGACCGACAGGCGGACATAATAGCCGCCGTGATGGGTACGCATCGGCATGCGCCGCGCCGGCGCGAGGGTTGCGGCAGGCAGGCCGAAGGTCGGGACGCCGCGCCGGCCGGCGATGTCGGCGATGTCGGCGACGACCGAGGAGGCGGTGGCGAACCCGCCGGCCCCGGCACCGACGAGCGTCAGCTCGCCGACCGCGTCGCCCTCGACCGCGACCGCGTTAGTGACCCCGTCCACCCAGGCGATGGCGGCCTCCTTCGGCACCATCGTCGGATGCACGCGCTGCTCGATGCCGCCGTCGATCCGCACCGCGACGCCGAGCAGCTTCACGCGGTAGCCGAGCTCCTCGGCCATGGCGAGGTCGAGCGGCGTGATCGAGGTGATGCCCTCGACATAGATGGTCGCCGGATCGGGCGCGGTGCCGAAGGCGAGGCTGGTCAGGAGCGCGAGCTTGTGCGCGGTGTCGTGGCCCTCGATGTCGAAGCTCGGGTCGGCCTCGGCATAGCCGAGCCGTTGCGCCTCGGCGAGGCATTCGGCGAAGCCGAGGCCCTCTCGCTCCATGCGCGTCAGGATGTAGTTGCAGGTGCCGTTGAGGATGCCGGAGACCCGCAGGACGGCGTTGCCGGAAAGACTCTCGCGCAGCGTCTTGACGATCGGGATGCCGCCCGCCACGGCCGCCTCGAAGCCGATGCCGACCCCGTTCGCCTCGGCGAGTGTGGCGAGCCGGGCGCCGTGCTCGGCGAGCATGGCCTTGTTGGCGGTGACGACCGGTTTCCCGCGCGCCAGGGCGGCTTCGACGGTGGCCAGCGCCGGGCCGTTGGCGCCGCCGATCAGCTCGACGACGACATCGACGTTCTCGTCGGCGGCGAGCGCGACCGGGTCGTCGTGCCAGGCGAGGCCGGAGATGTCGATGCTGCGGTTCTTGGCGCGCGAGCGGGCGCTCACGGCGACCGGCCGAATGGCGCGCCCGGCCCTGCGGCCGAGATCGACGCGCCGACGCTCGAGCAATTCGATCACTGCGGCGCCCACCGTCCCGAGACCGGCGACGCCGATCCGTAGCGGTCCGGTCATGGCACCCTGCGACCCGTGCATTCCGAATGGATTGGCGGCGCCTTTCTGCACGGGATCGATGTCAGGGGCAAGAAGCGCCGCCACGGGATCAGACCTGCGCGGTGGCACCTACCTCCGGCGGGTGACTCGCATGCACTTGGCGGAGGCGTCGCCGCCCGCCTCGCTGTAGCAGAGGTCGAGCGTGTCGCTATCGGCCAGAGCCCCCGTATAGCCTCCGTCCTCGTCAGCGATGACTACGGTGCGGCCGTCGAACGAGAGGGAACCCCACACGTCCGACCTGCCTTCGCCGGCCGGCGTCGGGTAGGTCGCATGGCCCTTGAATGCGCGACCGCGCTGCTCGGTCACGACGAGGCTCACGGGCCCCTGCTTCCAGCCGTCGGAGAGGCCCACACCCTCGGCGACGCCCGTCCAGGTACCGGTCAGGGAAGCGGGATCAGCGGCCAGCGCCGGTACCGTGAGGGAAACGAGAAGGCAAAGACTGACGGCGGCTCTCATGGCGGGATCCTCGATGCTGGAATTGCGCGAGGACGCTTACGCCAAGGGCGTAGCAGGCGGGTTAAAGCCGCCGCCCTCTCGACGAGGGACCAGCACCATCAGCCCCGGTGCTCGGCGATGCGGTCGTAGAGCCGCCGGTCGATCCGCACCAGCGGCTCGATGAGGTCGAGCAGATGCGCATCGAGCACGACCTCCTCCACCGGCTCGAATTCCTCGCTGCGCAGCATGTCGGCGAGCACCATCCCGCGGCCCATGTCCTCGGGAAGCTCGAGGCCCATGGCGGCGCCGACGCGAGCGGCGAAGCTGTCGAACTCATCGGTCAGGCCGACGACCGAGAACTCGTCGAGCACCCGCGCCGCCGCCTCGAACACCGCCGCCTCGTCCTCCGGCAGGCGCAAGGCCGCCGCCACCCGCGGGTCGGCGAGCCGCTCCCAGCGCCGGCCGTCGGTGCGGCCGAGCAGCATGCGGGCCGCGACATTGTCGAACCAGGGCGATGACCGGACGCGCTCGTCGGCGAAGAAGGCGGCCGGCTCGAGCTCGTGTGCGAGCCGCATGAGGCCGAAATCGCGCGGCTCGAAATAGGCCGGCTTGTGCGCGCGCAGGAAGCGGTAGGCCGAGACAATGCGGGTGACCGGCTCGCGCAGGAGCGTCACCGCCACCCGCCGGCGCCCCGGGATCAGGCGCGTCACCGGATAGGCGAAGTGGCCGGAGAAGAGCCGGTAGCGGTTCAGCTCGGCGATCGAATAGGTGTGCAGGCGGTCGAACCGCTCCGGGCAGACCTGGGCAGGCGGGACCTTCGCCGTCAGGCGGGCATGCAGCGAGGTGCCGGCCGTCTTCGGGATATGCATGAAGACCAGCGCCGGCTGCTTGGACGGCACGAAGGGCGCCGCGTCGGCGACCTCCTGGCGCAGGCGATCCGCATAGTCGGAGCTCTGGAACAGCCCGCGATAGAGGGTGCGCAGGTCGGGGCTCTCGCAGAGGCGACGGAGGATCGCCTCGCTGTCCGGCTCGCGCCCGAGCACATTGCGGAAGGCGGCGGCCGCGTCCTCAGGCGAGACAGGCAAGGCGGACTCTCCGGAAGCGGCGGAGTCCGCTCCTCACCCGGTCGCGGCGAGGGGCACGACGTTGTGCAGCGTCGTGTCGGCCGTCTCGAGGAATTTTCGGATGTTGCGCGCCGCCTGGCGAATGCGGTGCTCGTTCTCGACGAGGGCGATGCGGACGAAGTCGTCGCCGTGCTCGCCGAAGCCGATGCCGGGCGCGACAGCGACCTCGGCCTTCTCGACGAGGAGCTTCGAGAACTCCAGGCTGCCGAGCCGCCGGAATTTCTCCGGGATCGGCGCCCAGGCGAACATCGAAGCCTTCGGCGCCGGGATCGGCCAGCCGGCGCGGGTGAAAGAGTCGACGAGAATGTCGCGCCGGCGCTTATAGGTCTCGCGCATCTCGGCGATGCAGTCGTCCGGCCCGTTCAGCGCCGCCGCCGCGGCGACCTGCACCGGCGTGTAGGCGCCGTAGTCGAGATAGGATTTCACGCGCGCCAAGGCCGCGAGCAGGCGCTCGTTGCCGACCGCGAAGCCGACCCGCCAGCCGGGCATGGAATAGGTCTTCGACATCGAGGTGAACTCCACCGCGATGTCGATCGCCCCGGGCACCTGCAGGATCGAAGGCGGCGGCGGGCAGTCGAAATAGATCTCCGAATAGGCGAGATCGGAGAGCACGAACAGCTCGTGCCGCTTCGCGAACAGAACGACGTCGCGGTAGAAATCGAGGTCGGCGGTCTCGGCGGTCGGGTTGGCCGGATAGCAGAGCACGACGGCGAGCGGCCGCGGGATCGAGTGCTGCATGGCGCGCTCGATCGCATGGAAGAACTCCGGCCCCGGCGAGCACGGCACCGAGCGGATGACGCCGCCGGCCATCAGGAAGCCGAAGGCGTGGATCGGGTAGCTCGGGTTCGGCACCAGCACCACGTCGCCCGGCGCGGTGATCGCCTGGGCGATGTTGGCAAAACCCTCCTTGGAGCCGAGCGTGGCGACGACCTGCGTGTCGGGGTCGAGCTTCACGCCGAAGCGGCGCGCGTAATAGCCGGCCTGGGCCTTGCGGAGGCCGGCGATGCCCTTGGAGGCGGAATAGCGGTTGGTGCGCGGCTTCTTCGCCGTCTCGACGAGCTTTTCGATGATGTGCTCAGGGGTGGGCAGGTCGGGATTGCCCATGCCGAGATCGATGATGTCGGCGTTGGTCTTGCGGGCGGCGGCCTTCACACGGTTCACCTGCTCGAACACGTAAGGAGGCAGCCGCCGAACCGAGTGAAAGTCCTGCATCGTCCCGTTCCTTCGCGATGGTGCGCCGCTTATAGGCCGCGGGAGACGCGCGGCAAGCGCGCTCTTCTCCGCCGCCACGGCCGTCACGAGCCCGTATAGTCGATTAAGGTTGACCGATCCTTCCCGCGCCGGCCTGGAGGACGGCAAGGAAACCACCATATTCCTCTGGCAAGCTCGTGGCCGAACTGCGGCACGGGGCGCTCGCGGCCGGGGAGATGCGAATTGGGCAAGGACGATTTCCCGAACCCCTTCGGACCGACCGGGCCGGCGATGGAGGAATTCGCCAAGAACATCGCCCGCCTCATGGAGGAGAGCGGCCGCGTCTGGGCCGCCTCGCTGCGGCGTATCGAGCGCGGCGAGGTGCAGACCGAGCCGCCGGAGGAGGTCGTCGACCTCGTCAAGGTCATGAGCGAGCTCGGGCAGCGCTTCGTCGCAGACCCAGTGAAGGCCGCTGCGGCCGGCCAGGCGCTCGCCACCGGCTATCTCGACCTGTGGGCGGCGACGCTGCGTCGCATGGCCGGCGAGGAAGTTCCACCTGTCGCCGCCCCGGAGCCCGGCGACCGGCGCTTCAAGGACCCGGACTGGTCCGGCGTCCCCTATTTCGATTTCCTCAAGCAGGCCTACCTGCATACGAGCCGCTGGGCGGCCGAGCTGGTCGACAAGGCCGACCTCGACGCCGACGATCGGCAGAAGGCCGACTTCTACGTGCGCCAGATCACCAATGCGGTGGCGCCGTCGAACTTCGTCCTCACCAATCCGGAGCTCTTGCGGGAGACCATCGAGGCCAAGGGCGCCAACCTCGTCCGCGGCATGCGGATGCTTGCCGAGGACATCGAGGCGGGCGGCGGCGAGCTGAAGATCCGCCAGACCGACCACTCGAAATTCCGCGTCGGCGAGAACCTCGCCGTCACCCCCGGCAAGGTGATCTTTCAGAACGATCTCATGCAGTTGCTGCAATATTCTGCGGCAACGGACAAGGTCCGCAAGCGCCCCGTCCTGCTCGTTCCGCCCTGGATCAACAAGTTCTACATCCTCGACCTGGCGCCCGAGAAATCCTTCATCGAGTGGATGGTCGGCCAGGGGCTGACGGTGTTCTGCATCTCCTGGGTCAACCCGGACGAGCGGCACGCGCAGAAATCCTTCGCCGACTACATGAACGACGGCGTTCTGAAGGCGCTCGAGGTGTCGCTCCAGGCGAGCGGCACGAAGGAGCTCGACGCCGTCGGCTACTGCGTCGGCGGCACGCTGCTCGCGATCACGCTCGGCACCATGGCGACGAAGGGCGATCGGCGGATCGCCAGCGCCACCTTCCTGACGACCCAGGTCGACTTCGCCCATGCCGGCGACCTGAAGGTCTTCGTCGACGACGAGCAGCTCGCGGCGATGGAGAAGCGCATGGAGGAGCAGGGCTATCTCGAGAGCCGCAAGATGGCCTCGACCTTCAACATGCTGCGCTCGAACGACCTGATCTGGCCCTACATCATCAACAATTACCTGCGCGGCAAGGCGCCCGTGCCGTTCGACCTGCTCTACTGGAACTCGGACGCGACGCGCCTGCCCGCCGCCAACCACGCCTGGTACCTGCGCACCTGCTATCTCGAGAACAAGCTCGGCCGCGGCATGCTCGAGATCGGCGGCGTCCTCGCCGATCTCACCAAGGCGACGGTGCCGATCTACTGCCTCGCGACCCGCGAGGACCACATCGCGCCGGCGAAGTCGGTCTTCATCGGCGTCCAGCTGTTCCCCGGGCCGGTGCGCTTCGTGCTCGCCGGCTCCGGCCACATCGCCGGCGTCGTCAATCCGCCGGCGCGCGGAAAATACCAGTACTGGACCGGCGATCCGCCCCAGGGCGACGACCTCGAGGCCTGGCTCGCGACGGCCGAGGAGCATCCCGGCTCGTGGTGGCCGGACTGGGTGGCGTGGCTCGAGGGACTCGATGGCACTCGCGTCAAGGCGCGAAAGCCCGGCGGCAGGAAGTTCAAGCCGATCGAGGACGCGCCCGGCGCCTATGTGCAGGTGCAGGCGTGAGTCCCGACGGGTGGTCCGCGTAGCGATCGGAAGACCAGCGCCTCTGAGCGGCTAGCTCCGCAAGACCCCGTGGGCGGCCCGGTCGCCGAGGCGTTGCGCGGCGGCGACGATGGCGTCACCGAGATCGCGCATCGATACCGGCTTGGTCAGCACGGCGTCGGCGCCGGTCGCCAGCAGCGCCGCCCGGCCGGCCTCGTCGCCCGGCGCCACGATAGCGAAGATCGGCACCGCCCCGCAGGGTCCGCCGAGCCCGCGAACGGCACGGATCGTTTCCACGCCGGCGACCGTCGACGCGGCGGCCACCAGCACCAGGTCGGCCTCGCCGCGGCCGACATGGTCGACCGCCGCCGGGCCGCGCCCGACCATGCGGTAGCCGTGCCCGAGCTTGTCGAGCATCGAACCGATGGCGATGCGCATCGCCGCATTGTTCTCGACGACGAGGATGCGCAAGCCGGTGCGGCCCTCGGCGACCGGGCGTAGCTCGGGCCGCTCGGGCGGCGCGGCGACTGGCTCCAAGGGCAGCTCGACCGTGACCGAGGCGCCGCCGCCGGGCCGGTCGCCCAAAGTCACCGAGCCGCCGAGCCGTTCCGCCATCTCGCCCACCAGCGCGAGGCCGAGGCCGCCATGCGCCGGGCTCCGCTCGGGCGATTGGAACCACGCCGCGCCGAAGCCGGGCCCGGTGTCCTCGACGGTGAGGCGGAGCGCCCCGCCCTCACCCGGCCGGCGCATCCAGGCGGTCCTCAGCACCACCTCGCCGGCTTCCGTCGCCTTAAGCGCATTGTCGGCGAGGTTGTCGAGGATGCGCCGCAGGCTGACCGCGTCGCCGGCGACGAGGGCCGGCAGATCGGCGACGCCTTGGAGCCGCACCGCCACGCCCCTGGGGTGGCCGCGGGCGGCGAGCGGCGTCACGGCGCCCTGCAGAAGCGCGCGCAGATCGAACCGCACGCGGGTCGGGCTCGCCTCCTCGGCGCGCGGCCGGGTGACGTCGAGAATGGTGTCGGCGACCTCGAGCAGATGCCCCGCCGCCTGCCGCAGCGCACCGGCATGCCGGCGCTGCGCCTCGTCGAGGTCGCTCGCGAGCAACAGATCGGCGAGCGCCAGCATGCCGCCGATTGGCGTCCGCAGCTCGTGTGCGCAGACCGCGATGCGACGGTCGGCCTCGGAGGCGGCGGACCCGATCTCGGGCAGGTCCGCCATGATCAGTGCGGCGTCCAGCCCATCGCCGGTACAATCGTGCGCCTGTAGAGACATGTGGGCGTTTCCGCCTCCGTCGTTCGCGTTGCGAGAAGACGGTAGCGGCATCGCCTTAAGGGCAGACTAAACCGGTCGCCGAATCTGGCGAGGATCGACATTGTGCGCGCGTGTTGCGCGAGGGCGACGGCCGGCGGACCGGCGAAGGCAGGATAGATTGATCGCGAACGCCGCCCCTCCGGCACCCGGCGCTCTGTGCCCTCCGAGCGAGTCCCGCCCGTGATCGATCTCTTGACGATCATCGTGCCGATCTTCGGCCTGATCGCGGTCGGCTGGGGCGCGGCGCGGTTCGGCCTGCTCGGCCAGCGCGCCAGCGAGGGCCTGTCGGACTACGTCTTCGCGCTCGCGGTGCCGGCGCTGATCATCCGCTCGCTCACCGAGGGCGTGCTGCCGCCGGTGCAGCCCTGGGGCTACTGGGCGGCCTATTTCGGCGGCGTCGCCGTCACCTGGGCGCTCGCCGCGATGCTGTTCCGCCGCTTCCTCGGTCGCGATGCGACGGAGGCGGCGCTGTTCGGCTTCGCCGCGAGCCAGTCGAACACGGTGCTCGTCGGCGTGCCGCTGATCCTGCGCGCCTATGGCGAGGAGGGCGCGGTGCCGCTGTTCCTGCTGCTCGCCGTGCACCTGCCGCTGATGCTGGGTGTCGTCACCCTTCTGATCGAGCGCACGCTCACCGAGGCCACCGGCGTCGAGCTTCTTCGCCGGCTCGGGGTGACGCTGATCACCCATCCGATCCTGCTCGCGGTCATGCTCGGCGGCGCTCTGAAGCTGATGGGACTGGCGCCGACCGGTGTCGTCAAGTCGCTCGTCGACCAGCTGGCGATGAGCGCCTCGCCCTGCTCGCTCGTCGTCATGGGGCTCGCGCTGCACCGGCACGGGATCGTCGGCGGCATCGGTGCCGCCTCGATCCTCAGCGGGCTGAAGCTGATGCTGCACCCGTTCCTCGTCTGGGCGCTGGCCTTCCACGTGCTCGACGTGCCGCCGGTCTGGGCCGGCGTCGCAGTGCTGTTCGCGGCGATGCCGGTCGGCGTCAACTCGGTGATCGTCGCCGGGCGCTACCGCATCGGCGAGGACGTGGTGTCCTCCGCGCTCGCCGTCTCCACTATCGCCGCCGTGCCGACCGCCACCTTCTGGCTGATCGTGCTCGGCATCGGCTGACCCTGTCAGAAGCCGACGGCGCGGGCGACGTCCGCCGGCGTCCAGCCTTGCGCGCGCAGCGCCGACAGGGCGGTCGAGCCGGTGCTCTTCGACAGCTTCGTGCCGTCGGGCCCGAGCAGCAGCCGATGGTGGTGGTAGAGCGGCTCGGGCAGGCCGAGCAGGCATTGCAGCACGCGGTGCACGGCGGTCGCCGCCTCGAGGTCGGCGCCGCGCACGACATGGCTGACGCCCTGGGCGGCGTCGTCGACGACCACGGCGAGGTGGTAGCTCGTCGGGATCTCTTTTCGCGCCAGCACCACGTCGCCCCAGGCTGCGGGGTCGGCGGGATGCAGCGTTTCGGCCGACAGATCCTCCGAGGCCGTTCGCCAGGCCGGCGGCGTGCCGAGCCGTTCGAGGGCGGCCGGCATGTCGAGCCGGAGAGCGTGCGGCTCGCCGGCGGCGAGGCGTTTCCCACGCTCGGCCTGCGTGAGATCGCGGCAGGTGCCGGGATAGAGGGGACTGCCGTCGGGGTCGGTCGGCCATGGCGTGCCGCGCCTCGCCGTGGCGCGTAAGATGTCGCCGCGCGAACAGAAGCAGGGATAGATCAGCCCGCGACGGCGCAGCGCTTCGAGCGCGCTCCGGTGCGCCTCGAGATGCTCGGACTGCCGTCGCGGCGGCTCGGCGAACGCGATGCCGAGCCAGGCGAGATCGGCGATGATGGCGGCCTCGTATTCGGGCCGGCAGCGGGCGCTGTCGATGTCCTCGAGCCGCAGCAGCAGCCGGCCACCGGCGGCTGCGGCCATGCGCCGGTTGACGAGCGCCGAAAGCGCGTGGCCGAGGTGCAGGAGCCCGTTCGGCGACGGCGCGAAGCGGAAGATCTTTTCCCCCATGCCGCCCTCATGCCCGAGGCCGGCACCGGCGGGAAGAGGCGCAGCGGTGCCCGCTCGCTCCTCGTCGTCCTGCGGCTCGACCGCAGGACCCATTGTTCGGGTGCCGACGGCGCGAAGGGAAGAATGCATCCTGCGCTTCGCGCAGGATGACGACGGGCGCGGGAGTCGCGTCGGACGACGCCCAGAGGCTATAACCCCGCCCGTGATCCGTACCGATGCCGACCTCGCCGCGGCCCTCGAAATTCTCCTCCGCGTCGACCCGCGGCTCGTGCCGATCGGGGCTGCGACCGGTGCCTTGCCGCTGCGGCGCGTCGAGACCGGCTTTGCGGGACTCGCCTGGATCGTCACCGGCCAGCAGATCTCGGTCAGCGCCGCCACCGCCATCTTCGCGCGCCTGCAAACGGAGCTCGGCGGCATCGATCCGGCTTCGATGCTCGCCGCCGACGATGCGGCGCTGCGCCGCGCCGGGCTGTCGCTGTCGAAGATGCGTACGCTGCGTGCCACTGCCGCCGCAGCGAGCGAGGGCCGGCTCGACTTCGACGCCCTTGCCGCCCTTCCCTCCGAGGAGGCGATCGCAGAGCTCGTCGCCCTGCCCGGCATCGGCCCATGGACGGCGGAGAGCTACCTCTTGTTCGCGCTCGGCCACCGCGACGTCTTTCCGGCGGCCGACATCGCCCTCCAGGAGGCCGCGCGCCGCGCCTTCGCCCTGTCCGCCCGCCCGGCCGCCAAAGATCTCCGCGCGATGGCGGATGCCTGGCGCCCGCTGCGCGCCGTGGCGGCGCGGCTGCTCTGGGCCTATTATCGCGTCGGCCGTTCCACCCCGACCGATCTCTCCCGCGAGACCTGACAAACGATGCCGCTGCTCGACGGACCCCGAATCCTGCCGCGCGGCGGCAGGAAGCCCACCCAGCTCGTCGTGCTGCTGCACGGCTACGGCTCCGACGGCAACGACCTGATCGCCCTCGGCCAGCAATGGCAGCCGCTGCTGCCGGACGCCGCCTTCGTCTCCCCGCACGCACCCGAGCGGATGCCGGCGATGGCCGGCGGACAGGGCTATCAATGGTTCCCGCTGACGATGCGTGATCCCGGCGAGCGCTGGCGCGGCGCCCTCACGGCACGGCCGGCGCTCGACGCCTTCCTCGATGCGGAGCTGCGCCGACACGGCCTCGACGACCGCGCCCTGGCCCTCGTCGGCTTCAGCCAGGGGTGCATGATGGCCCTGCATGCGGGCCTGCGACGCACGGTCGCGCCGGCCGCGATCGTTGGCTATTCGGGCCTGCTCGTCGGCGAGGACAGGATCGCGGCGGAGGCGACATGCCGACCGCCGGTGCTGCTGGTGCACGGCGAGCAGGACGATCTCATCCCTGCCGAGGCGCTCTTCATGTCCGCCGAGGCGCTGGCGAAGGCCGAGATCCCCTGCGAGTGGCACCTGTCCGCCGGCATCGGCCACGGCATCGACGGCGAGGGCCTGCGCCAGGGCGGCGAGTTCATCGCGGCGGCGTTCGCGCGGGGCCGGCGCCGCGGCTGAAAACCCCAGAGATTGGGACCTTCACAAGGGTGACACGGAACCTGTAGACTAAGAAACATGCGCTGTCAGAGAGCGCCGGCGCCGAATCGGAGCAGCTGGTGAGTCTCGCAGTCTCGCCCGAATCCTGTCCTGCCCTGGTCCTGAACGCGGACTATCGTCCGCTGTCATATTATCCCTTATCGCTCTGGTCCTGGCAGGACGCGATCAAGGCGATCTTCCTCGACCGGGTGAACGTCGTCTCGCAGTACGAGAAGGTGGTGCGCAGCCCGAGCTTCGAGATGCGGCTGCCCTCCGTCGTCTGCCTCAGAACCTACATCAAGCCGGCACGGCATCCCGCCTTCACGCGGTTCAACGTCTTCCTGCGCGACCGCTTCAGCTGCCAGTATTGCGGGGTACGCGAGGACCTCACCTTCGACCACGTCGTGCCGCGCTCGCTCGGCGGGCAGACGACGTGGGAGAACGTCGTCGCCGCCTGCTCGCACTGCAATCTGCGCAAGGGCGGCCAGCTGCCGCGCGACTGCGGCATGTGGCCGGCACAGCGGCCGTTCCAGCCGAGCGTGCACGACCTGCACCACAATGGCCGGCTGTTCCCGCCCAACTACCTGCACGACAGCTGGCTCGACTATCTCTACTGGGATACCGAGCTGGAGCCCTGAGGCGGGCGGCGGTCGGTTCGCCGCTGCTCCGAACAGAGCGATCGGCGACGTCGCCCGCTCCACGCGCGCCGCGCGGTCGCGTGGCCCGGTTCGGACC
>JAEZCD010000092.1 GCA_023430145.1 Pseudomonadota bacterium
GGCCCGGCGCCCGCGGCGCCTTGTCGGGCGAGGCGGAGGCGGCCGTCCGGGGGGCACGCTTCGCCCGCGCCTCCTCGGCGGCCTCGGCACCGCGGCCGAGCGCCTTCAAGAGGTCCGGATCGAGGCCCGAAATGTCGGCGCTGTCGAAGCCGGCCTGCGGCGCCTCGCCGAAGCCGGCCGGGTTCTTTCGCGGTCGGGGCATGCGGCCAATATGGGCCGAGTCCCGGCGAATTGGGAGGGGAAGCTGCACGCGTGCCGAAACGGCTGTCCGGGCGTGTCGCGAACTGGTCGAAAGGCGTGGATTCTCAGAGCGAAGGGACTCTTGGCCGGGTGTCGGATCGTGTGCATTCCCGGCCGATTCGGCGTAGGAAGGACGAGAAGCGCTTGGGCGGCTCAGATGCTGAAGTCGGCGCCGACCTGGCCCTCGCCGAACACGGCCTGGCTCTCCGCCCGGCGGCAGAGGTCCTCGACGGTGATCTCGTCGAGCTTTTCCAGAAAGCTCTGCGAGGCGCTGTCGATCGTCGGCAGCACGACGAGGGAGACGAGCTTCGACGGCGGCCCCTCCTCCGAGGCATCGCCGTTGCCGGCAGGGCCGAGCGCGGCGCGGACGATGGCGCCGACGGTGATGCGGCGTCGCTCGCGCGCCAGCTCGTAGCCGCCGCGCGGCCCGCGGATGCCCTTGAGAATGCCCGCCCGGACGAGCGCCTGGAGCAGCGTCTCGAGATGTCGCGGCGGCAGATTGTGCCGCGCCGACAGGGTTTTGGCGGCGATCGGCGCTGGCCGCGCATGATGGGCGATGTCGATCACGGCGGCGATGGCGAGGAGGCTGCGGCGCGGCAACAGGTTCATGCGCCGCGCTCCAGAATCCCGGTCGAGCCGAAGCCGCCCTGCCCGCGCTCGGTAACGGCGAGGTCTCGGACCTCGACGAGGGTCGCGCGGATCACCGGCGCGATCACGAGCTGGGCGATCCGCATGCCGCGGGAAATCTCCACCGGCTCAGTCCCGAGATTGACGAGCAGCACCGACACCTCGCCGCGATAGTCCTCGTCGATCGTACCCGGCGCGTTGAGAACCGTCAGCCCGTGCCGGAGCGCTAGACCGGAGCGCGGACGCACCTGGCCCTCGTGCCCCGGAGGGAGTTGGAGCACGAGGCCGGTCGGGACAAGCCCTCTCGTGCCGGGCGCGAGCGTCAGCGGCGCGTCCTCGGGCACCGCCGCCAGCAAATCGAGCCCGGCGGCGCCGGCCGTCGCGTAGGCCGGCAGCCCTGCCGCATGCGGCAGGCGGACGACGCGCACCTCGGTCACGACACCTCTCCCAGCGCGACAGCGATTCGGGCGGCGAGCCGGCGCGCCACCGCGGATTTTCCCTCGGCCGGCCAGTCCTCGACGCCGGCCTCGGTGACGAGGTGCACCTCGTTCCTGTCGCCGCCCATGACGCCGGTGGCGGCCGACACATCGTTGGCGACGATCCAGTCGCAGCCCTTCCGGCGGCGCTTGTCGGCGGCGTTGCCGAGCACGTTCTCGGTCTCCGCCGCGAACCCGACGACGAGCCGCGGCCGCAGGGTCGCGTGCCGGGCGACGGTGGCGAGAATGTCGGGGTTCTCGACGAGCCGCAGCTCGGGCGCCCCGCCCGCTCCCTTCTTCATCTTCTGGGAAAGCGGCGCAGCCGCCCGCCAGTCGCCGACCGCGGCGGCGAACACCCCGATATCAACCGGGAGCGCGTCGAGCACCTCTTCCAGCATCTCCTGCGCTGTCTCGACATGCACCGTCCGTACGCCCGGCGGATCGGCCAGCGCCACCGGCCCCGAGACCAGCACGACCTCGGCGCCGAGACTCGCGAGCGCCGCGGCGATGGCGTGCCCCTGCTTGCCCGAGGAGCGGTTGGTGATCATCCGCACCGGATCGAGCGGCTCCTGCGTCGGCCCGGAGGTGACGAGCGCCCGCCGGCCGGCGAGCGGCTTCTCGCCGACCAGGATCGCCTCGATGGCGGCGACGATGGTGAGCGGCTCGGCCATGCGCCCGACCCCGCTCTCGCCGCGCTCGGCCATCTCGCCCGCCTCCGGGCCGACGAAGGCGACGCCGTCGGCGCGCAGCCGCTCGGCATTGCGCCGCGTCGCCGGATGCGCCCACATGCGCGGATTCATGGCGGGCGCGACCAGCACCGGCTTGTCGGAGGCGAGCAGCACGGTAGATGCCAAATCGTCGGCGAGGCCGTTGGCGAGCTTCGCCAAAAGATCGGCGGTCGCCGGCGCCACGACCAGGAGGTCGGCCTCGCGCGAGAGGCGGATATGGCCGATGTCGAACTCCTGGGCGATGTCGAACAGGTCCGTGTACGGCCGCTCGCCGGCGATGGCGCCGACCGACAGCTGTGTCACGAACTTCGTCGCCGCGCGCGTCATGACAACCCGCACGCCGGCACCGCGCTCGCGCAGCCGGCGGATGAGATCGAGCGCCTTGTAGGCGGCGATGCCGCCGCCGATCAGGAGGAGGATGCGCTTGCCGGACAGGCTGCGGGGTGGCGGCTCGGCCATGATGGTTCCTGGACGCTCCTCTTCCCCTCTCCCCTCGTGGGAGAGGGCCGAGGCGGG
>JAEZCD010000083.1 GCA_023430145.1 Pseudomonadota bacterium
ATCGAGGGCGCCGGATGGCGCCGCCCGATGCCGCGCGGCTCACTTCTGCATGAACGAGAGCCAGCGCTGCTCGGCCTTCTCGCCCTCCGGCGACGCCCACCACTTGGCCGAGAGCGGCACCTCGACCTTGAGGTTCTCGGGGGCCGTGGCGAGCTTGGCGAGGCGCCCGGGCTCCATATGTGCGGCGAACTCGACATTGAGCGGGCCGGTCACATAGTCGGTCGCCCATTTCGCCTGCCCCTTCGGATCGAGGAGCTCGTTGACGAACTTCATCGCCGCCTGCTTGTTCTCGGTCCCGCGGAGAACGGCGATGCAGGTGTTCTCGAGAATCGCCTGGTTGCGCGTGAAGGTCGCCGGAGCGCCCGCCTCGATGGCGCTCGCGGCGCGGCCGTCCCAAAGCGCGATCAGGTCGACCTCGCCGTCGTTGAGGAGCTGGTTCGACTGCGCGCCGGAGGTCCACCAGACGGAGACGTGCGGCTTGATCTCCTCGAGCTTGGCATAGGCCCGGTCGACGTCGAGCGGGTACAGCTTGTCCGGCGCCACGCCGTCGGCGAGGAGGGCGATCTCGAGCGTCGGCCGGGCATAGTTCCGCAGCGCCCGCTTGCCGGGGAACTTCTTGACATCCCAGAATTCCGCCCATGTCTTCGGGCCGTTATCGCCGAATTTCTTGGTGTTGTAGGCCAGCACCGTCGCGTAGGCGGCGAGCCCGACCGAATAATCGTCCTTGAACGCGGCAGGCACCGATTTGGCATTCGGGATGAGCGCGAAGTCCAGCTTCTCGAAGAGGTTCTCCTGCTGCCCGCGCGCGCAGTAGCCGGCGGCGAAGTCCACGACATCCCACAGCACCTTGCCGGAGCCGACCTGCGCCTTCACTACGGGATAGCGATCGGCGTTGGGGGCCGGCGACACCTGGATGCCGAGCTTCTTTTCGGCGGGGCGGAGCAGCGCTTCCTTCATCACGTCGAGGATGGTCCCGCCGTCGGTCGCGTAGGTGACGCTCTCGGCGCGAGCGCTCGCTGCAGAAAGCAACGCCAGGCCGATCGCTGCGATGATGCCATTCCTCATGTCGCCCTCTCGTCGGAGATGTTCTGGAGCGGAAAGGAGCATCGCACGCAGGCGCTCGGCGTCGCCAATAACGATTCCGGCTGCGCCCAGATGCCGGGCTTATGCCGAGCGGCCGGGGGACCGCTTCGCAGCCCCGTCCTCCCGCGCCGCGCCGCTCGATCGCGAAGACCGGCCCCTCGGAAGCCGGGCGGACAAAGACCTCGACATAATCCACACTTATGAAAAGCGCCGTTCATCGCATTGGACGCCGCGCACCCTCTCCTTACAGATTCCTTCCCAGGTCGGCGGGTGGAACGCGTCCGCAGCAAGACCCGTCACGAAGCCGGCCCGGAGCTCGCCTGCAATGGAATTGGTCCCGTACTGGCTGGCATCCTCGCCATCCTTTCGGTCGGCCGCCGCGGGGCCTGTCGAGGGGCAGTGCGACGTCGCCGTGATCGGCGGCGGCTTCACGGGCCTGTCGGCCGCCTATGCCCTGGCCGGGAAGGGAGCCTCCGTCGTCCTACTCGAACAGGGCCGCGTGGTGTCGCAGGCGTCCGGCAGGAATGGCGGGCATGTGAATGGCGGCGCCGCGCACAGTTTCCGCGCCGCGGTCGCCCATTTCGGCCTCGAGCGCGCGTCGCGCTACTACAAGGCCTATGACGAGGGTGTCGACCTCGTCGAGCAGCTCGTGCAGCGGGAGAAGATCGACTGCCAGTTCGTCCGGCGCGGCAAGATGAAACTCGCCTACAAGCCGCACCATTTCGACGATCTCAGGCGCGACTACGAGACGCTCGTCAAGACCGTGGAGCCCGGCGTGAAGCTGCTCTCGCGGGAGGAGGCGCGCAAGGAGGTGGCCTCGGACGGCTTCCATGGCGGCCTTCTGTTCGAGAGCGGGGCGATGATGCACGTGGCGCGGTTCGGCGTCGGCCTTGCGGAGGCGTCCGCACGCCGAGGGGCGCGGATCTTCGAGAATGCCGGCGTCACCGGGCTCGAGCGGCGCGCCGACGGCACCTTCCGGCTGACGACGCCGCGCGGCAGCATCGTCGCCAAGCAGGTGCTGGTCGCCACCGGCGCGACGACGAGCGGCCCCTTCGGCTATTTCCGCCGTCGCTTCGTCCCGTTCGGCAGCTTCATCATCGCCACCGCGCCGCTGGGCGACAATCTCGCCAAGGCGATCATGCCTGGCAACCGCACGGTGGCGACTACAAAGAACATCGGCAATTATTTCCGGCTGACGCCGGACAACAGGCTGATCTTCGGCGGCCGCGCCCGCTTCGCCATCTCGAGCCCGCAGTCGGACGCCAAGAGCGGGATCATCCTCGAGCGGAAGATGCTGGAGCTCTTCCCGCCGCTCGCCGGCGCGAAGATCGACTATTGCTGGGGCGGCCTGATCGATGTGACGCCCGATCGCTATCCGCGAGCCGGAGAGCACAAGGGCCTCTACTATGCGATGGGCTACAGCGGCCACGGCACGCAGATGGCGGTGCGCATGGGCCACGTCATGACCGAGGTCATGGACGGCCATCCCGAGCGCAATCCGTTCCACGATCTCGGCTGGCCGGCGATTCCAGGGCACTTCGGTCCGCCCTGGTTCCTGCCGCTCGTCGGCGCCTATTACCGCTTCAAGGACATGATCAACTGAACCTCGCCGGCAGGCGGGATGCGAGACGGGGGCAGCGTGGATTCCTTTCGGCCGAAATTTATCACCTTCGATTGCTACGGCACGCTCATCGACTTCGAGATGGCACCGGCCGCGCGGCGGGTCTACGGGGCACGGCTGTCCCCCGAGGCGATGGACGGATTCTGCGGGGACTTCGCCGCCTATCGCCTCGACGAGGTCCTGGGCGCCTGGAAGCCCTACGACGAGGTGATCGGCAACGCGGTGGAGCGAACCTGCAGGCGCTGGCGGGTGCCGTTCGAACCGGCGGATGCGGCGCGGATCTATGCCGAGATCCCGAGCTGGAACCCGCACCCGGACGTCCCGGACGGGCTTGCGCGGATCGCGGGAAAAATCCCGCTCGTCATCCTGTCGAACTCGATGAAGGATCTCCTCCCCCACTCCGTCGCCAAGCTCGGTGCGCCGTTCCACGCGACCTACACGGCCGAAGAGGCGTGCGCCTACAAGCCGCGCATGCAGGCCTTCGAGTACATGTTCGCGCAGCTCGGCTGCGGGCCGGAGGAGGTCATGCACTGCTCGGGCAGCCTCAGATACGATCTCATGACGGCGCGCGATCTGCGCATCGGTGGGCGAGTCTTCGTCAATCGCGGCTACGAGCCGCCCTGCGCGGAATACGGCTATCGGGAGATCGCCGGCATCGGCGAGCTTCCGGGGCTCGTCGGCCTTTGACCGCGACGAGCGGGCGCGCCGCCACGGACTGCGCTGCGCAGGCGCCCTGCGGGCGGCCGAGGCATTCGATAGCGCGCCCGCAGCGACAGCTAATCAGACGAGTGGTCGGATTCTGACATTCGCATCCCGTCGACGACCGCTCTCACGGGATCTGCGGGAACATGCTGCGCACACCCGCCATCGCGCGGCCGATGTCGGGCGTCTCGCCGCGGTCCGCCATCTCCCTTATCGAGGCGAACAGTTTCGTCTTGACGAAGAACCGCCAGTGGATCGGCATGCCGGCGAGGATCGCGGTCATGGCCGCATAGGCCTGCGGCGACCAGACGGCCTCGAAGCGATCGCGCTCCGGCCCGAAGCAGAAATGCGCGCTGCCGTTCCGCCGGCGGGCGAGGCGGCGGGCGCGGGTCGCCGCCTCGTCGACTTTGCCATCGCAGAGGACGACTCCGTAGTCGGCCTCGGCACGTGACGCCGACACATAGCCGCGCTCGACGTCGAGCCGCACGGCGGCGGGATCGCGCTCGGCGGGGTCGCCGCGGCCGCCGCCGCCGGGCGAATGGATGTGCACGACATCGCCCGGCTCGAGCGTGAAGATGTCCCGGTTGCCGAGCACCGCCTCGCGCGGCGTGCCGGGATTCACGATCAGGTTCGACGGCTCGCCCGGCTCGCCGCCGAGGATTCCCCAGGGACGGAAGTGCGAGCGATCCCGGTTGCGGATGGTGACCCGGCTGTTCGGCGCGAACACCTTGAACTCCATCACGGTCGCGAGGCCGCCCCGATGCAGCCCGGCGCCGCCGGAATCCGGCTTCAGCCCGTAGCGGAGGAACTGCACGGGAACTTCCGACTCGTTGATCTCGATCGGCGTGTTCTTGAGATAGGCCGAATCGGCGCCCGAGCCGTTGGTGCCGTCGCGATGCGGCATGCCGCCGCCGCCGCCCACCACCGGATTGACCGCAGCGATCACCGTGCGCTTCTGCCTGTCGTCGGTGACCATCACGTTGACGATCGAGCTCGAGCCGGCGGGCGCCGCCGGCATGCGGTCGGGAATCGCGAGGCCGAACACGCCGAAAAGCAGGGAGCGCAGGCGGGCGCAGGTGAGGCTGCGCATGCCCACCGCGGCCGGGTAGACCGGGTTCAGCACCGTGCCCTCCGGCACGATGCAGGTGAAGGGCCGCGTCAGGCCCGCATTGAGCAGCAGCTGCGGGTTCAGCGTGTAGAGGACGTAGTAGACGCCGACGAGCAGCAGCGTGTGGCGCGGATTGCTGCCGGTCGGGACGTTGAGCGAGGAGGTGAGCTGCGGGTCGGTGCCGGTGAAGTCGAGCACCGCCTCGTCGCCCGCGATGCGCAACGTCACCGCGAGCCGGCAAGGATTGCCGGTCTCACCGTCCTCGTCGGTGAAGTCGGCGAAGCTGTATTCCCCGTCCGGGATCGAGCGCAGGACATCCCGCGCCTGGTGCTCGGAATAGTCGAGAAGCGCGGCGAGCCCGGCGCGAAACCGATCCGGCCCGAACTTGCGGACCATGGCCTGCACCTTGCGCTCGCCGGTATTGAGGGCGCCGAGGAGCGCCTTCAGGTCGCCGAGGTTCTGATCCGGCTTGCGCACGTTCAGCATCATGACGCGCAGCAGGTTCTCGTCCGGCGCGCCGCGCCGGTGCAGCTTCATCGGCGGAAAGCGGATCCCCTCCTGGTGAATCTCGGTGAGCGTGCGCGACAGGCTCGCCGGCACCGCGCCGCCCATGTCGGTGTTGTGGATGTGGCCGGCCGCGAAAGCCATGATCTCGCCCTCGTGGAAGACCGGCTTCCAGGCGTGAATGTCGGGCGCGTGGGTGGCGAGAAAGCCGCTATAGGGGTCGTTGGTGAAGGCGACGTCGCCGGGCTCGTAGCCGCCCTCGACGAGCGCCAGGGCGGGCCCGTAGTCCATGCCCGGGTACCAGGTGGCGCCGAGGTCCATCGGCACGCCGACCGTGAGCCCTGCGGCGTCCGTGAGCATCGTCGTAAAGTCCTCGGTCTCCTTGACGAAGGTCGAGTGGGCGGTCCGGTGGAGCGTGTAGGCCATGTTCTCCGCGGCCGCCCGGACGTGGTTGGCCAGGATCCGCAGCGTCACCTTGTCGATCACCGGTCAGGCCTCCGCCCTGAGCACGAGGTTGAGGTGCGCATCGACCGCCCCTGCGAACCCGGCCGGGATGCAGACGGTGGTGTCCTCCTGGACGACGATCGCCGGGCCGGCGATCGTGTTGCCGTGACCGAGCGCGGAGCGCAGGTAGAGCGGCACGGCATGCCGGGCGCCATCGAGCCAGAACTCGACCCGCCGCTCCGGCCTCGCCTCGCTGGTGGCGAGCGGGACCGGCGCCATGATCGGCCGCTCGGTCATGCCGGCGATGACGAGCCGCAGGTTGACGACCTGGATCGCCGCGGCCGGATCGTGGAAATCGTAGAGCGCTCGGTGGCGCTCGTGGACGGCGGCGGCGATCTCGGCATGCGCATTCTTGGCCAGCCACGCCTTATCCAGGCCGACCTCGATCTCGTGCGACTGACCTCGGTAGCGCATGTCGGCCGACAGCGTCTTGACCGCCGGCCCCGAGAAGCCGTGCTCCTCGCGCAGCCAGCGCTCCGCCTCCGCCTCGAGCTCGGCGGCGGCTTCGCGCAGCACCGGCAGCGCGGCCTGATCCAGATCGAGGAAGATCGTCCGGATGAAATCGCTTTTGGCGTCGGCGACGAGGCTGCCGAGCGCACAGACGACCCCCGGCCGTCGCGGTACCACGACGCGGCCGATGCCGAGCTCGCGCGCGAGGAAGCAGCCGAGCATCGGCCCGGCGCCGCCGAACGGCATCAGCGTGAAGTCGCGCGGATCCACGGCGAAGCGGGCGATCAGCTTGTTGACCTCGACGAACATCTCGGAGACGGCGACCTCGATGATCGCCTCGGCGGTCGCCGGCAGGCTGCGGCCGAGCGCCGCGGCGAGCGGTGCCACGGCCGCCTCGGCCAGCGTCCGATCGGTGGAAAGCGCGCTGTAGGCGAGCGGCGCATGGCCGAGATAGCCGACGCAGGCGAGCGCGTCGGTGACGGTCGGGCGCGTGCCGCCGCGCCCGTAGCAGGCCGGCCCCGGCGTCGAGCCGGCGCTCTCCGGCCCGACTCGCAGGACGCCGAAGCCGTCGACCTGCGCGATCGAGCCGCCGCCGGCGCCGATCGAGGTGACCTGCACGGAGGGCACGAAGAGCGGAAAGTCGCCGACGACCTCGCCCGTGCCGAATTGCGGCTCGCCGTCGATGATGAGCGCGAGATCGGCCGAGGTGCCGCCGATGTCGAGCGTGAGCACGTTCCGGATGCCGGCCGCGTGCGCGAGAAAGCTCGCCCCCATCACGCCGGATGCGGTGCCGGACAGGAGCATGCCGACGCATTGGGTGCGCCCGGCCGCCGCGTCCATGATGCCGCCGTTCGACTTCGTGAGCATCGGGCGGGCCGGCACGCCCCGCTCGCCGAGCTTGACCTCGAGCGAGCCGAGATAGCCGGCGACGCGCGGGTGGATGTAGCCGTTGAGGATCGACGTCGTCGTGCGCTCGTATTCGCGGATCACCGGCCAGACCTCGGAGGAGGTGAAGCAGAAGAGGTCGGGGGCGATCTCGGAGAGCTTGGCCTTCGCGGCGCGCTCGTGCGCCGGATTGCGGTAGGCGTGCAGGAAGGACACGACGATGCCGACCGCGCCCTTCGCCCGTGCGCGATCGGCGGCCACCGCGAGGGCCGCCTCGTCGAGCGGGGCTTCCTCGCTGCCGTCGGCGAGGATTCGCCCGGCGATGCCGAAAATCCGGTCGCGCGGGATGAGGCCCTCGGGCCGCGCACAGAAAAGCGAATACATGTCGGGCATGCGCAGCCGCGCGAGCTCGACCACGTCCTCGAACCCGGCATTGGTGAAGAGCGCGAGAGGCGCACCCTTGCGTTGGATGATCGTGTTGATGCCGACCGTCGTTCCATGCACGAAGTCGAGAACCTCGCGCGGATCGATGCCGTGCGCCGCGTGCAGGATCTCGAGGCCCTGCATCAGCTCGCGACCGGGCTCCTCCGGGGTAGTCAAGACCTTGAGCGTCTCGAGCCGGTTGGTGCCGACCTCGAGCGCGCAGAAATCGATGAAGGTGCCGCCGATGTCGACACCGATGCGCCAAGCCATTCCCAGCAACCCGGTCTACCTGCGGGTTTTGTGTCCACCGGGTGACCGGAAGTCCAAGTCGAATCCGCGGCCCTGGAATAAGCCGGTATTATGCGCGCCGCGGCCGCGCCTGCCCCGCTAGGTCGCCGTGCCCTTGCCGGCGCGAAGCCGCGGTATGCTGCGGATCTCGCGCCGAAGGTTCTCGCGCAGGAGCTGATGCGGACGCGACAGGGGCCGCCGCGCGCTCGTCAGAATCGAGATCGGCAGGTCGACCCGGGGCTCGAACGGGATCGTCCGAATTCCCGGATAGCGGTGCCAGGGCAGGAGATCGTCGACGAGCGCCACGCCGAGCCCTCCTTGGACGAAGGCGAGCGCGATGATCGACAGCTCCACCTCGATGTCCGGCCGCAATCCCGGATGCCCCTCCGCCAGGAGCGCCCGGCTGAGCAGGATCTCCGGGAGCGTGCCCGACCGGTAGCTGATCAGCGGCTGGCCGGTGAGGTCGTCTATCGATACGGCGCTCCGGCCGACGAGCGGGTGGGCTTCCGGTACGAGGCAGGTGACGCTGCAATGACCGACGACCTCGGTGTCGATCAGCGGCAGCATCGCGTCCGTCATCGCGAGCCCCAGCCCGACCGCTCCGGCATCGAGCATCAGCACCATGCGCTCGGAACCGACGACGAACGAGAGGATGCGTATGTCCGCATGCTTGCGCCGGAAGGCGTCGAGCGCGGCCGGAACGATCGACAGCGCGGGCGGCGCGGAGGCCGCCAGGCGAACCGTGCCGCGCCGCCCCGATTTCAGCTCGCCCGCCGTCCGGCGAAGATTCTCGATGTCGCTGAAGATGCGGTCGGCTTCCGGAAACAGCTCCTCGGCCTCGGGCGTCGGCACGAGGCGCCCCTTGACCCGCTCGAACAGCTTGAATCCGAGCTCGTCCTCGGCATGCAGGAGCACCTGGCTGAGGGCGGGCTGCGAGACGTTGAGCGTGCGTGCCGCCTCCGTTAGCGTCCCGCACCGCATGATTGTCCGGAAAACCTCGATCTGACGAGCGCGCATGTTTGTACATAAGCAAACCTAATGCCGCTCTGGCAACGTGACATTGGACAGCCGCCCGAGGGCGAAACGATGCTCGCGCCGAGGGTCGGCGGTGACCGGCTCAGAAGGCTGTGCGGGATCCTGTCGAGCGCCCACTTCGGCCGTGAGCCGGCGAGCGCCGAGAGGCAGATGATGGTGCCGGAGAATGCCTGACTTCGACCCGAATGCCGTCCCCGTTCCGACCGGCCACTTTATCGGCGGCGCGCGCCTCGCCCGTGGCACGGATCGGATCGCCGTTCTCCGCCCTTCGGATCTGGAGCCCTATGCGGAGCTTCCGGTGGCGGCGGCGGACCTCGTCGACGAGGCGGTTCGCGACTGCGAGCGGGCGCTTCGCGAGAGCGGCTGGGCGC
>JAEZCD010000138.1 GCA_023430145.1 Pseudomonadota bacterium
CCGCGGAGGCGGCGGCGGCGCTCATGCGGCGCGGCCTCGCGCGAGCAGCGCACCGATCTTCTCGAGCAGGCGCGGCAGCTCGACGGGCTTCGTATCGAAGTCGTCGCAGCCGACGGCGAGCGCCTTCTCGCGGTCCTGCGTCATGGCGTGCGCTGTCAGCGCGATGATCGGGATCCCCTTCGCGGCCTCGCTCGAGCGGATGCGCTTGGTGGCCTCCCAGCCGTCCAGCACCGGCAGGCTGATGTCCATCAGGATGAGGTCCGGCCGCTCCCGCTCGGCGGCGTCGACGCCCTGCTGGCCGTCGACGGCGATGACGACCTCGAAGCCGTTGCGGGAAAGACGGCGGGACAGCATGTCCCGGTTCATCTCGTTGTCCTCGACGAGGAGGATTTTAGGCATAGTTCCCTCTTCCCGGCAGAGCGGCTAGGCGGCCGCGGATTCGCGGCGGATCATGGTGGCGAGCGTCCGTCCGAAGCTGTCGACGGACTGGGCTCCCTTGCTGAACACGTGCATCGTCCGTTCCGCCAGCGCGGCCTTCTCCTCGGCGGTGAGCTCCTTGGCGGTGAGGACGACGACCGGCAGGTCGGCGAGCGCCGGGTCGGCGCGGATCGCATCGAGGAACCCGAAGCCGTCGATCTCCGGCATCATGAGGTCGAGCAGCACGAGCGCCGGCTGCACTCCCTCCTTGCGCAGCATGTCGAGCGCGATGCGGCCGTTGGCCGCCTCGGCGGCGACGAGCCCGGCGCCCTCGACCGAATGGCGGAGCAGCGTACGCACGTCGTTGTCGTCGTCGACGATCAGCACGAGCCGGCCGCGGGCCGGCGCGGCGAAGCGGTTCAGCAGGGCGACGAGGCGGCCGCGATCGATCGGCTTGGTCATGAATTCGGACGCCCCGAGCGAGAAGCCGAGCCCGCGATTGTCGACGATCGTCAGCATGATGACCGGGATGTGCGCCAGCGCCGGGTCCGATTTCAGGATGCCGAGCACCGACCAGCCGTCGACCTGCGGCATCATCACGTCGAGCGTCACCGCGTCCGGCTGCGTCTCGCGCGCGAGGCGCAGGGCGTCGGTGCCGTTGCGGGCGTGGACGACGCGAAAGCCCTCCTTGGTGAGGGTCGCGGCCAGCACCTCGTGCACCACCGGATCGTCGTCGACCACGAGGATCGTCGAGCCGCTCGCCGGCCCCGAGATCGCCGGCAGGGCGGGGGCCTGCTGCGTCGTCACGGCGACGTTCTCGGGCAGGGTGATGGTGAAGATCGACCCCTCGCCGGGGGTGCTCTCGACGACGATGGAGCCGCCGAGCATCTGGCAGAAGTGCCGGGTGATGGCGAGGCCGAGGCCGGTGCCGCCGAAATTGCGCGTGGTCGACGAATCGGCCTGCGTGAAGGCCTGGAAGAGGCGGCCGATCTGCTCCTCGGTCATGCCGATGCCGGTATCGCGGACGCGGAAGCGCAACTGCGGCGCCCCGGCCGCGTCGCGGGTGCGGGCGATCTCGAGGAAGATCTTGCCGTCCTTGGTGAACTTGGCGGCGTTGCTGAGCAGGTTGAGCAGGCTCTGCCTGAGCTTGGTGAGGTCGGTGTCGAAGACGCCGATGTCGGCCGGGCAGTCGATCACGAGCGCGTTGGCGTTCTTGGCGAGCAGCGGCTCGACCATCGTCCGCAGCTCGGTGGCGAGCTTGGCGAGATCGACGGTCTCGACATAGAGCTCGATGCGGCCGGCCTCGATCTTCGACAGGTCGAGGATGTCGTTGATCAGACCGAGCAGATGCTTGCCGGCGGTCTGAATCTTCCGCAGGTCGGTTTCGGAGGCCTCGTCGCCGCGGTCGGCGGCGTCCTCGAGCAGCATCTCGCTGTAGCCGATGATGGCGTTCAGCGGCGTCCGCAGCTCGTGGCTCATGTTGGCGAGGAAGGCCGACTTGGTCCGCGAGGCCTCCTCGGCCGCCGCCCGTGCGCGGTCCGCCTCCTCCTTGGCGGAGCGGATCTCGCGCGCATTGTCGCGGAACACCGACAGCGCACGGCTCATGTCGCCGATCTCGTCCGGTCGCGCCTCGGGGATCGGCGCCTGGAGGTTGCCGCCGGCGACGGCGAGCATGCTCGAGGACAGCGCCTTCAGCCGGGCGACTATGTAGCGGTGAACGAAGAGCCACATGATGAGGCCGGCGATCGCCAGGCTCGCGAGCGCGAGGATGATGAGCCAGGTGCGGGCGGTGGAGATCTGCGAGGAGGTCAGCGCCGTCGTCTGGGTGGCGTCCCGCTCGGTCGTGGTGACGAGCGCATTGAGGGCGAGGCCCATCTCGTCGGCGGTCCTCTGCACGTCGTTCTGCCGCGCGCGCGCAGCGGCGGTCGACTGCAGCTCGCGGGTCCTGAGCGAGAACAGGCCGTCGGCGCCCTGGCCGAGATCGAACAGGCGCTGCATCTCGGTCCGCAGGTCGGCGACGGCGCCGGCGTCGACGCCCTCGCTGTCCTTGATCAGCGCCAGCGAGGTCCGGTCGAGGCGCTCCTGGGCGGCGCCGAACTGGTCGTACAGCGGCGGAATCTCCTCGATATATTCCTGGGCGCTGACCTGACTGAGGAGGCTGCCGACGACCTGGATGTAGGTCCGCATGTCGTAGACGGCCTGCAGGCGCGGCAGCTCGCGGTCGGCGATCGTCTTGAGGTCGCCATTGTGCACCGCGCTCTCGTCCTCGAGCGCCAGCGAGGTGTCGAAGACGATGCGGTCGGAGATCGGCGCCAGCATGCGGCCGATCGCGTCGACCGTCGGCCCGACCATCTCGGTGACCTGTTCGCGGCGCGCGCCGACCTTCACCTTCTCGCGGATCGCCTGGTCGAGCACGTCGGCATCGGCCTCGACGGCGCGGACGAGGCCGGCGAGCCGCTCGACTTCCGGCGAGGCGCCGAGCAGCCCTCTCAGGCGCGCGAGGCGGTCGTTCATCTTCGCCATCCGCTCGCGCATCGTGGCCGCCCGCTCGATGCGCTGGAACTCGTAGTTGGAGCGGGCGAGGAGCGCGGTCGCCGCCGCCACCTCGGCGGCGCTGGTCTCGAGCGACAGCGACAGCTTGACGGCAGGTATGCTGCGGCTCGAGAGCCCCTGCATGGCATTGTCGGCGCGGATGAACTGGAACAGCGCCACCGCGGTCGCGACGACGGTGAGGGCGGCGATGAGGCCGAAGGCGATCTGCAGCTTGCCGGCGATGCTGCGGCTCCAGGAGCGCATGGGAGCGTAGCCTTCCGTCATCGGGCGACCTCTTGCAGATTGTCGATCGGCCGTACGAGACCGTCCTGGATCGCGGTCAGGTAGACCTCGTCCATGCCCTGGTTGTCGTCCGCGCCGAAGCCGATCCGCAGGCCGTCGATGTCGAGGTCCTTGGTGCGGAACACCGCGTCGAGAAACGCCTTCTGGGTCGGCTCGGGGCCGAGCGTCTTCAGGATCTCGACGACGAAGCGGCCGACGAGATAGCCCTCGAGCGAGGGGAAGCCCGGCTTCGCCCCGGGCACGGCCTTCTCGAGCGCCGCCCGGTAGCGGGCGATCAGCGGCGAGCTTGTGTCGTCCGGAAGCGGCATCACCTCGGTGACGACGATGCCGTCGCCCTCCGGCCCGAGCTCGGCCGCGAGAGCGTCGGCGCCGACCGAGCTGACGGCGAGCAGCAGCGGGGCGAATTTCAGCCGGCGGCTGAGGCGCACGAACTCGGCGACGGCGGGATAGGGGGCGATCATGATCACCGCCTGCGGGTCGCCGCGGCGGATGGCGAGCAGCGCCGCGCGGACCGCGGTGGTGTTGCGCTCGAAGCTGCCCTCGGCGACGAACTGCAGGCCGCGCTTGGCGAGCGCCTGCAGCGCCGCCTCGTAGCCGGCGCGGCCGAAGGAGTCGTCCTGGAACAGGATGGCGACGCGCTCGAGGCCGAGATCCTTGGTCAGGTGCGCGACCAGCAGCTCGGTCTCCTGCAGGTAGGACGCGCGCAGATTGACGACGTTGCGCTGGAACGGCGTGCGCAGCTGGTCGGCTCCCGAAAGTGCGCCGACGAAGGGCACGCCCTTCTGCTCGGCGAGAGGCTTGGCGGCGGCTGCGGTCTGCGTGCCGACGGCGCCGACGAGGGCGAAGGTCAGCTCACCGGCGACGAGGCGCTTGGTCGCCTGGATCGCCGCCCGCGGCTCGTAGCCGTCGTTCTCGGAGACGAGCTCGAGCGTCCGGCCCTCGATGCCGCCGGCCGCGTTCGCCTCCGCGAAGGCCGCGAGGATGCCGTCGCGCATGCCCGTGCCGAGCGCTGCCGCCGGGCCCTCGAGCGCTGCCACCTGGCCGAATATGATGCGGTCGGCGAACACGCCGGGCTCGGCGCCGGCCGATCCTGCGCCCGCGAGGGCCATGCACGCCAATAGGGCTCGCGTGCCCTGCCGCAAATTCATCGATGTCTCCCGATTTGGCGCGGCTCGGCCCCGTGCGGTCCCGGACGCCGCGGCGGAACGCCGCCGCGTGCGAACCCTATAGTTGCGCGCGCACGGCTACAACGATTGACGTGGCCGCGACGCCATGGCGCAGCCCTCTATTGCCGAGCTGCTACAGCCGAGTTCACAGGAAGTTCACGGCCGCGGGCGAGCCTGCGGCGCGACCGGGGGCGATCGGCAGGTGAGGGCGTCGGAATCGGTCGTCTAAGAAGCGGGAAAAGGAACCTGCGATTTCGACGGCATCCCGGCTCGCGGCGGCCGCACTCGCCTGTCTGTGCGTCAAGGCCGCGGCTGCGGACGCCGTCGTCATGACCTGCATCTCCACATCGGCGGTAGCCGAGCCGGTCGGGTCGCCCGAGAGGGCGGCGGTGCGCGCCTTGTTGATCGAGGAGGTGACGCTGAGCCCCCTGGCGCCGTCCATGCGGCCGAAGGCGAGGAGATTGCCGCCGGCATCGACGACGGCGATGCACATAGGCTGGCCGATGCGCTCGGCCCCGGCGATGGCGGCCTCGAACACGGCGAGGCCGCCGTCGAGCGTCAGGGTCTTCGCCTCCCGGGTGAGCGTCATGCGGTCGTCCTCCCGATGTCCTTCTCCAGCGCTCGCGCGAGCGCGACCAGCTGCGCGTCGGTGCCGCGCGGCCCGATCAGCGACAGCCCGACCGGGACTTCTTCCGCCCAGCCGAAAGGCAGGCTGAGCTGCGGCAGGCCGGTAAGCCCGGCGATGCAGGTCAGCTCGATGAGGCGCGAGACGGCGCCGCGCATCTCCGACAGGCGTGCATCGCGGCGAATCGGCAGGATCGGGGCCGTTGGCAGGCAGAGCACGCGGTCGCCGGCGAGCAGGCCTTCGAGGCGCTTGGTGGCTGCCTCGCGGAAGCCGCGCGGGGCGGCGAGCTCGGCCTCCTCGATGCGCAGGCCGCCCGAGATCGCCTCCGCGACCTCGAACGAGAAGCGCGGGTTCACGGCGTCGACCCAGCCGGCGAAGGTGCGCGAGAACTCGAAACTCTGCAGCGCGCGCTGGTGCCGCGACCAGTCGAGCAGATCGCCCTCGGCGAGCTTGCGCTCGCGAAAATCGTAGCCGAGATCGACGATCCCGCCGACCACCGGCCGGAGCGCGTTGCGCACCGCCTCGTCGGCGATGGCGAAGCAGTCGGTCGCCACGACGAACTCCACGGGTCGCGGCTCCGGGATCGCCTCCCCGAGCAGCACCGCGCCGGCCCGTGCGAAGGTGTCGGCGTCGCGCGCGAAGAAGCCGACCGTGTCGAAGCTCGGCGACTGGGTCATCATGCCGTCGACCGGAATGCGGCCATGCGTCGGCCGCAGGCCGTAGAGGCCGCAAAAGCTCGCCGGCACGCGAACCGAGCCGCCCGAATCGGTGCCGAGCGCGATGTCGACCGTGCCGGCGGCGACCGCAGAGGCCGAGCCGCTCGAGGAGCCTCCGGGCACGAGGTGGGGCGCGCGGGGGTTCGGCGGCGTGCCCTCGAAGCGGTTGATGCCGAGGAGGCCGAGCGAGATCTCGTCGGTGATCGTCTTGCCGGCGAGGCTCGCGCCGGCCTCGAGCAGGGCGTCGACGGCCCATGCCGAGCGGGCAGGGAGCGGATGACTCGCTGCCCAGTCGGGATTTCCGCAGCCGGTCGGTGTCCCGGCGACGTCGAAGAGGTCTTTTGCCGCGAAGCCGAGGCCGGCGAGCGGCCCGCCGCGTCGGCCGGGAATGCGGACATCGGTGCCGGGAACGAAGGCGGAGGCGGGATCGGGCATGCATTTCCTCGTCATTGCGAGCGCAGCGAAGCAATCCAGCTTCTCTTCCTCTCTCTTCCCGTCGCAAGGCTGAATTGGTTCGTGCTGGCGCTCCTCGGAAAACCGAGTTCGCGATCGGTCTCCGAAAGGCCTGGGTCCCCTTCCCCGCGCTTCGCGCGGCCGGGGACGACACCTGTGCATTTTTCGGTGTGGTCCCCGGCGCGCCGAAGGCGCGGGAAGGGGACCCAGAGGGCATCACGGAAAGCACCGTGCGTTTTCATCCATCCCCGGGACACGGCGCCGTGCGCCGGCCCCGGCATGAGGAGATCACTCCTTATAAAGCTTCCGGAAATCCGGGTGCGTGTGGAACCAGTACTCAAAACCCTGCACGTTCTTCTGCATGGCGTAGTCGGCGAAGCGCTTGTAGAGCGGGATGCGCGGCATCTCGGCCATCACGGTATCGACCATCTTCTGCAGGTTCACCTTGTACACCTCAGGGTCGTCCGTGAAGCGCGCGGCGTCGATATAGGCGTCGAGCGTCGGATTGACGTAGTTGGCGGTGTTGAAGACGGAATTGTTTTTCCCGTAAAACGTCCAGAAGAAGTGGTAGTCCGGATAGTCGAGCCAGCCGTAGAACTCGGCGATAACCATCGGCATGGTCTTGCTCGCCATCTGCGCGAACCAGTTGGAGCCGGGCACCTTCTCGAGCGTCACCTCGACGCCGATCTTCTTCAGCGCTTCCTGGATGAGGATGGCGGTCGGCTCGCGCACCGTCGCTTCGGACAGGTCGAAGGAGAGGGTGGTCTTGAAGCCGTTCGGGAAGCCCGCCTCGGTGAGCAGCTGCTTGGCCTTGGCGAGGTCCTGTCCGTGCTTGACCGGCACCGGCCAGGTCGGGTCGAACGGCTTGCTCGGATCGCCGTCGAACATGCCGGTGGCGCGGTCGTAGAGGGCCGAGCTGAGGATCTCCTTGTAGGGGATGGCGTAGGCGATCGCCTGCCGCACCTTCGGATTGTCGAAGGGCGGGATTTTGACGTTCATGTCGACGAAGATCAGGTCGTTCTGCACCGGCACGCCGATGACCTTGACCTTCCCCTGCTCGGCGAGCTCGGCATAGTCCTTCGGCGGCAGGCCGACCGACATGTCGACGTCGCCCTTCTCGAGCAGCGCGCGGCGCGTGCCGGCGGAGGGGATCTGGCGGTAGACGACGCGCTTCAGCTTCGGCAGCGGCCCGGACTTCCAGTCGTCGAAGCGGGTGAAGACGGTCTGCTGGCCGGGCGTCCAGGATTCCACCTTGAAGGCGCCGCCGCCGCAATCGTTGCGCTGGCAATATTCGAACGCCCAGGGGTCGGCGGCCGTGGCGTGCTTCTTGGCGAGCGTCGAGTTCATCACCACCGGCACGGGGACGACGAGGTCCGGCATGGTGAGCTTGTTCTTCTCGTCGAAGGTCGCCTTGAAGGTGTGGTCGTCGATCACCGAGAACTGCTCGGGCTTGACGAGCGAGCCGGCGGCCATCTGCACGGCCGGGAAGCCGCCGGCGGCGATGGCGCGGTCGAACGACCATTTCACGTCCTTCGCCGTCACCGGCGTGCCGTCGTGGAAGGTGGCGTCCTTGCGCAGCTTGAAGACGTAGGTTTTTCCGTCCGGGCTGACTTCCCAGCTTTCGGCGAGCTCGGGCGTCACCACCTTGGCGTCGTAGGAGATGGTGCCGTCGGGCAGCGTCTTCTCGCCATGGCTGACGAGCCGGTCATAGGCGTGCCAGGTGACCATGCGGCTGTGGTCGTTGGCGGTCGGGATCATCGTGTCGAGACCGTTCGGACCCATCTCGGAGACGATCACGAGGGTGTCCTTGGGCGGCGGCGCCGCGAAGGCGGCTGCCGCGGGCAGAAGCACGGACGTCGCAAGGAGCGCCCGCAACACGCGTCTACGGTTCATGCTGATGTCCTCCGGGATGGAAACGGGTCAGAGACCGAGCTCGGCGACGAGCTTCGGCCAGGCATGCGCCCACGGCCGCGCGCGCTCGAAGGCGCCCGAGGCGGCGAGAACGGTGCGGTCGGCGAGGTGGCGGCCGATGATCTGCAGGCCGACCGGCAGGCCGGCCTTGGTGAAGCCGGCCGGGATGCTGGCGGTCGGCTGGCCGGTGAGGTTGGTGATGAAGGTGAAGCACAGCCACTGGCCGCTGCTCACCATCTTGCCCTCGATGATCTCGGGGCCCTGCATGTAGAGCGGGAAGGCAGGCACCGCGAGCGTCGGTGTCAAGAGAAGATCGTAGTTCGCCATGAAGCGCCACATCTTGTTGCAGACCAGGCGGCGGACGTGGCGGGCCTCGGAGAAGTCCTCGGCGGTCCAGTTGCGCTCGAGGAGGTCGACGAGATGCGGCGACATCTCGTGCTCGTGCCCCTTCATCATGCGCCGCATGCCGACGAGATCGGTGTCCGCGGCGACCAGCGTCCAGAAATGCGGGAACGGGTCCTCCCAGCCTGGATCGGCACGCTCGACGGTGCAGCCGAGATCCTTCTCGAACACCGAAGCCGCCTCGGCGACGACGCGCCGCACCTCGGGATCGACCGGCGCGTAGCCCCAGTCCTCGCTGTAGGCGATGCGCAGGCCCGAGATGTCCTCCCGCGTCGCTGCGACATAGTCGAAGTCGGCGGCGGGGATGGAGAAGCGGTCGCGCGGATCGGGGCCGGCGATGACGCTCAGCATCAGCGCCGAGTCCGCCACCGTGCGACTCATCGGGCCGATGTGCTCGATCGACTCCCAGCTCGAGATGCCGGGGTAGCGCTCGTCGCGGCAGCCCGGATAGAGCGGCACGCGGCCCATCGAGGCTTTGATGCCGTAAAGGCCGCAGAGCGAGGACGGTATGCGGATCGAGCCGCCGCCGTCGCTGCCGATCGCGAAGGGGGCGACGCCCGAGGCGACGGAGGCGCCCGAGCCGGCGCTCGAGCCGCCCGAGGTCAGCTCGAGGTTCCAGGGGTTGCGGGTCGCCTCGAAGACCGGATTGTGGCCGACGCCGCTGTAGCCGAACTCCGGCACGTTGGTCTTGCCGATGATGACGGCGCCGGCCGCCTTCAGCCGCTCGACGGCGATGTCGTCCTCGTCCGGCACGAAGTCGCGGTAGAGCGGCGAGCCGTTGACGGTCAGTATGTCCTTGGTGGCGACGAGATCTTTTATGCCGATCGGCACGCCGCCGAACGGCCCCGGATCCTCGCCGGCGGCGATCTTCGCGTCGACGGCCTCGGCGGCCTTGCGGGCCACGTCCGGCGTCGGCGTGCAGAAGGCGTGGATGTAGGGCTCGAGGACGTCCATGCGCCGCAGCACGGCCTCGGTGACCTCGATCGCCGAAAACTCCTTCGCCTTGATCTTCGCCGCCAGCCCGACGGCGTCCATGTGGCAGATTTCATTGTCGGTGGCCAAGGCGCTCCTCCGGATCTCAGGCGTAGTGGCAGGCGGTGACGTGGCCCGCGCCGACCGTGCGCAGCAGCGGCCGCTCGGTGGCGCAGCGGTCGGTGCCGATGGGGCAGCGGCCGTAGAAGCGGCAGGCGTTCGGATCGGGATCGATGGGGCTCTTGGGGCTGCCCTCGAGCCGCGCCCGCTTCTCGCCGCGGCGCGCCGGATCGGGGATCGCGGCGATCAGCGCCTGCGTGTAGGGGTGCCGCGCGGCCGTGAAGATCGTCTCGGAGGGGGCGATCTCGATCGCCTTGCCGAGATACATGACGACGATACGCGTGCAGAGCAGCCGCACGACGTTGAGGTCGTGCGAGACGAACAAATAGCTCATGCCGAGCCGCGCATGCAGGTCGGCGAGGAGGCGCAGGATGACGGCCTGCACCGAGACGTCGAGCGCCGAGGTCGGCTCGTCGAGGATCAGGAGCTGCGGCTCCACCACGATCGCCCGGGCGATCCCGACGCGGGCCCGCTGCCCGCCCGAGAGCTGGTGCGGGTAGCGCTGGAGAAGCTCCTCCGGCAGCCCGACGAGGGCGGCGGCCTTGGCGACGCGGGCGTCGATGTCGGCGGCGTCACGCAAGCCGAGCAGCCGCCGCAGCGGATCGGCGATCGAGCGCGCCGCCCGGAACGAGGGATTCAGGCTCTCGGTGGGATCCTGGAAGACGACCTGGATGCGCGCCCGGTCCTTCGTCGCCACGAACTCGGCCTGGCTGACGGCGGTGGTGTCCTTGCCGCCGAGCAGGATGCGTCCGCTGGTCGGATCGACGAGCCGGGCGAGCAGCCGCACCAGCGTGGATTTTCCGCAGCCGGACTCGCCGACGAGGCCGACACATTCGCGCTCGCCGATCTCGAGGTCGACATCGTCCACGGCGTGCAGGCGCGCGCCGCGCGCCGCCCCCTTGACGGGGTAGAGCTTGCGCAGCGCGCGCGCTTCGAGCAGGGCCGTCGTCATGAGGTCGCCCGCCGGCGGAAGGGAATCGGCGCC
>JAEZCD010000196.1 GCA_023430145.1 Pseudomonadota bacterium
CTCGTGGGCTCGGAGTTGTTTATAAGAGACAGGCCGCGACGTCTTCGCCGGCGAGACGGCGGTTGGCGCCGGCTTTGAGGCCGGCCGGCAGCAGGACGGAACCGTCCGGCTGCTCCCGGACATCCTCCTGCATGAAGACGGTGTCGGCGCCCTCCGGCATCCTGGCGCCGGTGAAGATGCGCGTCGCCGCGCCTTGCGGGAGAGTGTGTGCCGACGTGTCGCCGGCGGCGATGCGGCCGCGAACCGGCAGGCGGGTCTCGCCGCCGGCCGAAAGATCGGCGTGGCGGACGGCGAAACCGTCGACGGCCGAGTTGTCGAAGGCCGGCAGGTCGATCGGCGCCGAAATGTCCGCGGCGAGCACGGCGCCGTCGGCCTCCGCGAGCGGTGCCTCGATCGCCTCGGCGACCGGGAAGACGCGCTCGGCGATCAGCGCGACCCCTTCCGCGACGGTCAGCAGCTTGCCGCCGAAGGCGAAGCAGTCGTCGCTCAGCTGCGCCATGGCCTAATCCGCTGTGGCGAGCAGCGCCTCGACCGGCTGCGCCGCGCGCACGACGATGTCGGCGATGGCGGCGATGTCGTCGAGGTCGACGACCGGCACGCGCGCCCCGGGCAGCGGCACGTCGCTGGCGACCGCCACGACGGCTGGGTCGTCGGGATGGATCGGCGGCTTGCCGTTCTCGGCGCGAAAGATCTCGATCTTCGGATGAGCGCCGCGCTTGAAGCCCTCGACGAGCACGAGATCGACCGGCGCGAGGCGGGCGAGCAGCTCGGGCAGTGTCGGCTCCGGCGCGCCGCGCAGCTCGTGCATCAGCGCGAAGCGGCGTCCGGAGGAGATCAGCACCTCCGTGGCGCCGGCCTCGCGGTGGACCCAGGAGTCCTTTCCCGGCGTGTCGACGTCGAAGGCGTGGTGGGCGTGCTTCAGTGTCGAGACGCTGAGCCCGCGCCCGATCAGCTCGGGGATCAGTTTTGCGAGCAGCGTCGTCTTGCCGGCGCCGCTCCAGCCCGACAGTCCGATGAGGCGCATGCCGTGTGTGGTAGCCATGGCGAGGCCACTACACGGGCGGAAGGCGGCGAGGCAAGCGCTCGATAAGCCCGTCTTGCGCGCGCGAGCCGCCTTGCCGTCACCCCATCGTCTGCCAGCTGCCGTCCGGCCCCTTGCAGGCCATGCCGGAGGCCTTGCGCGGCTTGCCGTCGATGTAGATCGTGTGCGTGTACTGGCGGCAGCTCGGATTGCCGGCATAGGCGACCGGCGGACCGGCCTCGACCGAGCCGTAATACTCGCCCTCGCGCCAGGGATAGGCGGTGCCGGGCGGGCTGTTGGCGAGCGCCCATTGCTCGGCCGCCATGGCGCGCGCCTCGGCCTCGCGGTCCATCGAATAGCCGATGCGGTTGCCGATGATGCCGCCGGCGGTGGCGCCGATCATGGTGGCCGCGACCCGTCCGGCACCATGCCCGAAGGTCGAGCCGACGACGGCGCCGACGACGGCGCCGGTTGCGGTCCCGGTATGCTCGGCCGGGCCGGCATAGGGCGAGCAGGCGCCGACGGCGGCGACGAGCGCGAGCGGAGCGCCGAAACGGCGCAGGTGCGAGATGATCATGCCGAAACTCCCTCGAACGGCCGCGACGCGTACGAGGACTCCTGCGGCCGGTCCCCTGGCGGACGAGAATCCGCACGGGTTTGGCGACAAATTGGCGGAAGAGTGGTTAGCGGGTGGTTAGCGGGAGGGTGTGCGGCGCGAGCAGCTCCGCGGCGTCCGCCGCGAGCGGGGTGATAGAGGGATACGAGGGGGCAAGGGGATATTCGTGGCATTACGTAGCAAGTGCACGAACCTTAAGCTACTGGCGGGCCTTGACTGTCGCTAGCCGTTCCGCATGGCTGATCCACAGGTTCTCACCACGCTTCGCGCCAAGCGCGACGAGATCGAAGCCGCCATCGGCAAGCTCGAAGACAAGCTGAAAGAGGCCCGCACCGACCTGTCCTACGTCAACGCCACGCTGCGGCTGTTCGAAGTCGGCGACTGCCGACGCAGTTTCGCCGCGGCGCCACTCACACCGCCGGCAGCAACAGGTCGCACCGCAGGCCCCCGGCAGGTCCGGTGCCGAGCGTCAGCTTGCCGCCATAGAGCCGCGCGAGGTCGGCGACGATCGACAGGCCGAGGCCGGAGCCGGGCTTGGTCTCGTCGAGCCGGCGGCCGCGCTTTAGCACCTCCTCGCACTGCGCGGGCGTGAGGCCGGGGCCGTCGTCGTCGACGAAGACGCGGAAGAAGGCGCGCGCGCTCGGGTCCGGCCGCTGCTCGGGGACGATCTCGATCGCCACCTTGGCGTCGGCCCATTTGCAGGCGTTGTCGACGAGGTTGCCGACCATCTCCTCGAGATCCTGCCGCTCGCCACGGAACTTCAGATCCTCGGCGGCGACGTCAATCAGAAGGTCGCGGTCGCGATAGACCTTGGTCATCGTGCGGGCGAGGCTCTCGACCACCGGCTTCACCTCCGTCACCGCGCCGATGGCGGCGACGCCGGCGGCGAGCCGCGCCCGCTCGAGGTGGTGGCTGATCTGCTTGCCCATGATGTCGGCCTGCTCGCTCACCTTGTCGGCGAACGGGCCGCGATTGGTGCGCGCCTCGTTGGCGATCACCGCGAGCGGGGTCTTCAGGCCATGCGCGAGATTGCCGACATGGGTTCGGGCGCGCTCGACGATCTCGCGGTTGGAGTCGAGGAGAAGGTTCAGCTCGGCCGACAGCGGGGCGATCTCGTCCGGGAAGCGGCCCTCGAGCTTGCCGGCCGAGCCCTCGCGGATCGCCGCCAGCTGCTCGCGCATAACGGCGAGCGGGCGCAGGCCGTAGCGGACCTGGTAGAGCATGATGCCGACGAGGCCGATCGCCAGCGCGAAGAAGCCGGCGCCGAGCCGGGCGACGAAGCGGTAGGTGGAGCCGAGCACCTCGAACTCGGGTACCGTCACGGTCACCGCATAGACTTGGTTCTCGCCGAAATCGATCTGCTGCTCGAGCGCCAGCAGGGTCTGGTCAGCGGGTCCTTCGATGTAGCCGGATCGCACCGCTTCGGGGTCGGCCGGCGCGCCCTCCTCGACGCGCGGCAGCTTCTCGACGAACAGCGAGCCGGAGCTGAAGATCGGCTCGAACTTGCCGTCCGAGACTTTCGCGATCTGCCAGTACCAGCCCGAGAGCGGGTTCGAGTAGCGCGGGTCGTTGACCTGGTCGGGCTCCTTCTGCAGCCCCGCCGACACCCGCTCGATCTGGCCGACATAGTACTTCAGCACCTCGTCGAGGCTCTGCAGCAGCCGGCCCTCGTAGTAGTTGCGGTACTCGATCGCCAGAACCAGGCCGATGGCGATCGACAGGACGGCGCTGGCGATCGCCGCGGAGAGGAAGAGCCGGTAGGCGAGGGAGGTCGAGCGCATGCCCTCACGCGCCCGGCGCGCCCTCCGGCGGCATCAGCACGTAGCCGAGCCCGCGCACCGTCTGGATGACGTCGCTGCCGAGCTTTTTCCGCAGGCGGCCGACGAACACCTCGATGGTGTTGGAATCGCGGTCGAAGTCCTGGTCGTAGAGGTGCTCGACGAGCTCGGTGCGCGAGACGACGCGGCCCTGGTGGTGCATGAGGTAGGCGAGCAGCCGGTACTCGTGCGAGGTGAGCTTGATCGGCATGCCGTCGACGGAGACGCGGCTGCCGCGCGTGTCGAGCCGCACCGGGCCGCAGGAGAGTTCGCTCGAGGCGTGCCCGGCCGCGCGCCGCAGGAGGGCGCGCAAGCGCGCCAGAACCTCCTCCATGTGGAAGGGCTTCGGCACATAGTCGTCGGCGCCGGCGTCGAAACCCTGCACCTTGTCGGACCACCGGTCGCGGGCGGTGAGAATCAGCACCGGCATGACGCGGCCGGCTCTGCGCCACTGCTCGAGCACGCTGATGCCGTCCATCTTGGGCAGGCCGATGTCGAGCACGACGGCGTCGTAGGGCTCGGTGTCGCCGAGGAAATGGCCTTCCTCGCCGTCGAACGCGCGGTCGACGACATAGCCGGAATCCTCGAGCGCGGCGACGATCTGCCGATTCAGGTCGGGATCATCCTCGACGACCAAAAGGCGCATTGGCTACCCCCGAAGCGGCGCCCGCGCTTCAACGAACCGTGACGAGCTTGCCGCTGGCGGCATCGACCCAGGCGCGCGCTACTTTGCCATCTCGCCCGAGAATCGTCAGCACATAACTGTAGCCGGCATCGGCCTCGCAAATCTTGTAGTCGACGATCTCGCCCGGCGAGGCGCCACGGGCGACCTGCGCGGCCGTGGCGAGAGAAATGGCGCCGCTCGACTGGATGACCCGCCGTCCGTCCGCCGAGGACAGGCAGCTCCCCGTCGCGCTGTAGCCGCCGGCACCCGGCGAGGGTGCGATGGCCGTCGCGGCGCCGCCGAGCGAGCGCGTGCGCCCGGTCGACGCGTCCTGCGCGAGCGCGGCGGTGCCGAGCGTCGTCACGAGGGCGAGCGCGGCGATGATCGAGGGTACGGGGGACTGCATCATTGCGGCAGACTGCTCCCTTTCGCCTGAACCCGGGATGAACATTTCGGCAACGCGCGCACGCATCGTCGCCGGCATCGATCAGATCGGCATTTCCGGCGGCCATGCAAGAGTATGGCCGCCGGAATCGCCGCGTCAAAGCCTGAGGCGGCTTTTCGCGCTGATGCGGCCCCAGAGGGCCACCGCGGCACCGGCGAGGCCGGCGCCCTGCGTCAAAAGGTCGGCGAGCTCGCCGCGGTGCTCGCCGGCGATCGGAAAGCCGGCGAGGCCGAGCCCGCCGGCGACGATCGCCACGGCCGCGCCCCAGACGCTCCGGGAGGCGAAGATCGATTTTTCGTCCTGCATGCGTGCTTCTCCTGTTGAACGGGGGAGGAGCGGGCGCGGGAGCGCCCGGTCGATTCGCGCGTCGCCAGGGGACGGTGGTCGACGGCGTTGCGTCGCTGGGCGGGCGCCGTGCTAGCTTGGCCGGTGTCGGCGCCGCATCGGACGGTCGCGGCGGCGGCAAAGGCCGCGCGTCGCTTTCCGGGCTGCTGCCTCGTTCGAAGGGAGATTGGCCGGAATGCCGGGTAGAGCCTTCACGACCTCGCTGATCGTCGCCTCGCGCAACCGGGCCGAGCACCTGCCGGCGATGCTGGCGAGGCTACCCGTGGAGTCGATGGCCGCGCGCGGGGTCGAGCTCGTGCTGGTCGACAGCGCCTCGGAGGACGGCACGCTCGAGGTCATGCGTACCTTCTGCGCGGCGATCCCGCTCTCGGCCCAGGCGATCCGTGTCGAGGTCAAGGGCCAGCACGTCGCGCACGCCGCCGGGGTCGCCGCCGCGCAGGGCGAACTCCTCGCCTTCACCGACGACGACTGTTTTCTCGCCCCCGACTACTTCGACGTCCTCTATCGCGAGTTCGACCCGGATCTGTACCAGTACGGGGCGGGGGAGATCGTCATTCCCGATCCCACCGACGATCCCCGCCTCGCCAACACGGCCTGGTGGCCGTTTCCGGACTCGAAGAAGGTGATTGCGCCCGAAACCCGCTACGGCCCTGGCTTCGTCCAGGGCGGCAACATGTTCTTCCTGCGGTCGGTGATCGACCGCCTCGGCGGCTGGCAGTTCTTCCTCGACGGCGACTCCGACGCGGCCATGTCGATCATGGCATCACTGGCCGGCTTCACCGGCGTCCTCGTCCGTGGTCTCGTGGTGGAGCACCATCACGGCCACAAGCGGGGCAGCCCGAGTGTCCTGCGCAGGCTCGAGGCCTATGCCCGCAGCCGCGGCGCCTACAGCGCCTTCCTGCTGACGCGCGGCCTCGCCGCACCCTGGGCCGTGTGGGACCGTACGCAGCTCCGGCCGCTCGATGGCCGGCGCATCCGCAACGCCCAGCTCGAGTTCGAAGGTGCCGCGCTCTATCTCGAGCGCCTCGCCCGCGAGCGCGCGGCGGAGCGGTCTCGGCCCGCAGCAGGACCGCAGGAGGCTCGGCCGCCCGAAGCAATGCCGGCGCTGGACCGGGAGGCCTGAGAGAAAGGGCGCGCGAGACCGGCGGGAATCGAATTAAGGTTTGGATCCGCGACCACGCAGGCGGGGTGCTGCGGAGGGGCGCGAAGGCCGCCGAGGCCCTCTTGCGGAAGCGTCTCGGCGGCCGACTGCGAACCGATGGCGACTGTGTCTTTCTTGCGCTTGCCGCGTGACGCGCGGCGAGGAACATTTGCCTGCGCGCGGGAATAGGACCCTCCTGCGCGCAAGAGAATGTCTCGGTGTCTACACGCCCCCCAACGCTGGGACGCGGGGATCGCCGTCCGTCCGGCCGGCGGTCCCCGACCTCGGCTGCTAGCGTGGATTTGAGCTTCGCTACCCGGGCGGCCGAGCAGGCGCCTCGGGTGGCGTCACGCCGCCCTCAGCTCGATGCCGAAGGTGCGAGTCGTGGCGGCGGTGTAGAGGCCGGTCTGGCCCGCATAGTCGGTCGAGCGCGGGCCGTTGCTGTCCCAGGCCGCAGCGGTCGCGCCGAGGTCCGGCACGACCGTGAGGCCGGTGATCGACGGCGGCGAGGAGCCCCAGTTGCTGCCCGAGGCGACGCAGCCGGCGAACAGGATCCAGTTGCGGTTCGCATGCCCGCTCGTCAGCGACAGCGCCCCGGTCTGCATCGACCCGCCCGAGGAGGTGCTCGGCCCGACCGTGTTGCCGATCGGGCTCGACGTATAGAGGTTCCGATAGACGATCGCGATCAATCGCTGCGCATTCGTCCAGGTGCCGCTCGTCTCGCTCGCGCTGTCGGCGAGCAGCCAGGCGAGCACCATCGAGATGCTCGAGGCGCCGCTGCTGTCGATCGTCGTCCATCCGCCCGGCACGCTCGGGGGCGTCGTGTTCTGGCGATGGGCGATCATCACGATCACGTCGCCGGAGGCGTGCGTCGGCAGCGTGATGGTGGTCGCGGCCGCGGTGGCCGAGCCGACGCGCGAGATGGCGGGGAGCGCTGCCGCCTTCCGCGCCGGCACCTGCGGCGAGCCGGGAGCCGGCGCCATGCGCGCCGGGACGACCTTTCGGTCCGGCAGCCACAGGGTCGGCCGCGCGACGAGAAGGCCGCGATCCTCCGGGGGCGAGAACATCACGCGCCCTCCTTGACGAAGGTCCACTGCAGATAGGGGCTGCCGCCGCCCGGCTGCACGGTGTAGTGCCCCATCCACTTGCTCGAGGCGCCGAAGACCTTCTGCCGAGTGCCGGTCCAGGCCTCGCCCATGTTCACCGCGCCCGACTGGAACTGCACGGTGCGGGCCGAGCCGTCGGTCTGAAAGAGCACCCAGCCGGAGAGCCCGGGCTGCGGATTGGTGATGGTGAAGGTGCCGTCCTGCGCCATCTCGTCGACGACGGCGTGCCAGCCAGCCCGCATGTCCATCGACATGGCGGCACTGTCGGCGATCGTCTGCGGGGTGAGGATCTCGATCAGCCGCGCGGCCGAGACGAGCTTTCCCGCCGTCCCCTGCGTCAGCTCGCTCTCGTCGGCGATCAGCGCGGCGGCGAGGGAGAAGAGGGCGAGGATGGAATCCTTGGTGCGCAGCGGCGTCATCGCCTTGCCGTCTTCGCTGCCCGCCTGCGCCTCCGCCTCGCTCGCCTTCGGCACGGCGATGGTGACCTCGTTCGCATCCGAGGACAGGCCGACGAGGCCGGATTCCTCGAGGGACTTGAAGCGCAGGTCGACGCCGGATTTGCTCGCGAACAGGCCCTCGCCATCGCCGAGATTGGAGGCTGTGTTGGCCTCGCCGGAACCGCCACCGCCGGGGGCGAGCGCCGCGATGGCTTCGGCCGTGCGGAGCGGCGTCATCGCCTTCGCATTGTCGGTGCCGGCCTCGGCCTCCGCCTGCGAGGCGATCGGCACGCCGATCGTGCGGTCGGCCGAAAGATCGCCGCCGCCGGTGGCGAGGCCCGAGGTGCCGATCGTCCGCGCCGTGCCGACCTTGCCCGATCCGTCGACCGTCACCTCGCTCGCGTCGGCCGACAGCGACAGGCCGCCGGCGGCGACCAGCGATTTGAATCGGAGATCGACGCCGGACTTGGCTGCGAAAACGCCTTGCCGGCCGGACGTCGAGCCGAGGTTCGACGCCGTGTTCGCCTCGCCCTCGCCGCCGCCTCCGCCGCTGCCGACCGCGACCCAGTCGGTGCCGTCGAAGACGTAGAGCGCCGCCTCGTCCTGCACGAAGGCGAGCCAGCCGGCACCGCCACCGGCGCCGGGCAAAAAGCTGCGCCAGTCGCCGTCCTCGTAGCGGGCGATGCGGTTCTCCCACCCCGTCCACGCGCCGGTCGCCGTTGCGGCGACGATGTAGCAGTCGCCTTCCTCCGGCTCCGCCGGCGGGGTGTCGAGATCCTTGTCGAGCACGCTCAGCTGCACGAGGGTGTCGAGCGCGACCAGCGCCTCGTTGTGGGTGACGTGCTTTTGGGCCTGTGCGGCGGCGAGGAAGGGCAGCCGCAGGCGTGCGGATTCGCTCATGGCTCGGCTTTCGGTGGGGTGACGTGTGGTGGCGTGCCGGTCTCGCCCAAGAGGGCCGCCGCTCGCTCTTCGTCATCCTGCGCGAAAGCGCAGGATCGATCTTCTCTTCAAGGGAAGAGGTGGGTCCTGCGGTCGAGCCGCAGGACGACGAGCGGATGGGTTTCTGCCTCTCCGCTCGTCATCCTGCGCGAAAGCGCAGGATCCATCTTCTCTTCAATGGAAAGGCTGGGTCCTGCGGTCGAGCCACAGGACGACGCGCGGATGGGGATTGCGTGCGCACCGGGCTCATCACGAGCTCACCTGTCCCACACCAGCGCCTCGGTGGCGGTGCCGGCGCCGAAGGCGCGGGAGAGCTGGGCGACGCGGACGAACAGGGTCCCCTGCGCGCTGCCGAAGTCGGCGGCCTGCATCGCAGCCGTGTAGACGAAGCTCGGCGCCGCCAGCTCGACCGTGCGCAGCGCCGCGCCGTCCTCGCCGTCGAGAATCTCCAGCCGATAGGCTTCGCTCTCCTCGGCGAGCGGCACCTCGCTGCCTTCCCAGCTGTCGCCGTCGATGCGCGTGCGGCGGACGAAGCCGAGATGCCAATCGCCGCTCGCATGATCGATCTCGCCGCGCACATGCACCGGTGCGTAGGGTCGGAGCCCGACGCCGCGGATCGTGTTGGCGCGCTGCGCAAAAGCCTCGTCGTCGAGCGGCATCGTCGCCGGGCCGTAGCGCTCGATTCGCTCGCGCCCGCGCTCGCCGATCGCCATGGTCGAGCGCGCGAGCGACTCGTCGAGCAGCACGAAGCGGGCGCCGGCCGGTGTCGGCGAGCCCATCGCGTTTTCAGTGCCGCGCTGGCCGCGCAGCAGCATCGAGAGCCGGTACCGTCCGGGCGCGACGAGCTCGGCGTCGCGCCACTGGACGATCTCCCATTCGCCGGACGGGGTGCGGATGGCAGCCGCGTTGGCGCCCTCGAGCACGTCGATCTCCTGCCGGCTTTGCAGCGCGGCATCCGGCACGAGGTCGACATAGAGGTCGTTGACGCGATCCCAGCGCCAGGCCGGCCCCGAGTAGAGGTCTAAGGCGAGCGTGCCGATCACCGCCGGGTCGTCGGCGACGGCGTCGAGGATGAAGCCGGTGCCGGTCGGCGAGCGATAGAGCGCCGCGCCGAAGAAGGGCTTTGCATAGGCCGCGATCCAGGGCGCGTGTGGCGTCGGATCGCCGTCCGACAGCATCGGCAGATCCATCACCTCGACGATCGGCGTCGTCGGCACGTCCGGCAGCGGCGGCTCGCTCTCGTCGGTGGGCCCGTCGACCGGCGGGTCGATGTCGGGATCGCAGCGGACGAGCTTCGCCGGCCGGCCGAGCTCGAAGCCGATGCTCTCGATGCGCCAGCTCTCGGTCCGACCGTTGAGCGTCAGCGCGACGACGTCGCCCGGGTCGTGGGCGAGCGCCCGCGGCGGCAGCACGATGTCGGCGCGCTCGCGGGCGACATGGGCACCGCGCAGCAGCCGGTCGGCGATGTTGCGCGCCTCGCCCTGCTCGATGGCGACCGGCAGCCGCACCTCGGTGACGCGCAGGCTCGAGCCGCGCAGCCGGCGGCTCTCGACCGCGCCCTGCCGGTAGTCGCGGTCAATGTCGGTGAAGCCGAGCTTCACCGACAGAGGCAGCTCGCTCTCCTGGCCCCGGGTCAGCTTGAAGTCGGCGCCGTCGCCGGCGACGAGATCCTCGGCCGTCAGCGTCTCCACTGGCGAAGCTCCGCGTGGAACAATCCAGACGAAGCCGTCGCTCTCGGCGGCGTCGAGATCGAGCGTGGCGAGCAGCGGCTCGAGCGCCTCCCGCGGGCTCATGATGCGGTCGATCTGGTATCCCTTCACCACCGCCGGCAGCGGCGGCACGCGGATCGGCACGCCCGCCACCTCGGCGAGGGCGACGATGATGTCCTCGGCGAGGACGGCGCCGCCCATGCGCCCGGTCAGCCAGTGGCCTAGGCGCCAGTTCTCCGAGTCCGCCCATACCGATGCGAGCCGCGGGAACTGCGGATAGGGGCGGGCGTCCCAGGTCCAGGCGTAGAGCCTGTCCTTGTCGACCATGCGGCCGTCATAGACCTCCGAGTGCGGATTGTTGTCGTTCTCCTGCCAGTAGTGGAAGACGGCGAGGTCGTAGGCCTGCTGAATGGCGTCGTCGCGCCTGCCGCTCGAATAGTAGGGCAGGTGGCTCTCGGATGATTTCGGGTCGACGAACACGTTCGGCTGGTTGGAGCCGAGATCGACCGCCGGGCAGCCGAACTCGGTGAGCCAGATCGGCTTGCTCTGCGGCATCCAGCCGGTCGGCGCGGCGTCGCGGACGCCGCCCGGGCGGTCGTAGTGGGCGTTCAGCCACCAGGAGCGGATGTCCTTGATGCGGTGGATCCAGGGCTCGCCATAGGCCCCGTCGGTGATCGGCGTCCTCGTCTGCGCGTCGCGGTCCGCCGGGCTCGCGTAGTACCAGTCGAACAGCTCACCGCCCTCGATGTTTCCCTGCAGATAGAGCCGGTCGTAGGGAGTGCGCACGCCGGCCAGGGCGTCGAGATGGGAGAGGCCCGGGCGCCAGTCCGACAGCGGCAGATAGGCGTCGATGCCGATAAAGTCGATCGCCTCGTCCGACCACAGCGGGTCGAGATGGAAGAAGACGTCGCCCGAGCCGTCGGTCGGGCGGTGGTTGCCGTATTCGGTCCAGTCGGCGGCGTAACCTATCTTCGTCGCCGGCCCGAGAATGCCGCGAATATCGGCGGCGAGCGCCTTCAACTGCGCGACCGCAGGATAGGTGTCGGCGTCCGAGCGCAGCGTCGTGAGGCCGACCATCTCCGAGCCGATCAGGAACGCATCGACGCCGCCGGCCGCCTGCGCCAGCTTTGCGTAGTGGAGCACGAGGCGGCGGAAGCTCCACTCCGGCGGCCCGGAATAGGTCACGGTCTCGAGGCCGCCGTTCCAGGAAAAATCGCTCGGGCCGGCCTCGCCGAAGAAGGCGTCGACCTGGCTCGCGGCAGTGCTCGTCTTGTCCGCGGTGCCGGGCTGTGACGGCCCGGGAAAGCAGCTGATGCGGCCGCGCCAGGGATACTTCGCCTGCTCCTCGCCGCCGTGCGGGTCGGGCAGCCCGTTGCCCTCCGGCACGTCCATCATGATGAAGGGATGCAGCATCACGTCGTAGCCGCGATCCTTCAGCGCCTTGATCTGGCGGAACACCGAGCCGTCGGACGGCGTGCCGCCGAAGGCGGGCTTGCCCTCCACCTGGCTGACGATCTCGGCCTCGTCTCGCGACAGGCCGGAGACGCGCCACTCGTGTCCGGTCGTCTGCTTGCCGTGCACCTCGACCTTCGGCCTGAGCGTGCAGGCGCCGCAGCGTAGATCGTCGCCGTGCCAGGTGACGACCAGCGACACACGCTTCATCTCCGGCGCTTCCTGCCGCAACTGGTCGAGCGCGACGAGGACGTCGGCGCGGCTCGGCTCGGCATGGACGTTCTCGGCCGCGCCGGCACCGAAATCCCCGGTCTTGTGGACGCGCGTGGTGTCGTAGGCGAACTCGCCGGCACCGGGGATCATGGTGACGGCGTTCAGCGGCGAGGCGTTGGCGATCACCTCGACGGTGAACTGCGGCACGCGGTTGCCGAACGGCTCGAGCGGCAGCTCCTCGAAGACGAGATAGGCGAGGCCGCGATAGCCGGGCGTCTTGTCCTCGCCCTCGTCGGCCTCGATGCGCGGATCGGGATCCTGGTCCTCGCCGCCGCGATGCAGGCGCCAGTCGAGGCGGCCCATGTCGACGAGCTTGCCGTCCGCCCAGACTCTGCCGATGCCGGCGATCTTTCCCTCGCAGAGGCCGAGGGCGAGCGTCGCGAAGTAGCGGTACTCGGTCGTCTCTATGCCGGGCGCGCCCTTGCCGCCGGTCTCGGTGCGGCGCCGCTCCTCGCGGATGTCGCCGGCCCAGATCAGCGTCGGCCCGACGCGGAACTTTCCGAACACGCGCAGGATCGGCGCGCCCTCGGTCGAGGCCAGCACCTGCACGTCGGTTAGGCGCGGGCCGGCCTGCGGGGCTGCATCCGGGGCGAGCAGCACCTGATCGGCGACGGCGCCGACGATGCCGCCGACGGCGCCGCCGATCGCCGCGCCGGAGATGGTCGCGCCGAGCAGCGAGATGCCGCCCGGCAGGAGCGCAGAGCCGAGCGCGGCGCCGCCGATAGTGAGCGCGAGTGCGGCCATGCGGGATCAGTCCTCGACGAGCGGCGGGAAGCGGAAGGCGTAGGCGAGGCGGCGCGCCCAGCTTTCCGGGATCGCGCATTCGGCGACCGCGTGCCGGTCGTAGGCGTGGATCATCCGGGAACGGGAGACGGCGATTGCGCAGTGCTTGGCCGGCCCCCGCTCACGCAGCCGGAACAACAGCACGTCGCCGGCCGCGAATTTTTCTCGCGCGATCGGCGCGAGATGCCGCAGTGCCGCGTCGCGGAGAGTCTCCTCGCCGCGCTCCTCGGCCCAGGCGGCGGTATAGGGCGGCGGTCGCTCGGGCTCGGCGCCGTAGATGTCGCGGAAGACGCCGCGGACGAGGCCGAGGCAGTCGCAGCCGGCGCCGCGCGTGCTCGCCTGGTGGCGATAGGGCGTGCCGATCCAAGCGCGGGCCGCGGCGACGATGCGGGCGCTAAGAATCTCGTCGGCGGTCATTCCATGCGCCTCCGCCGCCGCTTGCGATCCTGTCGCGAGGGCGGGCTGAGCAGCCAGTCGTTGCCCGGGATGTCTGGAAAGCCGCGAAAATTCACGACGTTGCCGAACACGCGCCGGCATGTCCTCGCCGTCTTGTCGCAGCCGGCGGTGACGGTGAAGGCGTCGCCCGGTGCGGGCGTGACAGGCATGTCCTCGAACAGCTCGATGATGATCTCGCCGGGCTTGGCGTGCCGGGCGACTTCCATCGCCGCGCCGGCATTGGCGCCGGAGGTCCAGACGAGGCGCCCGCGGGTGAAGCGCCCGGCCGGGTAGCCGTTCAGCCCGCTCGTCGTGAAGCGCTTCAGCGAGCGCACCTCGGCGACGGCGCCGTCGGCCTTCCAGTCGGGATCGTCGAGATCGACCCCGCAGCGGGCATCGCCGAGGTTCGCATCGCAGAGGCGGCTGTAGACGCGGCCCATCGGCTGGTTGAGCGCGTGGGCGAGCGAGCGCAGCTCGGCGAGGAAGCCGGTGCCCGAGCGGCTCACCTCGCCGATCGAGCCGGAGAACAGGATCGTCCGCCTCCCCGGCGCCCGCCAGTCGACGAGGAAGATCGTGACGGCGGCGTTGTCCCAAAAGCCCTTGGCGAGCTCGAGCTCGGTGAGGCTGCCGTCCGCGAGTGCACCGGCGACGTCGAGGCCGTCGACGTTGAGGCCGAGCGAGGCCTCGATCGCCGAGGCCGTGAAGCCGGTCGCGGCGCGGTATTGCGTACCGCCGAAGGCGATGTCGGCGTCGTGGTCGGTAAAGCCCTGCACGAGGCCGTCGACGCGCGCGAGCCGCCAGCAGCGGCAGAGCGTGGTGGCGCCCGCATCGAGGTCGGCCTCGAGATTCGGGTCGATCGCTCTCACAGCCGGATCTCCAGGATCGGGATGTCGGGCACCGAGCCCGCCTCGAAGGCGCTCGCGTCGATCTCGAGAAAATCGGTGTCGAATCGCACCGGCACGTCGAACTCGAAGCCGGCGCTGACGACGGCACCGTTGGCGGGCGCGGTGTCGAAGGTGACGAGGCCGGTCGCGGCATCGAGCAAGTAGTCGGCGGGATCGACCGCGTCGCCGTCGACGGCGATCTGCACCGAGCCGGCTACCGGCTTTTTGATCGGCCGCCGATAGGTGTCGCTGCCGGAGCCGTAGATCTTGCAAAGCTGAAACGTCAGCGTGGCGCCGTCGCCTTCGCCGATCGTCTGATCGGTCGCAGTCGTGGCGGCGCCGGCGGCGGCGGAGCGGAAGTCCAGCCGGTCCTTGAAACGGAAGCCGCGCATGCGGCCGCGGCGCTCCTCGAAGAAGGCGAGAATCGTCTCCAGATGCGCCAGTGTGCGGATGCCGTAGCCGACGTTCCAGCGCCGCCGCGAATGCGCCCAGAGCTGGTTCCGGTGCTCGAATCCCGAGCCGAGCGTGACGATCTCCGTGCGCCGCTCGGGGCCGCCGCGGGCGCCGAGCGCGAGCTGCACGGGCAGGCGGATTTCGTCGAAGGTCATGCTCATGATCTGTCGATATCTCTTCACGGAAATCTTGCGCGAACACTGAGGGCGCGCTAGGCGTTCAAGTGTTGTCCCTCGCGAGGAGAGATTCGCTGATGGCGAAAACCGCGCAGAAGTCCCCCGCAGCGCCGAAGGCGAAGTCTTCGGCCCCGAAGCCGGCGGCGAAGAAGTCGGCTCCCTCGAACGGCACCGCGAAATCGGCTGCTCCGAAAGCCGCCGCCAAGCCTGCCGCGAAGGCTGCCCCGGCGCCGAAGGCCGCTGCCGCGAAGCCGGCCAAGGCGGCTGCTCCGAAGGCTGCTGCCGCTGCCAAGCCAGCCGCCAAGGCCGCCGCGCCGAAGCCTGCCGCGAAGGCCGCCGCCCCGAAGGCCGCCGCCAAGTCTCCGGCTGCGAAGCCCGCCGCCAAGACTGCGGCCAAAGCTTCGGCTGCTCCGGCCAAGACTGCGGCTGCCAAGTCTTCGGCACCCGCTGCCAAGAAGGCCGCGAAGCCCGCTGCCAAGAAGCCGGCCGCCAAGAAGGCCTGAGGGCTACAGGCCGCGCCGCCCTCGGGCGGCGGCGCGGGCGATGGCCGCCGCCACCTGGCTTTCGGCGCGGCGGAAGCCTTCGACGTCCGGTGTCGTGACGTTCACCGTCACGTGCGGCGCGGAGGCGGAAGGTGACTTCACGCCGAGGCGTCCATCCGGTCCGCGCGCCAGCGGCAGGATGGCTTCCGGCCCCTGCTCACCGGCCACGCCGAGCCCCTCGCCGAGCGGGAAGTAGCTCGGTCGCGCGATCACGCCGCCGCGGGCGAACGCCGTCGGTGCGGCCGTGCCGATGCCGCGCTGGATGATGCCGCCGAGGATGTTGTCCACCGGCTTCAGGGCGGCCGACAGCGCGAGGTCGGAGATGCGCGTCGCGAGGTTGCGCAGCACCTCGCCGAGCGACGTCCCGTCGACGATGGCGCTGCGGAAGGCGCCGGTCAGCGCCGTGCCCATGCCGCGCGCCAGCGTCGAGACGCTCGCCACCTCGCGACGGATTCCCTCCGTGTCGAGGGACAGCGAGACGTCGAGGGCGGGCTCGTCCATGGGGGCTTCTCCTGTCCACCCGGTGTGACGCGGGTCACACGCTCTTCGTCATTGCGAGCGCAGCGAAGCCAAAGGCCGGTGCCCAACTCGCAATGACGAGCCTCTCCGTCATTGCGAGCGCAGCGAAGCAATCCAGATTCTCTTTTCGGCGCCAGAGGGCTGGATTGCTTCGTCGCTTCGCTCCTCGCAATGACGGCGAGGCCCTCGCACATCTCCGCGTCATTGCGAGCGCAGCGAAGCATCCAGCTTCCCTTTGCAGCGCCAGAAGGCTGGATTGCTTCGTCGCTTCGCTCCTCGCAATGACGGCGAGGCCCTCACACATCTCCGCGTCATTGCGAGCGCAGCGAAGCAATCCAGCTTCCCTTTGCAGCGCCAGAAAGCTGGATTGCTTCGTCGCTTCGCTCCTCGCAATGACGAGGGGCCGGGGACGCTGCGCCCGAGGGGCTGCCGGCTGGCGATGTATCAATCCGGATAGCGCAGCATCAGTCCCTCGAGCCCCTCGCGGCCGAGCGGCTCCTGCGCGCCGATCCCGAACGCGCCGCGCACGGCGGCGGCGAGCTCCCGTGGCGTCATCGCCCAGAAATCGCGCGGCGCGATCCCGAGGCGTCCGAAGGCGAGCTGCATCGCCGCCTCCCAGGGAAAGGCCGCTACCGTGCCGTAGGGCGCGCGCCGGCCGGACCTCCCGGGCCGGCATCCGCAGCCGCACCGAACGTCGCCGCGAGCAGCCGCGCGACGATGCGCAGATAGCCCGCCGCGCCGTCCTCGCAGGGCAGGCGCGCCACCTCCTCGTCGGCGATGTCGGCGCCGGCGCCTCGCAGGCCCGCGCCGAGGATTTTTGTCGCATCGCGCGCCGACAGCCGGCCGCGCTCGAAGCGCTCGGCGAGCGCGACGAGATCTTCGGCGCCGAACGCCGCCTCGAGCTCGGCGAGGGCGCCCAGCGTCAGGGCGAGCCGCATCGGCCGGCCGCCGAGCTCGGCGAGAATCTCGCCGCGGTGCAGATTGGCCATGGCGACGTCTCAGGCGGCACTGAAGGTGAGGGCACCCGCCGACTCCAGCGACAGGTCGAAGGCGACCTCGCCGAGATGATCGCCGCGATAGTCGAGGCTCGTCACCTGGAACGGGCCCCGGACCGTGCCGAAATCGGGCACCAGAATCTTCCAGTCGCGGATCTCGCCGTCGAAGAACAGACCGCGCACCTCCTCGTCGGAGGTCTCGTCCTTGAAGACGCCGGAGCCCGAGACGCTCGCCCGCTTGACGCCCGCGCCGGCCAGAAGCTCGCGCCAGCGGCCTGCCGACTCGGCGTTCGTGACGTCGACGGTGGCGGCGTCGAAGGTCAGCTGTCGTGAGCGGAGCCCCGCGACGGTGACGAAGTTTCCGGCGCCGTCATCCAGTTTCAGCAGCAGGTCTTTTCCCTTTTGCGCGGCCATTGTGCTTTCCCTGATCTGTATTCCTGAGACGAACGGAGCCACTCGTGCGTCATTGCGAGGAGCGCCAGCGACGAAGCAATCCAGCTTCGGGGCCCCTTAAGAGAAGACTGGATTGCTTCGCTGCGCTCGCAATGACGAGGAGCGGCTAGACAGGCTCGGTCACCGCCCGGAAGCGCAGGGTGAGGAAGCGGTGGCGGCCGTCCGGCTCGCGGCGGGACTCGGTCGCGAGCCAGGCGAAATTGACGAGCCGGTGCCCGGCCGGCGCGAGGCTCGCGCCGAGCAGCGCCGCGGTCGCGGCTTCGGCGATCTCGAGCGCCTGCTTCAGCCCGCCCTGGCGCGACCAGACATGCAGCGTGACCTGGTGCTCCTCGCCCGTCTCGGTGCCGGTGGACTCGTCGCGCGCGGCATGCTCGGCGAGCACGATGTAGGGCGGGCGCGCTCCCCTCGGCACGTCGTCGTAGACGCTTTGGCCGCCGAGCAGCGCGACGAGCGTGGCGTCGGCGACGAGCGCGGTGCGGATCGCCGCGCGCAAGGCGAGGGCGGCGCTCACGGCCGCGTCTCCTCGGCCTCGACGACGAGGTAGCGGCCGGCCTCGGCGGGATCGACGATGGCACGGATCTCGAACACGCGGGCGTCCTCGGTGAAGCGGTGCGCGGCCGTGATGTCCGCGCGCCGGCGGATGGTGATGCGGTGCGTGATCGCCTGCTCCGAGCGTCGAGGCGACCGAGCCGCTCGCGCCTCCGCCTCATCGCGCCGAGAGCGCCGAGCCGGCGCTCACGCGGAGCACGTTCGAATCGATGCGCGGCAAGGCCGTCGTGCGCCCGCGGAACGAGTCCTGACGGAAGGCGACGCTCAGCCGCGCAGCCAGGCGACGATCGCAG